>JBDTEG010000085.1:0-56515 GCA_039922695.1 Rhodanobacter sp. | reverse complement strand
CATTGGGCAGGCCCATCGCCTGGCCGATCTCCTCCAGCGTGGGCGCCTGCCCCGTCTGTGCCACCCGCGCGCGGATGAACTCGAGGATGTTGGACTGGCGGCTGGTCAGGTGCAGGCTCATGGTCGCCATGTTTTCACCTTTTCTGGTGAAAATAAAGCAAAGAATGATGTGAGCGGCTCTTGTCCCCCTTCCATCCGCATCACAACGCGCTTTCTACCTCGTAGGGAGCGCGGCGATGGCCTTGCCAGCGGATCTTCAGTTCACGCGCATTCGCTGATAGCGCGCCTTGGCGATCTGCGCCAGGCCGAAGGCAATCAGCCCCGTGGCCACTGCACCAAGCAGCCACGAACCATACGGTTGATCACGCAGCGACTGCAACGCTCCGGATATGCCGGCTGACTGGTTCGGATCATGCCGCCAGGCTGCGTAGATCAGGAGCGCACCAATGAGGCCGAACACCGCCCCCCGTGCTGCATAACCCAGCACCAACAGCATCAGGATCGGAATGCGCAGCGGTGTGTCGGCAAGGTCCATCCGCGTATCTTTCTGTGGGCGGAGAGCCAGGCCCCACTGCAGCAGGGCGAAGACCACGATCCCGGCACCGATGCCGCCGACCAGCCAGCGCCCACCCGGAAGTTGCAGCGCCAGGGCCGTCAGGTGTTTCTGCGTCTGCCCGCCGTTGCCAGCATGACCCAAACCCAGCAACTGCCAGGCGGCGATACCCACCAGCACGCAGTGCAGTGCGGCACTCCAGAGATGATGGATGCGCAAGGCGATCCGTCGAAGCCTCCACCGGCCCTTCGTGCACTCAGGATCCAGGACGCTCAGTACCAGTTGCCACAGCACGTAGGCAAGCAGACCCAGCGCGAGCAGTGCCAGCACCACGCGGCCGGACGGAACGTGCGCAAGTTTCGACATGGCACCGTTGGATCCGCTGGGACGCTGCGTGGGGTCAAACGCGCCGGCCAGCGCCAGACCACCGATCAGCAGGTAGATCATGCCTTCGGCCACGACGCCGACGCGGGCAATCCACTGCAGCCAGAGAGCGGCGCGGTGACCTTGGTGTGCATGTGTTGTGCTGGACATGGCTGGCCGATCGGACGGGTTGCCGCGGAAAGGATCCGGCTCCGCGAGTGGCGATGGCGTGAGCAAACGGCCCGACAAGCGTTCGCCCGGAGCAAGCCAGGCCCGGCGCGACCGGCTCAAGTCCGCCAGGATCCGGATTGCCTACAACTGCGCGCGCAGCATTCTCGCCAGTCGATTGCCCGCGCGCATCCATGGCGACCAGCTCTCGACCTCGTCCAGCGTGACCTGGCGCGCGTTGCCAAGATCGTCGTCGAACGAGCGATTCAGTGCCTGCGTCAGCGCGCTGTCGTACACGACCAGCGCTTCCTCGTAGTTCAGGCCAAACGAACGTGTATCGAAATTGGGTGAGCCGATCAGGGCGTACGCCCCATCCACGGTCACCGTCTTGGTGTGGATCATGCTCGGCTGGTATTCATGGATGGTCACGCCCGCTTGCAGCAGCTTCCGGTAGTACGTCTTGCTGGCGCGCGACACCAGTTGCGTGTCGATATGCGGCCCGGGCAGCAGCAGCGTGACCGCGAGACCACGGCGTGCCGCGGCAGCCAGTCCCAGATGCAGGAGCGGGTCCGGCACGTAATACGGGGTGGTGACGCGAATCTCCTTGCATGCGGCGTGAAAAAACAGCCAGTACGTGAACCCGATCGTCGAGATGCGCACGCTCGGCGCCGCGTCGATCGCCACGATACGTGTGGTTCCGACACCGGGCAGATCCGGAAACATCGATGCACCGACCAGTACCTCACCCGTGGCCTGGCGCCAGTTCACCGCAAAGGAGCCCTGCAGATAGCGCACCGCGGGACCGCGGATGCGGAAATGATCGTCGCGCCAGTGCTCCGGATCCTGGGCGTGACCCGTCCAGACTTCGGCGATGCCAACGCCGCCGGTAAAACCGATGCGCCCGTCCACCACCATCACCTTGCGGTGGGTGCGATTGTTGAATCGACCCAGGTTGTACCAGCGCAGTGGCCGGTACCAGGCGAACGTACAGCCGGCGTCGTGGAGATCGTCAACCATGTCGCCCGCCATCTTGGCCCCGCCCACGGCATCCACCAGCAGACGCACCCGGACCCCGCGTCTGGCGGCCGCGGCGAGTTCGTCGGCAAACTGGCGCGCGATGGTGCCTTGCCAGTAAATATAGGTCAGCAGATGGATCGAGTGCTGCGCCTGTCTCATCGCCTCGAGCATCGCCGGAAAGATCTCGTCCCCATTCAGCAGCACATCGATGGCGTTGCCATCCAGCAACGGCGCATTGAGGTTGGCCGACAGCGCCCGCGCCGATTGCTCCGCATCCAGCGGCGCGTCCGTCGACAGGTCACGCGGCGCAATCTCGGACTGGTCGGGCACCAGCCAGTTGTACAGCAGGCTGCACAGCGCGAAGGCACCGATGGCGGCGAGTACGACCAGGTAGATCATGGCAATGGTTACTCCGGACCGGATCATCATGAACCAGCTTTCATCTCTTGGCGACTTGCTCCGGGCGAGGTTCTGCAAATCATCACGTGCAGCGCTCGCGCGATTGCCTGGAGGCGCGTAGCCTGTGGCGCGCAACGATCGCACATGAAGCGCCCCATGCTTGTTTACGACGCACAAAGCCCCGCACCGCGCTGTCTGCGCATGTTTCTGCTGGAGAAGCATCTGCTGCTTCCGGCCGAGACAGTGGATGTGTTTGCCGGCGAAAACCGGCAGCCGGCCTTTCTCGCAATCAATCCGGCCGGACAGACGCCCGCGTTGCGCTGCGACGATGGCACGACGCTGGGCGAGGCTGTTGCCATTGCCGAGTATCTGGAGGAGCTGCATCCCGCGCCCGCTTTGATCGGCAGCAACGCCACGGAGCGTGCGCAGACCCGGCAATGGTGGCGCCGGGTCGAACTCAATGTCACCGAATTCATCCACAACGCCTACCACTACGCCGAAGGCCTGTCGCGATTCGAGGCGCGGATTCCGGTCGCACCACACGCTGCCGATGGTCTGAAACGCGTGGCACGGGATCGGCTGGCGTGGCTGGATTCGATGTTCGGCGCGGGCCCCTGGCTTTGTGGAGAACGCTTCACCGTCGCCGATATCTGGCTCTACGTGTGGCTGGACTTTGCGCAATCAGTCAAGCAGCCGTTCGATCATTCGCTGCCACGAGTCGGCCCGTGGTTCGGGCGCGCGGCGGCACGCGCCAGCGCCACGGACAGCCGGCAGTTGATCCGTGCGAACGGCTCGCACGAGCGGGTTGACTGAACGCTGCGCAGCGACGCGGATCAACGCTGGCCATGCACGAATGAGGTGCCTTCTCAGTGTCAAGCGCTTCACTGAACTGGTTTGGCGCAAGCGCCGCAAACTCACGGCTCCATGCGTGGCGGATTCTCACCCGCATCCAGCGCCTGCAGGTTTTCCTTGATGCGGTTGAGCACGCCCAGTGCCTGGCGCAACTCGTCGACCTGGACGCCAAGGGTGGCGTCTTTGCGCAAATCGCGCGCGATCAGCTCCATGTCGCCGACAATCACGCGCGCACGTTCGGTGATGTAGAGTCGCCACGCACGCCGGTCACGCGGATCGGATCGGCGTTCGACGAAACCGGCGGCCTGCAGCCGGTCGATCACCCGGCCCACGGCGATCGGCTCCATGTCCAGCGACTCGGCCAGCTCGTTCTGGCGCAGGCCTTCGCGGTGATACAACATCTTGGTGGCGCGCCATTGCGCACGGGTCAGGCCAAACTTCACGGCGCGCCGGTCGAAGTGCTTGCGGAACAGCAAGGTCACGTCGCTGAGCAGATAGCCAAAGGAAAGGTCTTCCGTTTTCTCCATGATCTGCCGCCCCTGCCTCACCCAAGCCTGATTGCAGCATAAGCCGCCCTCCGCCATGAAGCCACGCCCGTGAATATCATCACTGCCGACATCACCACGCTGCACGTGGACGCCATCGTCAACGCGGCCAACTCGAGCCTGCTTGGCGGCGGCGGCGTGGATGGGGCGATCCACCGTGCGGCCGGACCGGCGCTGCTGGATGCCTGCCGTCGGCTGCCGGAATCGGCGCCGGGCGTCCGCTGCCCCGTCGGCGAGGCACGCATCACACCGGGGTTCGAACTACCCGCACCCTACGTGATCCATACCGTGGGACCGGTCTGGCACGGCGGCGGACAGGGCGAACCGATGCTGCTGGAACGCTGTTATCGCAACGCGCTGGAGTTGTTGCGCGACCGGGGTCTGCGCACGATCGCCTTCCCTGCGATCAGCTGCGGCGTGTATGGCTATCCGCTCGCGCGGGCCGCCGCCGTGGCCGTGGCTACCCTGCGCGATGAACTCGTCGTGGCCGACGCGCTCGACATTATCTTGTGCTGCTTCAGCGAGGACGCGCGTGCGATCTTCCAGCACGCGCTGGATGTCGCGCGCTCGCGCGACGAGCCGTTCAGTGCAGCTTGAACGGATAAAGCGGCGGCAGCACCGGGTCATCCTCGCCCGGTGATGCGCTGCGCCACCCTAAACCTCGCTTGAATACCCCAGCCAGGTCGATGACGATCTCGCCGGCAGGCATCGACATGCCGGCATAGTGGCGTTGTTGCAGGACGTCGATCGCCGCACGTTGCGCGGCATCCTCCAGCGCTGCGGACAACTCGCCCAGATGCTGGATGCCCGGACGCTCCGACCGTGCCCATGCCAGCAGGCAGCGTACCTGTCTCGCCACGTCGCTGCCGCGCGCTGCGGCGAGGAAGGCGAGCTGGGCCTGGCGCGCCGTGGTGGCCCGGACAGGCGTCGGGGCGACTTCGGCCGTGCTGGGGCTGCGACGACGCCGCGACCACCAGGTCAACATACTGAGCAGCCACAGCGCGATGCTGCCCAGCGCGATCCAGCGCCAGGGTGAGGAGGGAGATGGCGCCGCCGTTGCGTGGGGCGCGGCGGCACCGGATGAAGTCGACGCTGCCGCCAGAGCCGAAGGCGGCGTGGTGCTGCCGCCGATCGCCGGCAGCACGGTGATGCTGTGCGCGGGAATCTGCGCCACTTCCATCGTGTCGGTGAGCACGTTCCACCACTTCAGCGTCGTCGCCGGTATGGTCAAGGTGCCAGGGCGCTCGGGCACGATCGCAAACGCCTGCTGGCGGTCGCCGACGATCCACTGGCCAGCGACATGGTTGTGGCTGACCGGCTTGTCCGGATACGCGGTGGCACCATCCAGCGAGGGCAGACTGAGCGCCGGCAGCGCTTCGTCGGAAAGTCCGGTCGCCTGCAGCGTCATGGTGAGGTTGAGTGGTTGACCCACCCGAACCTGCTGCTGCGCCGTGGGCCAGCCTTCCAGGCTCAGGCTCAGCGCCCGTGCCGGCAACCAGGCCTGGTTGCCCCAGTTCGACGGCGTGGCCAGCACCTCGAGCGAGACGGACGGGGCGCTGGCTGACACATTGTCGGTGGCACCGAAGAAGCTGTTGGGGTCAGAGGGATCGATCGCGTTTCCCTGGAAGCTCGCGGCGGGTATCCGGACCTGCCCGGGCTGCTGCGGAATCAGAGAGTAGCGTCTCTCCAACACGTGATAGCTGCGACCGCCGCGTTGGGTGTCATAGCTCAGATCCTTGCCCAGCTGGTTCAGTTCGACGCCGCCGACATTGGGAACATTGATCGAGCCGCCGCTCAGATTGGTGGCATAGAACAGCTTCACCACGTAGCTGAACTGCTCCCCGACGTAACCGCGCTGTGGTTCGACCCGGGCTTCCATGAAGACGTTCTGGCCCGGCGCAGCGGTCGCGGCAGCGTTCGATGCGCTGACCTCGAGCTGCAAGGGTGAAGTCTTCTCGCCGGCAACTTCCAGCGCCGGTATTTGCAGCGTGCCCGCGTGCGTCGGTCGCAACGCCACGCCGAACGTGAGGCTGGACGTGGTTTTGCCGTTGTCCACCTTCAGGCTTCGGTTCTGCGAAGTGGCAAGAATGCTGAAATCCTGGCTCAGCACGCCGAGGTCCGGCATAGCGACGTGGCCGCCAGCATCCTCGACACGCACGTTCAGGGTGACGGTGTCGCCCAGCTGGACCTGGCTGCGATCCAGCGTGGCGGTGACCTGGGCTGCTCGCGCGGCGGGAACCAGCAGCAAGATGAACAGTCCGATCGCAACGACACGTGCAAAGTTCATGGCTGATCATCCTCATCCGCAGCGCCGCCATGGCGCTCCCGATATTCCAGTTCGAACTTGCGCCGCAGCAGCGCACCCGGATCATCCTGCACACGTTGCAGGGCGTGTCGCACATCCGCAGGCAGTCTTGATTGCGGGTCGTCTTTCCCGAGTGCGCCAAGCTGGTGCGGCGAACCCTTTCGGGCCGGCTTGTCCGGCTGCGCGGCCAGCGCCTGGTCCATCTGCTGCTTGAGCGCTTGCTGGGCCTGCCTGGTCTTTGCCTCCTGGTCGGCCCGTTCCTGCGCGGTTTGCGGCTTGGGTTCATCGCCGGAGTGGCTCTGGTCGGGCTGATTCTGCCCTGACTGCCGCCCGCTCTTGTCTTGCTTGCCCTCGCCCTGCTGCTCCGATGGCTTGCTGCCGTCCTGGGCAGACTGCTGCTTTTGCGAATCCGATTTCCCGTCCTTGTCCTGGTCGTTATTGGTCGATGACTGCTGGTTCTTGCCTTGGCCGGATGGCTTGTTCTGGTCCGATTTGTTTTGCTGCTGCTGTTGCTTCTTTTGCTGCTGTTGCAGCCAATGCTCGACCGCCGTCCGATTGGCCTTGGCATCGGCGTTGGCCGGGTCGAGCTTCAACGCCTCGTCGTAGGTCTTGATCGCCCCCTGATAATGCTGTGCCTTGGCCAGCGCGTTACCGCGGTTGTACGCCGCGTTGCTGCCCGGAGCGTGCTGAAGACTCTCGGCCGCGGCCGCGTAGTCGCCGGCGCGATACGCCGCCACCCCGCGCCAGGCGGGGTCGCGAGCAAGTTGCTGCGCCTGTTTCGGATGACCTTCGCGCAGGGCCTGGGCGGCCTGCTGATCCGGGCGCTGCCACAGGTTCTGCCAGGTGCCGGCCTGGGCCGTGGCCGGCAATAGCGGCAGGCACGCCACCAGCACCAGCAGTAGCCAGCCGCGCCGAAAGGTCATGGCCACGATCAGCAGCAGCGGCAGCAGCAGCCAGGGACCGCGATCCTGCCATTGATCGCCGAGCTGGCCGGTGGCGCTGGCCTTCGGCGCCTCGCGCAATGCCGCGTGCAGCGCATCGACATCGTGCTGGCCGGCACTCATCGGCACGTAACGGCCGCCACCGGCTCGAGCCAATGCACCAAGCGCTGCATCGTCGCGAGCAGCAAGCACCATGTGGCCATCGGCGTCGTGCAGAAAGCCGCCTTCGGGCAGCGGTACCGGCCCGCCCTGCGCCGTGCCCACGCCGAGCACGGAGACATGCACGCCGGCCGCGAGTACCTGGCGCGCTGCCGCGTCGGCCGCGGCGTCAGCATGATCGGTGATCAACACCAGCGACCCGCCGCCCGCCTTGGCATCCTGGATCACCTTGGCACCCAGGACAATCGCTGCCGCCGCGTTGTCGCCGTCCACCGGCATGGTGTCCGGCGCCATGGCATCGAGCAGGTCGCTCAGGCTGTTGGCATCGGAGGTCAGTGGTGCCACCACGAAGGCCTCGCCGGCATAGCCGATCAGCGCATTCAGTCCGTCGCCGTTGCTGGCCAGGAGTTCATGAGCCTTGTAGCGCGCACGATCGAGTCGGCTCGGTGCCACGTCGCGCGCCAGCATGTGACGCGACAGCGAGATCGCCACCACCTGCGCTGGGCGGCTCGCATACAGGGGTTGTTCGACGCGGCTCCAGGTCGGACCGGCCAGCGCCAGCGTCGCCAGCAGCCAGCCAAGCGCAAATAGCCACAGCGGCAGGTGGCGATGACGTGCTTGTCCACGCAGCAACAGCGGCAACAGCTCCGGATCAATCAATCGCGACAACGCGAGCTGGGCTCCGTCGCGTCGCCAGCGCGGCAACGCCAGCAGCGGCATCCCGGCCAGCACCAGCATCCACCACGGGCGCAGAAAGTGAAACTGATGCAGCAGTTCGGTCATGCGTTGCGCTCCGCCACGCGCCCCAATCGACGCGGCACGATGCTCAGCAACAGCAACACAAGTGACGCCAGCAACGGCCAACGGAACAATTCGTGGCGCGGCCTCAGCGCCGGCCCGCGCTGCGGCATCGGCTCGAGCGCGCTGATCGCCCGATAGGCCTCGGCCAGCTCGCGGCTGTCGGTGGCGCGAAAGAATTGCCCGCCGGTTTCCTTCGCGATAGCGGTGAGCATGTCGGCATCCAGATCAGCCGAGGGGTTGACCATCTGCATGCCGAAGAAGCCCGGAACACTCATCCGCGTGGCACCTATGCCAATCGTGTAGATGCGCACGCCGGCCGCCTTGGCCGCACGCGCCGCCTCGCGCGGTGCGATGCTGCCGGCGTTGTTCACCCCGTCGGTAAGCAGCACCAGCACCCGCGCCTGCTCCGGCAACGCCGCGAGGCGCTTCACCGCCACGGCAATCGCGTCACCGATCGCGGTCTGGCTGCCGGCCAGGCCCACCACAGCACCTTGCAGCTGCGCGCGTACGGCAGACAGGTCATAGGTGAGCGGCGTGACAAGAAACGCCTGGCTGCCGAACAGGATCAGCCCCATTTCGTCTCCGCTGCGCCGGCTGATGAAGTCGCCGGCAATCGCTTCTACCGCTCCGAAACGACTCACTGACTGGCCGGCCAGCTCCATGTCCGGTGTCCGCATGCTGCCGGACAGATCCACCGCCAGCATCAAGGCCCGGCCACTGCGTTGCTGCGCCTGGGGCGGCCCCAGCCACTGCGGGCGGGCTGCGGCCGCAAGCAGGCACAGCCAGGCCAGCGCCAGCAGCCACGGCATCGCCCCGTGCGTGGGCTTGTCAGCCACCACGTTCAGTTGCACGCCGGGTTGGGGCAGGTGCAACGCTCGCCCGGGCGAAGCCGGGCGACACCAGCGCCGCAACAGCCACGGCAATGGCAGCAACAAGATCACCCATGGCCACGCGAACTCAGGCATCAACGGCCTCCCGGCCCGGGTCCCCGGCCCTCCAGTTGGACGGCTTTACCGCCAGACGCAGCCACGTGCGAACCGCCGCAACCGTTGCCGTGTCGTCCCGGGTGGCCGGTGGCTGGTAGATGAGTGCGTCGAGCGCGCACAGCCGGTCCAGGGTCGTGGCGTCGACCGGCACGCGCGCCAGTGTCTGCTGCCACGCCTCACCGCGTTGCCGCGTAGCCTGGGGATCATGCTGACGCGCAACGCGACGCAACAATTGGTGCAGATCGCGCATAAGGCCTTGCGCGCCACCGTCGTCACGGTGCTGGCGCAACAGTTGATCCAGTTCGTCGAGTATCTGTCGTTGGCGGCCACGCACACGGCGATCGCGACGCCACTTGGAGACCACCAGCACGATCGCCACCAGGACCAGCACAGCGAGCAGCCACCAGCCTGGAGCCGGTGGCCACCACGAGGGCTCGGCAGGCAGGTGGATGTCGCGCAGGCTGGGGCCTGCGACGCTGGCCGCCGTCGCCGGTTGTGCAGCGGCCACGCTCATCGCGGCAGCCCCGGCCGACCGATCAGTCCGGCCACGGCATCGAAAGGATCCGCCGTGGTGTCGATGCCGGCGTGGCGCAGCCCCAGCGACTTGGCCACACCTGTCAGCCGCGCAGCGCCGGTCCCGAGCGCGCGCCGGAAGTCACTGCGCTGACGCACGGACTGCAACATCACCTCGCGCAACTCTCCCGCATGTTCGAGCGGGTAGCGTCCGGCCGGTGGCAACGCCAGCTCCAGCGGGTCTGCCACTACCAGCACGCTGACCGCCGCGTGCCGCGTCAGGCCCAGCAAGCGCTGGCGTGCTGGCTCGTCGCAGCTGAAGCCATCGCTGACCAAAAGCACCCGGCTGGCGCCATGCGACACATGGGCCGCGCGCAGCAGTACGTCTGACAGCGGCTGCGTGCGCTCCACTCGCGGTCGAGCATCCCATTGCGCCAGCGCTCCACAGACCGCGAGCGCGCCACGTGGACCTCCTTGCGGTCTCAGCAGCTGGTCGACGCTGCCGAACGCAAGCACGCCCACCCGTTCGCCCGCGCGCGCGGCGTACCACGCTGCCAACGCGGCCACCCGGGCCGCCTGCACCGACTTGAAGCGTTGGCGGGTCCCGAAATACATGCTGGCATGCGTATCGAGCAGGATCAAAAGGCAGCCTTCGCGATCCTCCTGGAACAGCTTGGTGTGCAGCTTGCCGCTGCGCGCGGTAAGCCGCCAGTCAAGCCGGCGCACATCGTCGCCGGCCTGGTAGACGCGCGATTCAGCGTAGTCCATGCCACGGCCGTACAGACGGCTGGACTGCTGACCGTAGCGGGACGCGCGAGTAGACAACGGCGCCATGCGCGCATGGCCGACGCGCGCGCGCAGCGCAATCAATTCGGCCAGCGCGACCTGGCTGCGGCCATCGCCGCGCTGTTGCTGTGACAGCACGGCATTCACGGCAGCGGCACGAGATCCAGCAGGCGTCCAATGACCTGATCGGGTACCACGCCCTCGGCCTGCGCCTCGTAACTGAGCAACACACGGTGACGCAGCACTTCGTGCGCGATCGCGTGGACATCGTCGGGCAACACATACGTGCGGCCGGCCAGCCATGCCTGCGCGCGCGCGCAGCGATCCAGCGCGATGGTGGCACGCGGGCTGCCGCCCCAGGCAATCCAGCGCTTCAATTCCGCGCCGTAGCGGCCGGCATCGCGCGTCGCCAACACCAGTTGCGCCAGATACTCCTCCAATGCAGGCGCCATATGTACGGCCATCGCGGCGTCGCGCGCGTCAAACACCTCGCGTTGGCTTAGCACAGCCTCTGGCTTTGGCGCCGGATGGGCCCGCCGACTGGCCTGTTCGCGCGCCAGCTTCAGGATGGCCAGCTCGGAGGCGGCGTCGGGATAGCCGATCGTCACGTGCATCAGGAAGCGATCGAGCTGGGCCTCCGGCAGGTTGAAGGTGCCCTCCTGCTCGATGGGGTTCTGCGTGGCCATCACCATGAACAGGTCGGGCAGTTTCCAGGTACTGCGACCCACGGTGATCTGCTGCTCGGCCATCGCCTCCAGCAGCGCCGACTGCACCTTGGCCGGCGCGCGATTGATCTCGTCGGCGAGGATGATGTTATGAAACAGCGGGCCGCGCTCGAACTCGAAGCTGCCCGACTGCGGACGGAACACGTCGGTGCCGGTGAGATCGGCAGGAAGCAGGTCGGGAGTGAACTGAACACGGTGGAAGTCGGCCTCGATTCTGGTCGCCAGAGCTTTCACCGCGGTGGTCTTCGCCAGGCCGGGAGCCCCTTCCACCAGCAAGTGGCCATCGGCCAGCAGAGCTACCAGCAGGCAGTCGATCAATTTGGGCTGGCCAATGATGCAAACGCTCAGCTCATCGCGCAAACGTCCGAATGATTGCTGGAGTGCGCTGTGCGGTGAGTTCTCGGGCATGTCCATGGCAGGTTCCGTTTCTTTTGAGACGCCGCTGCGACCCGACCGGGAACGGACGGATGCATCGGCGTCCTTCAGACCGCCATCGGCGCCGGAAGTTTAATTTTCGACGTCTCGGCACCCTGCACCAAGAAAAAGGGCGGCCAGGGCCGCCCTTTTTCTGCACGGCCGCGTTGCAGCCTATTGCAAGGTGTCGCTGAGAATGCGCGGGGTCACGAAGATCAGCAACTCCGCCTTGGTGGTGCTGCGCTTGGTGTCGCGGAAAAGCGCACCGATACCGGGAATATCACCCAGGCCCGGCACCTTGGACACGGTGTTGCTCTTGTTCACCTCGTAGATGCCACCGAGCACCACAGTCTGGCCGTTGTCGACCAGCGCCGAGGTATTGACCTCACGCGTATCGATCTGCGGCACCTGCCCGTTCGGCGTGTTGACGAAAGCGGCCAGCGCGTCCTTCTTGACATTGATCGCGAGGTAGACCCGGTTGTCGGCCGTGATGGTCGGGGTCACCTTCAGTTCCAGCACGGCGTCCTTGAACTGTACCGAAGCAGTTGGCGCACCACCGGTGCCGGCACCCTGGTTCTGATAGGTGACGTAGCCGATTTCCTGACCCTGGCGGATCACCGCTTCCTGCTGGTTGGCGGTGATCACGCGCGGACTGGAGATCACTTCGCCACGACCCTCGGTCTGTGCCGCCGAGAGTTCCAGGTCCAGCGCGTAGTTCGCACCGAGGATGGCCAAGCCGATACCACTGGTGGCCCCAGACGTTGGCAGGTTCACGTTGAAGCCACCCGGCAGGGTCACGGCACCCGGATGTGGCGGAGCGCCATTGCTGCCATTGGCCAGCCAGTCGTTGTAGGCGTTGCTGTAGTTGACGTTCCGATTGTTGATGTCGGTGCCGAACTTCTGCGCGCCATCGCCCGTCGGTGCGGTCGTAATGATGTTGTTCCTGTTCACCTGGGCGCCGGACACGCCCCACTTCACGCCCAGCTCGCGGGTGAAGTCGTCGGTCGCCACCACGATGCGCGACTCGATGAGCACCTGCTGCACCGGCTTGTCCAGCACCGCGATCAGTTCGCGCAGCTGTGCAATTTTTTCCGGCGTGTCGTTGAGCAGCAAGGTGTTGGTGCGCTGGTCGAACGACACGCTGCCGCGTGGCGAGAGGAAGCCGCGCTGGGTGTTGGCGCTACCGCCACCACCGCCGCCCTGCATGCTGCCGCTGGTCAGCAGCTTGGCGATATCCGAGGCCTTGCCGTAGCTGATTGGCACGTAGTCGGTGACCAGCTCGGCGGTATCCTGCGCCTTCAACTTGGCATCAGCCAGGTCCTGCTCGTACTTGGCCAGTTCCGTCTGCGGTGCCACCCAGATGACATTGCCGTTGCGACGCTTGTCCAGGCTCTTGGCACGCAGGATAACGTCCAGCGCCTGATCCCAGGGCACATTGACCAGTCGCAGGGTCACGCTGCCACCCACGCTGTCGGAGGCCACCAGGTTGAGCCCGGAAATGTCAGCGATCAGCTGCAGTGCCGAACGCACCGGAATGTCCTGGAAGTTGAAGGTGACGCGCTTGCCTTTGTAGTTAGGCTCCTTCTCCAGTTTCGCCAGCTTGTCGACCTTGCTTTCGGCTTTCTTCGGTGTCACTTCAACCACGTACTGGTCGGGAGTCTGGTACGCCGAGGTCTCGACGCTGCCCTTGGTATTGATCACGATGCGCGCACCGCCACCGTTCCCTTCACGCGTGACAATGGACTGCACGGGCGTGGCGAAGTCCAGGGTGTCCAGACGCTGCGCCAGATTGGCCGGCAGGTTGGCGTGGTCGATGGTGACCAGCACCTTGTCGCCCTGATGAGTCATTTCGGGCTGGGCGCCGCTGCCGCTGAAGCTGACCAGCACGCGACCTTCACCATTGGGGCCACGCCGGAAGTCGATCTTGGAAATCTCCGGGCCTGCCGACGATGAGGGCAGCCGCTTGGTGGGGTCGATGGTGGAGGCGGTGGTCACCGCCTGGTTTGCGCTGCCGTTGTTGACGGTCAGCACCAGGCTGTGGCCTTCGACACGGGCGCGATAGCTCGACGCGCGCATCAGTTCCACCACGACGCGGGTGCGTCCGCCGGCCGAAACCGCCGATACACCGGAAGTCGAGCCCTTGCCGATATCCAGGTGACGCGCCGCGGCGTTGCTGGTGTCGGGCAAGTCGACCGCGATGCGCGGCGGATTGTCGGTGGTGAATATCTTCGGCTCCGGCACCGGGCCCGTACCGAAGTCCATGTTCAGCTCGACGCTGCCACCAGGCAAGGCTTCGTAGCTGATGTTCTTCAGCGTGGTGGCAGCAGCCATCGCGCTACTGGTCCAGGTGGCACCGAGGATCAGCAGACCCGTCAGCATGTAACGACTCGCATGGCGCATGACTCGGCCCCGCACGGATTGGATTTGGTTGCTCATTGCATCTGCCCCTGTATTCCTATTTCTCGCCGAGCGCGATGCTGGCGGGACGTTCCATCCAGCCACCATTGCCATTGGATACCAGCTCGACCAGTTCGACATGATCTTCGCTGATGGCGGTGATATGCCCGTAATTCTGGCCCATGTATTCCCCCACATGGACGCGATGGATGACGCCACCCGGATCCTTGACCAGGACTTCCATCTTCGGGCCCACGCCGACGGTGCCCACCATCTTCAGACTGTCCAGGGCAAACATCTCCAATGGCTCCTTGGCGCGGTTGGCATCCGGCCGCGGACCACTGGTGGTGGTGTTTTGCTGCAGTTCGGCCGTACTCGGACTGAACGGGTCGCGCTTGCCCTGGTCGTCGTACTTGAACGTCTCGAAGGTCTTGATCACGGGCAACGGCGGTATCGGCGCACCCTTCTTGGCCTTCTCTTGCGCCACCCATGCGCGCAGATCGGACATGCCGCGGGTACAGCCGGCCAGCACGAGTGCCACCACCAGCATCAGCGCCAAACGCGCCACGCCAGCGGACTTCCCGGAAATCGACTTGGTCATCATCGCTTCGCCCCCGCCTTCTTGCTGCTCGCGGCGGCGGCTTCCTCGTCATCCAGGTAGCGGTAGGTCTTGACCGTACCCTGCAGCACCAGTTGGCCGCTGCCTGCCGTGCCTGCCTTGGTCGGTGCTTTCGGCGTCAGCGAAACATCGTGCAGCGTGAGGATGACCACCCGTGGCAACGAGGCCACGCCACTGATGAAAGTGCCGAACTGGTGGTAGGTGCCGGTCAGACGCAACGTGATGGGCTTCTCCGCATAGAAGTCCTTCGGCGTCTCCGGTCCGGGCTGGAATACGTCGGTTTCCAGCCCCGCCGACTGCGCGGTCTGCGAAATGTCGATCAGCAATTCGGGCATCTCGGTTTTGCTTGGCAGTTGGCGCAGCAACTGGCGCAGCATGTCCTGCATTTCATCGAGCTGATGCTGCAAGGCTTCGAGGTTGACCGATTTGGCCTGTTTGGAGGCGAAGTCCTGTTTGAGGCCGTTTTCCTTCACCACCAGCTGGCTCAGATCGTCCTGCTGGTTGCTGACGAAGAAGTACCAGCCCGCCAGCAGTACCACGCCACATACCAGCGCGGTGAAGAAGATCTTGATCGACTGCGGCCAGCCGCCGACGTTGTTGCGGTCAAGGTTCTGGAGATCACTGAAAAAACTCATGATCCGGCACCTCCCTTGGCGGCGGCATGGGGCGGCACGGACTCAGGCGCCGGCTTCGCGACCGCCGGGGTGGCCGTTGCAGGCTTCGTCGGCGATGCGCCCGTGGCCCTGGCGGCCGGCACAGCCGCTGCCGGTACAGCAGCGCCGGCACTGGAGGCGGACGTGGCCGGTTCGACCGGCAGCTTCCCGTCCTCGACCTCGTCGGACTTGGGACGGCTCAGTGTCACGTTCAGGCCGAACTGGTACGGCATGCGAGTGGCATCATGGGTATTTTCGGTCTTGCGCAGATCCGCGTGGCCCATCCATGGCGACGTCTCGATGTTGCGCATGTACTCGGCGACGCTGGCGTTCGACTGTGCCACGCCATCGAGCGACATCGACTGGCCGTTCTGCTTCATGGCGGTCAGCCGTGCACTGGTCGGTATCGTCTTCACCAGTTCGTCGAACAGATGCACCATCTGCGAACGATCGGCCTGGAGCTGCTCGATGATCTGCTTGCGTGCCAACAGGTGCTCGCGCACCTTTTCCAGGTCCTTGATCTTGGCTATGCGCACGTCGAGCTGCTTGATTTCGGTCTGCAGGTAGGTGTTGCGGTCGTTCTGGTTGTCGATGCGCTGGTTCATCCAGAATATCCACAGGAACAGCACCAGCACCGCAATGACGAAGGCGGCGGCAAGCTGCATGTAGAACTCGCGTTCACGCTGCTTGCGCCGTTCCGCGCGCCACGGAAGTAGGTTGACGTGTGCCATCAGTCGAAACTCCTCAGGGCGAGGCCGACCGCAATCATCAGCGCCGGTGCATCCTGCGCCAGCGCCTGGGCCTGCACCCGCGGCGACAGCGACATGCGGGCCAGCGGGTTGGCAACCACGCAAGGCACCCCGAGCTGTTCTTCCAGCATCGGGCCGAGTCCCTCGATCGAGGCGCAACCACCAGCCAGCACCACCTGATCGACCTTGCTGTACTCGCTGCCGGCAAAGAAGAATTGCAGCAGGCGACTGATCTGCTGGATCAGCGATTCCTTGAACGGCTCCAGTGCCTCGGTCTCATACGACTCCGGCAGGCCGCCCTTGCGTTTGGCGCGACCGGCTTCCTCGTAGGAGAGGCCGAAGCGGCGCATGATTTCATCGGTCAGCTGCTTGCCACCGAACACCTGCTCGCGCGAATAGATGGTGCGCTGGTTGCGCAGGACGGAGAGCGTGGTCATGGTCGCACCGATGTCGACCACCGCCACCAGCGCATCGCGGCCCACGTTGAGCTGGTCGGCTACCATCGCGAACGCGTTCTCCATGGCAAAGGCCTCCACATCGATCACGGCGGCGGTGAGCCCACCCAGATCAAGTGCGGCCACGCGCATGTCGACGTTCTCGGTGCGCGAGGCGGCCAGCAGCACGTTGTTCATGTCGGGGTTGTCGCGAACGGGGCCGATCACCTCGTAGTCGAGGCTGACTTCGTCGATCGGATACGGGATGTACTGGTTGGCCTCGACCTGGATCTGGCCTTCGAGGTCATCGTCGGAAAGCTCGCTGGTCATCGGGATGATGCGGGTGATCACCGCAGACCCGGCCACCGCGGCGGAAGCATGCTTGAGTCGGGTGCCCGATCGCGCCAAGGCGCGACGAATGGCGTCGCCCACCGCCTCGACCTCGACGATGTTTTTTTCGACCACGGCGTTGGGTGGCAACGGCTCGACCGCGTAATGCTCCACGCGATAGCGCCCGCCCGCCTGGCTAAGCTGCAGCAGCTTGACAGCGGTCGAACTTATGTCGACGCCAATAAGCGCCGGCTTTTTCGGTGTAAAGAGCCCCACGGTGTCTCCCCCTTGCCACTGACGCCCTGTCCAGAACTTTGGCGGGATGCGCAGTGGCATTAAATCGAAAAATTAACGCATTAGCAACGGGCTACGGAAACTTTCTCAAGTAATTGGCGTGATGCCCACCACATTTGGAGCCCTTGCCTGCGCTGGCGCGACACTTGCTTCGGCCAACCATGCCTCATGCCGGACATACTGCTACATCTATACTCTGCCATGTTTTGACTCAGGTCTCGCTATCTCCACACCATGCGAATTTTCAAGCGTCTGTTGCGCTGGGCACTGATCCTGGCCTTTTCCGGTTTGCTTCTGATCGTGCTCGCGACAGGCGTCGCCTACTGGTTGATTGCTCCCCGACTCCCTTCCGTCGCCGTGCTGAAGGACTACCACATGCAGGTGCCGCTGCGCGTGCTGAGCGCCGATGGCAAGCTGATCGCCACCTTCGGCGAGACCCGGCGCATCCCGGTGGATATCGAAAAGGTGCCCGATCGGCTGAAGCACGCGGTGCTCTCGGCCGAGGATGCGGACTTCTACCACCATCCGGGCGTGGACTGGCGCGGCATCGTGCGCGCAGGCTGGCACGTGATCATCACCGGCGGGGACAAGGGACCGGGTGGCTCCACCATCACCCAGCAGGTCGCGCGGAATTTCTTCCTGAGCCCCGAGAAGCTTTACTCGCGCAAGCTCACCGAGATCTTCATCGCGCTGCGCATCGAGCATGAGCTGACCAAGGACCAGATCCTCGAGCTTTACCTCAACAAGATGTTCCTGGGCCACCGCTCCTACGGTGTCGCGGCGGCGGCCGAGTACTACTACGGCAAGACGCTCGACCAGTTGACCGTGGCCCAATGCGCCGCGATCGCCTCGACCTTCCAGCTGCCTTCGGCAGTCAATCCCATCAACAGCCCCAAGCGGCTGCTGGCGCGACGAAACTGGGTGCTGGGTGAAATGCTGCGGCACCACTACATCACCAACGCGGTGTACGAACAGGCGACTGCCGAACCGAACCGCGCCCAGCCGCATGAACAGCCGATCGAGGTCGACGCGCCTTACCTGGCCGAGATGGTCCGCCGGCAAGTACTGGACAGGCTCGGCAACGACGCGCTGACCGAAGGCTACGTGGTCAAGACGACGGTCCAGAGCGCTCGCCAGCAGGAAGCGGTGGATGCCGTGCGTGAGGGCTTGATCGCGTACGACCAGCGGCATGGCTGGCGCGGCCCGGAGGCGCACCAGGATCTGCCCGCCGATGCCAGCGATACGGCTTTCGACCAAGTGCTGTCCGGCTATGGCAGCGTCTCGGGGCTGCAGCCCGGACTGGTGACCGGCAGTGATTCGAAGCACGCCACCATCTACCTGCCGAGCCACGAAAGCATCACGCTCGACCTGGCCGCGATGAGTTGGGCACATCCGCACATCAACGACAGCCGCATCGGTGCCGCGCCCAGCCAGGTCGACACCGTGCTCAAGCGCGGCGACGTGATCCGCGTCGCCCGTGATGACAAGGGCAACTGGCAGCTGACCCAGATTCCAGTCGCACAGGCGGGGCTGGTTTCGCTCAACCCGGAGGATGGCGCGATCGAGGCGCTGGTCGGAGGCTTCAACTTCAATCGCAGCAAGTTCAATCGCGCCGTGATGGCGGCGCGCCAGCCCGGGTCCAGCTTCAAGCCGTATCTGTATTCGGCAGCCTTCGAGCGTGGCTTCACGCCAGCCTCGATCATCAACGATGCGCCGCTGGCACTGCCCGATCCGTCACGACCGAATGGCATCTGGACGCCGTCAAACGACGATGGCAAGTTTGCCGGCCCGATGCGTCTGCGTGAGGCGCTGGTGCAATCGAAGAACCTGGTCTCGGTGCGCCTGCTCGATGCCGTGGGCGTCAATTTCGTGCGCGAGTACGCCACCCGGTTCGGCTTCGCACTGGATGCGATTCCGGCCAACCTGTCGATGGCACTGGGCACCGCATCGGTCACGCCGATGGGCATGGCTCGTGGCTACGCCGTGTTCGCCAACGGTGGCTACTTGATCTCGCCGTACTTCATCCACGAGATCGATGATCGCGAGGGCAAGGCGGTGTACCTTGCCAACCCGGCACGGGCGTGTCGCGATTGCCGCGAGCGCTTGCTCGACACCCATCCGCCTGGCCCACCGCCGGCCGACATGACCAAGACTCCCGCCAATCGCGTGGCGGTGGCTGGCAGCGCCGCCACGCCAGCAGTATCCGGCAGCGTCGACGGCGTGGGCGAAGCGGTCCTGCCAGCGGATGTGCACGACGCCGGCCACCCGGCGCCAATACTGGCCCCCCGGGTGATCGGGCCGCGCAACGATTACATGCTCACCTCCATGATGAAGGACGTGATCCTGCGCGGCACGGGCGCAGCGGCACGGGCGTTGGACCGGAGCGACCTGGCTGGCAAGACGGGTTCCACCAACGACCATCGCGATGCCTGGTTTGTGGGCTTCAACGGCGACCTGTCCACCTCGATCTGGGTGGGTTTCGACGACTACAGCTCGCTCGGCCGTGGTGAATTCGGCGCCAAGGCCGCACTGCCGATCTGGATGCGGTACATGGGTTCGGCCCTGAAAGGCCTGCCGCCCAACACGTTGCCGATGCCGCCGGGAATCAGTACGGTATGGATCAACCGTGACAGCGGTCTGCCCACCGCGGCCGACGACCCGAACGGCATGAACGAGATATTCAAGGTGGAGGACGTCGACCGCCTGCGCAGCCAGGCCGCCCAGCAGAAGGAGCAGGAACAGCAACGCGCCTACGAGATCTTCTGAAGCCCGGACTGCACGACAAGGTTCCGGGTGCCGCTATCCACTTTTGAGGAGTGCGTCATGTCCCGAGGCGAACACCACCGCATCCACGCGCAGGACAGGCTGCAGCGCAACCGCCTCCGCGTGGCGCAGGAAGCCGCCCGCCTGATGAGCGAGCACGGCATCCGCGACTTTCACCACGCCAAGCTCAAGGCCGCCGAGCGGCTTGGCATTCTCGATACGCAGGCCTTGCCACGCAATCAGGAGATTGAGCAGGCGTTGCGCGAGCACCAGCGATTGTTTCTCGCCGATCGCCAACCGCAACTGCTGCGGCAGCGACGCGAGGCGGCGGTCGAGGCCATGGGCTTCCTCGCCGACTTCGAGCCGCGTCTGGTCGGCGCGGTGCTGGAAGGTACGGCCGACACTTATTCGGCGGTATGCCTGCACGTGTTCAGCGACGACCCCGACGCGGTGGTGTCATACCTTCGCGAGCACGGCGTGCCGCTCGACATGCAGGTGCGCCGACTTCGTTACAGCCGGGACGAGCAGCCCGAGTATCCGGTGCTGCTGTTTTCCGCGGACGAGATACCGTTCGATCTCACCGTGCTCCCGCTCGACGCGCTGCGCCAGGCCCCGCTGGATCGCGCTGAACTGCGGCCGATGCAGCGCGCCTCGTTGGCACAGGTGGAGATGTTGCTGGCCGACGCTCCCGATCAGGACTTCGAACAGCGCTTGAGTGCCGCGATTCGCTGAGCGCGGACGAATAAAAAACGTCCCGACCAGGGCCGGGGCGTTTCGTGCAGACGGAGGATACTGGTCTGGTAGCGAATCAACGCGCCCCGGCAGGCAAGTAGTCGCGCGTGTCGGGGCCCGTATAGACCTGACGCGGCCGGCCGATACGTGACCCGGGTGTTTCGTGCTGCTCGATCCAGTGCGCGATCCAGCCCGCGGTGCGGGCGATCGCAAACATCACCGTGAACATTTCTGTTGGAATGCCCAGCGCCTTGTAGATGATGCCTGAGTAGAAATCCACGTTCGGGTACAGCTTGCGGTCGATGAAGTACTGGTCCTTCAGTGCCGCCTCTTCCAGCTTCATCGCCACGTCCAGCATCGGGTCCTTCACCCCGAGCTCAGCCAGGACCTTGTGGCACATTTCGCGGATGATCTTGGCGCGCGGATCGAAGTTCTTGTACACGCGGTGGCCGAAACCCATCAGGCGGAAGCTGTCGTCCTTATCCTTGGCACGCTTGACCGCCGTCTCGACGTTGTCGGCGGTACCGATCTCCTCGAGCATCTTCAGCACTGCCTCGTTGGCGCCGCCATGCGCCGGGCCCCACAGCGCGGTGATGCCCGCAGCGATCGACGCATAAGGATTGGCGCCAGTCGAGCCGACCAGGCGCACGGTGGAGGTCGATGCGTTCTGCTCGTGGTCGGCATGCAGGATGAACAACAGGTCCAGAGCCTTGGCCGCCACCGGGTGCATCTGCAATGGCTCGCTGGGCACCTCGAACATCATGTGCAGGAAACGCGTCACGTAATCGAGGTTGTTGCGCGGATAGCGCATCGGCCAGCCGATCGTGTAGCGGTAGCAGGCCGCGGCGATGGTCGGCATTTTAGCGATCAGGCGGACGGCGGCCATCTTGCGATCGGTTGGATCGTCGACGTCCAGATTGTCGTGGTAGAAGGCCGACAGCGATGCAATGGCGGCCGCGAGCATCGCCATCGGATGCGCGTCGTGATGGAAGCCCTGGAAGAACTCCTTCTGCGACTCGTGCATCATCGTGTGATGGGTGATGTCGTGCTCGAACGTGCTGAATTCGGTCGGCGTCGGCAGTTCGCCATTCAGCAGCAGGTAGGACACCTCGAGAAAATTGGACTTCTCCGCCAGTTGCTCGATCGGATAGCCGCGGTACAGCAGCACGCCCTCGTCACCATCGATGTAGGTGATGGCGCTTTTGGTACTGGCCGTGCTGCCATAACCTGGGTCATAGGTGTAATGGCCGGTGTCCTTGTACAGCGTGCTGATGTCGATGCAGGACGCACCCAGGGTGCCGCTGACCAAGGGCAACTCGCTGCTGCGCTGATTCGATTCATCAACCAGCTTGACGGTCTTGGGGTCGGACACGGAAACCTCCTTGCAGTGAGTCGTTGCCGTCGGCAAGCGCCAGTGCGACGCCGTCCAGCAAGGCCAATGTGGGAGTCGCGCACCAGCCCGGCCACGCGACGCAACCGACGCCCGGGCGTCAGTACATCGAACATTATCGCACAGGGGCATGCTCACATTCGATCGCGCATGGTGGAATCGCGCGCACGCTAAAGACCGCACACGAAAAGACGCGGGGCAAGCCTGCGCCTGCCCCGCGTCGCGAATCACACCTGATCGATGACCTGCGCCTGGCGCGGGTCTGGCCGTCGCTTATTCCTTGACGGAATCTTCCTTGATGGAACCCGCATAACGGCGACGGAATTTGTCGACGCGACCGCCAACGTCCAGTGTCTTCTGCTTGCCGGTGTAGAACGGGTGCGAGTGGCTGGAGATATCCACCTTGACCAGCGGGTACTCATTGCCGTCTTGCCACTTGATGGTGTCCTTGCTGGACATGGTCGACTTGGTCAGGAACGCGAAGTCGGACGACAGATCCTGGAACACCACCGGGGCGTAGTTCGGATGGATATCAGCTTTCATGACTTGACTCTAAAGCGTTGGTGACAAGAGCGGTATTGTACTGAGGAACCGTCGCCGCGCGCAAGCCTGACGGTCGTCAGCGACGAAAAGTTCACTCCGGCACCCCCAGCGCGCGCCGCACCATCGCGGCAAAGCGGGCGTGATCAACCTCCAGTACGATGTTCGCCTGCTTCGGTCGGCCCAACCGCGCAGCCCAATCGACCACGGTGGCGCCCCGCGTGAGCCGTCCATCCAGCTCCACGGCCACGGCACGCGTCTCGCTGCGGATGATGATGGAGGGATCGATCGCGACCGCCATCGCCAGGGCGTCTGCCGCGACCAATCCGTGGCGCTCGTGTTCGGCGTTGTAGCCCCGCGCCGTGGCCACGATCTGGCCGAAGAACTCCGCACGCCGGTCGCCGGCAGCCAGCCAGCGGTCAAATTCGGCATTGTCGAAGGCATGCCGCAAGGTCGCCTCCCAGTCGACCAGATCGAATGTCGGGAATGCCTCGAACACGACATGGGCCGCCTCGGGGTCGAAGCCGATATTGAACTCGGCCGTTACCTTGCCGGTGTTGCCATGCCCGGTCACGGCGCCACCCATCACCACCAGTCGTGCCACCCGCTGCGGCAAACCCGGGTCCAATCGCAGCGCCAGCGCCAGATTGGTCAGCGGTGCCAGCGCCACCAGGGTCAACTCGCCCGGTCGTTCGCGGGTCAGGCGCAGCAATGCCAGCGCAGCCGGCTCGTCGGACAGCGCCGCCGCCGGCTCGGGAAAACCGATATCTCCAAAGCCATCCTGCCCGTGCACGAAGGCCGCGTCCTCTTCCGGCGCACGCACCAGCGGCGTGGCGCAACCGGCGAACACCGGCGTTTCCTTCCCTAGCAGGTCCACCAGGGTGCGCGCGTTGCGCAGCGTGTGCTCCAGGCCGACATTGCCCGCAGCGATGCTCAAGCCGGCGATATCGGCGTGCGCGGATGCCATCAGGATGGCGAGCGCATCGTCCACGCCGGGGTCGGTATCAATCAAGAGTTGCGGTTTGGTCATGGAGTGTCTTCGTGGTTCAGCCGCTGAGTGTATTGGACCGGAGCCGGGATCGGAGATTCGAGACGAGGGATTCGTCACACGCAAGTGCAGCAGCAAAGCGCTCCGGCCAACGCGTCGAGGCAAACCGAAGCCCGAAGCCCGACACTTCAAGCATCCGCAAACCGGGTCGCGCCACCCACCCAGCGCTTGATCAGCAGTCCCACCTGTCGCGGATGGTCAGCCAGCATGTGTTCACTCACCGCTTGCACCACGGGCAACAGGTGCGCGTCGCGGGCCAGGTCGGCGATGCGGAACGCGAGCTGGCCGGTCTGGCGTGTCCCCAGCACCTCACCGGGGCCGCGCAATTCCAGATCCTTTTCAGCGATACGGAAGCCGTCGTTGGTATCGCGCATCACCTGCAACCGTTCCCGTGCCAACTGGCCGAGTGGAGGCTGGTACAGCAGCACGCAGTTGGACGCCACCGCACCGCGCCCGACGCGACCGCGCAGCTGATGCAATTGAGCCAACCCGAGCCGCTCGCTGTTCTCGATCACCATCAGGCTGGCGTTTGGTACGTCCACGCCGACCTCGATCACGGTGGTTGCCACCAGCACCGCCAGTTCGCCGATCTTGAAAGCGTTCATGGCGGCCTGCTTTTCCTTCGTCTTCATGCGGCCGTGGATCAGGCCCACCCTGGATTCGCCGAGCGCGCTGGTCAGTTCGGCATGGGCGACCTCGGCGGCCTGTGCCCGCAATTGGTCGGATTCCTCGATCAAGGTGCATACCCAATACACCTGCCGACCTTCGCTGCAGGCGGCGCGAATGCGCTCGATCACCTCGGCGCGACGCTCATTGGAGATCGCGATGGTTTGCACGGGCGTGCGGCCGGGCGGCAATTCGTCGATCGAGGACACGTCGAGGTCGGCATAGGCACTCATCGCCAGCGTGCGCGGGATCGGTGTGGCGGTGAGCACCAGTTGGTGCGGCACCAGGTCGCCGTGTCGCCCCTTGTCGTGCAGGGCCAGCCGTTGCTGCACGCCAAAGCGGTGCTGCTCGTCGACGATCACCAGGCCCAGGCGCGCAAAGGCGACGCTTTCCTGCATCAGCGCATGCGTGCCGATCACCACGGCGGCACCCTCGGCTACGCGCGCCAGCGCGAGCCTGCGTGCCTTGCCGGTCACCTTGCCGGCGAGCCACTCCACCGCGACGCCCAGCGGCTCCAGCCATTGGCGGAAATTGGCAAGGTGCTGTTCGGCCAGCAGTTCGGTCGGCGCCATCAAGGCAACCTGATAGCCCGCCTCCACCGCCGCCAGCGCCGCCAGCGCCGCGACCACGGTCTTGCCGCTGCCGACATCGCCTTGCACCAGGCGCAGCATCGGTCGTGGTTGGACCAGGTCGCGTAACACCTCGACATTGACGCGCCGCTGCGCCGCCGTCAGCCGGAACGGCAACCCGGTCAGCAACCGTCGGCGCAGCTCGCCCGCGCCGACCAGCGCCGGCGCACGTCGTTGCCTGATCGCCGCGCGCATGCGCCTGAGGCTCAAGTGCTGGGTCAACAATTCCTCGAACGCCAGACGCTGCTGCGCCGGATGACTTCCCAGCATCAGCTGGTTCATCGGCGCATCGGGTGGCGGCCGGTGCACGAAAAGCAGTGCATCGCGCAACGACGCCAGGCCGTGCACAGCGCAGAGCGGCGGCGGGATCAACTCAAGCTGGGCGTCCGGCGGGAGCCGTTCGAGCGCCTTGCCGATCACACCGGCCAGTCGCTTTGAACCCAACCCCTCCGTGGTGGGATAGACAGGCGTCAGCAGCTCATCGACGTTGGCCGACGCCTCGCCGCTCAGGCGCTGGTAGTTCGGGTGAACCATCTCCAGACCGTGCGCGCCATGGCGTACCTCGCCGTAGCAGAGCAGGCGCGTGCCCGGTCGCAACTGGTCTGCCTGCGCACGATTGAAATGGAAGAAGCGCAACAGCAGGGTCTGCCCGCTGGCGTCGCTGATCGCCACCTTCAGTTGCGGTCGATAGCGGAAGCCGCGCTCGACCGCCTCGACCACGCCCTCGACCTGGGCCCGCTCACCGGCGTGCAGATCCGCGATCGGCGTAACTCTCGTCCTGTCCTCATAGCGCAGCGGCAGGTGGAACCAGAGATCCTGGATCCGCTCCAGGCCAAGCTTGGCCAACGTCGCGGCCAGCGCGGGACCTACACCAGCCAGCGCGCTGACCGGCTCGCTGCCGGGATGGGCTGGATTAGCGGCAGCAATGCGGGCAGTGCGGGCGACCATGACCTGCAAGCCTACCCGAGCAGCGCCTGCAGCCGTAAGCCCGATGCCTTGGCGAGTCTGCCGGATGGTTGAAAAACCTCCCGCAGGCGCACGTTCAACACGGTGTCATTCCACGACCATCACGGCGTCGACTTCGACCTGGGCCGCCTTCGGCAGGCCAGATACCTCGATGGTGGAACGCGCCGGATACGGCTGCTGGAAGTACTCGGCCATCACCGCATTCACCGCTGCGAAATTGGCCAGATCCGTGACGTAGATGCCCACGCGCACGATCTGCGCCAGCGAACCACCGGCCGCTACTGCCACTGCGGAGAGATTGTCGAAGACCCGCCGCGTCTGCGCGCTGACGTCCCCTTCCACCAGAACGCCGGTGGCAGGGTCGAGTGGAATCTGACCGGAAAAATAGACTGTGTTGCCGGCGCGCACGGCTTGCGAGTAAGGGCCGATCGCGGCAGGCGCGTGGTCGCTGGCAATGATGGTGCGGGACATGACGAAGCCTCGAGTGGGAAAAATCGATTGTAGTAGCGCACGCTGTGCGCGATGCCTTTCGATCACGTTGCAAGCAGGATCGCGCACAGAGTGCGCTCCTACAAGGGATACCGATGCACGCCGCTGACCACGCCAGTGCGCCGCACCCGACGGATCACATCGGCCAGATGCTTGCGGCTCTTCACTTCCATCGAGAACAGCAAGGTCGCGGCCGAAGCATCGCGATCGACGTATTCGACGTTCTCGATGTTGGAATCGGCGGCGGCGATCGCCGCCGCCACGGTAGCCAGCACGCCAGGTCGATTGATGACTTCAACGTGCAGCTGGGCCCGGTAGTCGCCCTTCACGCCGCGATCCCACTCGATCGCCACGCAGCGCTCGGGCAACTTGCGCAGCTCGGCCACGTTCGGGCATTCCTCGCGATGCACCACGATACCCTTGCCCGACGACAAATAGCCGACGATGTCGTCTCCCGGCAGCGGGTGGCAGCAGTTGGCGAAACTCAGCACACCGCGTTCGGCGCCGGAGATGCGGATCTTCTCCTGCGCCACTGAGGCCGTCGCCTTCGTTCCGACCGCCTTCTTCCGGCGCGAGCCCAGCAATTGACTGGCAACCACGTCCGGCATGCGATTGCCCAGCGCAATATCGGACAGCAACTCTTCCAGCCGCTTGAATTTGGACGTCGCCAGGAAACGGTCCAGGACTGCCGGCGGAATAGCGTCCAGGCTGCTGCCCTGGGCATCCAGCGCGCGGTCGAGCATGCGATGGCCGAAGTCGACCGCGTCCTCGTGCTGCAGGTGTTTCAGGTACTGGCGGATGGCGCTGCGCGCCTTGCCGGTGACCACTACCTCCAGCCAGGCCGGGTTGGGCACGGCTGACGGCGCGGTGATGATCTCGACCAGCTGGCCCGACTCCAGCCGACTGCGCAGTGGGGTCAGCTTCTTGTCGACCCGCGCGGCCACGGCGTGGTCGCCGACATCGGTGTGCACCGCGTAGGCAAAGTCCAGCGCGGTGGCATGGCGCGGCAGCGAGAGGATGTCGCCACGCGGGGTGAACAGATAGACCTCATCAGGAAACAGGTCGATCTTGACGTTCTCGATGAACTCTGAAGAGGACACCGTGTGCGCCGAACTGTCGACCATCGAGGACAGCCATTCGCGTGCGCGCGCCTGCGCGCTGTTGGCAGGGCCGCTGTCGGTCTTGTACGCCCAGTGTGCCGCCACGCCGCGTTCGGCCACCGAGTCCATTTCGGCCGTGCGGATCTGCACCTCGATCGGCGCGCCGAACGGTCCCAGCAGCACCGTGTGCAGTGACTGGTAGCCGTTGGCCTTGGGAATGGCGATGAAATCCTTGAATCGACGATCGACCGGCTTGTACAGCGCATGCACCGCGCCCAGGGCCATGTAACAGCTCGTCGCGCTGTCGACGACGACGCGAAAACCATAGACGTCCATCAGCTGCGCGAACGTCTTGTGTTCGCTGCGCATCTTCGAATAGATGCTCCAGGGTGACTTGATGCGGCCGACCACGCGGGCGGGCAAGTGTTCGTCGGCAAGGTACGCGGTCAGTGCCGCCTCGATTTTTCCCATCACCTCGCGGCGGTTGCCCAGCGCGGCACGGATGCGTTCACTGATGACCCGGTAGCGATCGGGATACAGTGCGCGAAAACCCAGGTCCTGCAGCTCCGCCTTGAACTCGTTCATGCCCAGGCGCTGCGCGATCGGCGCGAAGATTTCCAGCGTCTCGCGCGCGATGCGATGGCGCGACTCGGAATCCTTGGCACCCAACGTGCGCATGTTGTGCAGGCGATCGGCCAGTTTGATCAGGATGACGCGCAGGTCGCGCGCCATCGCCAGAAGCATCTTGCGGAAACTCTCCGCATCCGCTTCCTGGCGGGTGCCGAAGCGCATCTTGTCCAGTTTGGTGACCCCGTCGACCAGCTCGGCCACGGTCTCGCCGAACTCGTTTGCCAGCGCCTCGCGGCTGAGCTCGGTATCTTCCAGGGTGTCGTGCAGGATCGCCGCGATGAGGGTCTCGGCGTCCAGCCCCAGCTCGGCCAGGATGCCGGCCACGGCGACGGGGTGGGTGATGTACGGCTCGCCGCTTTTGCGTTCTTGTCCCGCGTGCGCCCTGGCGCCCACTTCGTAGGCGCGCAAAACCTGCTGAACCTGCGCGTCAGGCAGGTAGGCAACGCGCTCCTTCAGCGCGAGCACGTAGGGCGGCCATGCAGATGGATCGACCGGGGCAGGCGGCGCGGTCGCGGTCATCGGTAACTGGCGCCGGCTCAGGCGCACACCCCGGCGATGGAACGACTGGCGCTTGCCACGCAATTGCTGGCCCGCACACCGGGCACGCCGGCTGACGAGACACTGCAGCGCGAGCAGTCTCCATCCATCAGTCGTCGGCGCCCTTGGAGAGATCGTCGTCGACCTCAGCAGCAGCCCATTCCAGCGCTTCGCGCTCGGCTCGCTCGCGCTCTGCCTTGTCGATCTGGTCGATCGTGGCCTGGTCGATGCGCCGGGCGGCGATTTCGCGCAGCGCCAGCACGGTTGGCTTGTCCTGCTCGGGATTGACCGCCGGCTCGGCACCCTTTTCAAGTTGGCGCGCGCGCTTCGTCGCCATCAGGACCAGCTCGAATCGGTTGTCGACCACCTCGAGGCAGTCCTCCACGGTTATACGTGCCATGCGAAATCCTCGGGCAATAGTGACTTAAGTGATCAAGTAGTGTAGTCGAGCGGGCACTTTGCTTGCAATGCGGGTGACGGGTATCATGGCAGGCTGCCCATGGACGGGCATGGCGTTCATGCGAAGCACACCGCAAGCCGTGCAAGATATAAAACCAAACAGTACACTTACTGCCCCTGCCGCGAACGTCACCACCCCCGATGCCCTCTCCGCTCCGATTTCCCCGATTGAGCCGTTGGTTGCCGTTGCTGGCAATCACGCTATTGGCTGGCTGTGCCATCGCCAAGCCCCGCACCGACGATCCGCTGGAGAAGTACAACCGCGAGGCGTACCAGTTCAACAACGCGGTGGACAAGGCGGTGATCCGGCCCGTGGCGCTCGGCTACCGCAAGGTCACCAACGCGCCAGTGCGCCGGTCCTTCAGCGATTTTTTCACCAATATCCGCATGCCGATCACGGTCGCCAACGATTTGTTGCAGGCGCGTCCCAAGCAGGCCTTGCAAAGCACCGGTCGGTTCATGATCAACCTGACCCTGGGTATCGGCGGCTTCTTCGACCCGGCCAGCCAACTCGGTGTGCCCATAGAGGACAACGATTTCGGCATCACGCTGGCCCGCTGGGGCGTGCCTGAAGGGGACTTCCTGATGGTGCCGCTTCTGGGCCCCAATACCACACGTGACATCTGGCGCTTGCCGGTGGACAGCTATTTCTTCGATCCGCTGAGCCTGTTCGCGTCCAATCACCACTACAACGGCCTGCAATACGCGCCGCAAGCGATGTATCTCATCACGCTGCGTTCGCGTGCGATCGACGCCGAGGGCTTCCTGCAATCGGCGTATGACCCGTATGTATTCATCCGCGATGCGTACCGGCAGCAGCGCCTGTACAAGCTCTACGATGGCAATCCGCCGGCCTCGCTGATCGAGAAGATGCAGGGGCTGGATACGCCGGGCTTTGACCCGGATGAGCTGCTGGACCAGCAGCATCAATGGGAAAAGACCCATCCCAAGCAGTCAAATCCGCGCTAGGAATCTGTCGCCAGAGTGAAAGTGCGCCTCTCAGGTTCGTCCCGTCCGGTACGGATCTGCACTGAGCCGACACCTGCAGGACGTTCCGCGAACCCGCCGGCACGATCGTCTGTGCTTCCACCCGGGCGGCCAGGCCGATGTTCATCCCAGCAGGCCATCGACCTCGCAGACCTGTGCCAGGGCGAGCATGCCCGGCGGCATGCCCAGCACCCGCACGGGGTGTCCGCGCCGATCCGCGTCCGCCGTGGCCGCCAGCACGCAGGCAAGGCCAGCACTGTCACAGTGGCTGACATCAGTGAGGTCAAGTTGCGCGGCATGGCCCGACGCCAGAGCGGACTGGATCGCGTGCAACGCCGCCGCTGCGGTGTCGAAGCTCAGCACGCCACTGACGCCCAACGCGATCGGCGTGCTGGTGTCCAGTTGGAAGCCCTGCGCGCTGCTCACGCTACTCATTTTGCGCCCTTGTCGTCCTTGTCCATCGACTCCAGCGCCTTTTCGCCCTGGGTTTCGAGGTTCTTGATCAGCTGGTCGATACCGACCTTGCGGATCTCGGCATCAACCTGATTGCGATAGTTGGTAACGTAGGAAATTCCCTCGATGATCACGTCGTAGGCCTTCCAGTCCCCGCTGCGGCTCTTGCGGAACGCGTAATCGATCGAAACGAGCTTGCCGTCGTCCAGCACCACCTGGGTGCGAACCACGCTGCGCTTGTCATTGAGGTTGCCCTTGAACGGCAACACCTTGACCCGGCCGCGCGTGTAGTTGAGCAGGCCCTCGGCATAGCGGTGGGTGATCGAATTGTAGAACGCCTTGGCAAAACGCTCACGCTGCTCAGGCGTTGCCTCGCGGGCGTGCTGGCCCAGCACCAGGATCGACGCGTAGTCGATGTCGAAGTGCGGCAGGAACACCTCGTCGATGATGCTGATCAACTTGTCCTTGTTGTGCTTCAACTCGGAGCGGTGGCCTTCGATGGCCGTGGCCAGCTGATCGGCAATGCCCTGCACGATCTGCACCGGGGTTTGCTCGTTCGCGGCTTGAGCGGATGCGGCGGAATCCTGGGCGAATGCCGGGGCAGCAACCACGGCGGCGAAGACAAGTGCAGCGGCAAGAGTGAGACTGCGCAGCATGGGAATACTCCTTGGGGCGAACCGGCACATCAGTCGCCGGTGGGGAAACGAACAGGTCAGGCTACTTTTTGTCGGCGCCGGCGTCCTTCTTGTCGCCGGGTGACCCGTTGACCAGGAACTTCCCGATAAGATCCTCCAGCTGCATCGCGGACTGGGTCAGGATCATCTCGTCGCCGTTCTTGAGTGCGTCGGGCGAACCACCGGGCTGGATCGCAACATACTGGCTGCCGATCAAACCGCTGGTGAACACCGCAGCGGCCGAATCGTCGGGAATCTGGTTGTAACGCTTGTCGATCGCCAGCACGACCCGGGCATTGAGCTTGACCGGGTCGACGCGCACCGCTTGCACGCTGCCGATCACCACGCCCGCCATCTTCACCGGTGCGCCGACCGAAAGTGTGCCGACATTGGTGAAATCCGCCGTCACCGTGTAGCTGCCACCCACGTTGTCGACGACGCCACCGGCGCCGAAGAACTTGCCCAGCATCTCCTCCAGCGGCTGCGTGGACTTGGTGCGCGCCAGCGTGCCGCCGGCAGCCACCACCTGTTTCGCTGTACCGTAGTCGATGCCTACGTACTGATCGCCAAGCAGCCCGCTGGTGAAGATCGTCGCCACCGAGTCCTGCGGGATCTGGTCGTAGCGCTTGTCGATCGACATTTTCACGTCGGCCACGTCATGGCCCGGCGTCAAGGCGATCGATTGCACCTGGCCCACGCGCACCCCGGCGATCTTGACCGGCGCGCGCTCCTTCAGCTGGCCGATGTTGGTGAATTGCGCATCGATCGTATAGCTGTCGCCCTGGTGGACGTTGGCCACTGAGCTGGTCTGCGTCGCCAGGTACGCCAGGGCGGCAAAACCCAGCACGATGAACAGGCCGGTGCCGACGGCATAGGAACTTCTGGGTTGGCTCACGGCAAAATCCTCGAAAAACGATAGGTCACGGCGGTTACATCAGGAACGCGGTGAGGACGAAGTCGAGCGCCAGGATGGCTATCGACGAGGCAACCACGGTGCGGGTGGTGGCATAGGCCACGCCCTCGCTGGTTGCCGGTGTGGTAAAGCCCTGGAACACCGCGATCAACGACACCACCGCACCGAACGCAAGGCTCTTCAACAGCACGCCATTGACGATGTCGGTGCGTACATCGACCACCGCGGTCATGTTGGCCCAGAACGTGCCGTTGTCGATACCCAGCCAGGTGACGCCCACCAGGTGGCCACCGAAAATCGCCATCGCACAGAACACGCAGCACAGCAGCGGCATCGCGATCAGCCCGGCCAGGAAGCGCGGCGTGGCCACGTAGGCGATCGGGTCGACCGCCATCATTTCCATCGCGGAAATCTGGTCGGTGGCGCGCATCAGCCCGATCTCGGCGGTGATCGCGGTGCCTGCGCGGCCGGCGAACAGCAGCGCGGTGACGACCGGGCCCAGTTCCCGATAGACCGACAGCGCCACCACCATGCCGCTGGCCGAGGTGCCGCCGAAGATCGAGAGCACATGGTACAGCTGCAACATCAGCACCATGCCCACGAAGAGGCCGCAAACCATGATGATGGTCAAGCTCATTGCGCCGACGAACCACAACTGGCGGCTGGTTTCGCGGAAGTAGCGGAAGCTCCGGGGAATGGCCGCCAGCAGGGTCAGAAGGAACAGCGCGCAGGCGCCGATCTGGGCCAGCGACTGAAGGACGGCGTTGTTGCGTTTCCGCAGGCGCGCACTCATTTGCCGACTCCGGCAAGGCCCAGCTCGGTGGCATAGTCGCCAGCCGGATAGCGGAACGGAATCGGGCCATCCGCTTCGCCACCGAAGAATTGGCGCGTCCACGGCGAGCCGTCATCGGCGATGGATTTAGGGTCACCCTGCGCCACGACCTTGCCGTTGGAAAGCAGCATCACGCGATCGGCGATCCGCTGCACGGCAGCCAGCTCATGCGACACCACCACGCTGGTAATGCCCAGGGTCTGGTTGAGAGTCAGGATCAGCTTCAGCACCTGGTTCAAGGCCACCGGATCGAGACCCACGAATGGCTCGTCGTAAAGGATCAGTTTCGGATCAAACACGATCGCCCGGGCCAGCGCCACGCGCCGCATCATGCCTCCGGACAGCTCGTTGGGCAGCAGCCGGGCGGCGCCACGCAGGCCGACCGCCTGCAATTTCATCAGTACCAGGTTGCGGATCAGCACTTCCGGCAGCTTCGTGTGCTGGCGCAGCGGGAATGCCACGTTCTCGAACACATCGAAATCGGTCAACAAGGCCGAGTTCTGGAACAGGTAGCCGATCCCCTCGCGCAATTTGTACAACTGGTCGCGCGACAGTGCTGCCACGTTCTTGCCGTCGACAACGATGGTGCCTGCATCGGCGCGCATTTGCCCGGTGATGTGCTTGAGCAAGGTAGTCTTGCCGGTGCCGCTGGGCCCCATGATGGATGTGATCTTGCCGCGCGCGATATCCATGTCCAGCGCATCGAAGATCGTCTTGCCACCGAGCACCGTGGTCAAGCCACGGATCCGCACGAGGGTGCTGTCGTCAGGTGCGGCGTGAACTGGATCGGTCATGGGCGGCAAGTGCAACAAGGGGAACGAACAAGGTAGCGGAAGCGCGGGGTGATGGCCATGTCCAGCACGGGGTTGCCGGTTCAGGCTTCAGCCGCCAGCAGGTCGGCGATCAGCGCCTCGTGACGCTGCCATTGCAGGCCGCTGCGCAGGCGCACTGCCCGGACAATGGCCTGCAGGTCGGCCAACGCCTGTTCGAACGCGTCGTTGACCAGGATGTAGTCAAACTCATGCGCGTGGACTATCTCGCCGCGCGAATTGTGGAGTCGGCGTTCGATCACCTCCGGCGCATCCGACCCGCGCCCGCGCAGGCGCCGCTCCAGCTCGGCGCGCGAGGGTGGCAGGATGAACACGCTGACGCAATCCGGCTTGCTGCGGCGGATCTGCTGGGCACCCTGCCAGTCGATCTCCAGCAGCACGTCGCGCCCCTGCGCCAGCAAGTCCTGCACCGTGGTGCGCGAGGTGCCGTAGAGATTGCCATGCACTTCGGCGTGTTCGAGGAACACCCCCTGCGCAATCTCGCGTTCAAACTCGGCGCGATCAACAAAGTAGTAGTGCTGACCGTACTGCTCGCCGGGACGCGGCGATCGCGTGGTGTATGACACCGACAGGGAGATCGTGGCCTCCCGCTCCAGCAGAGCGTTGACCAGGCTGGATTTGCCGGCACCCGAGGGGGCGGCAACCACGAACAGCGTGCCCTCTGCTTCAATACTCATGATCAGGCGCAGCACGTTTGCCCCATCTCCCGCTCGGGAAGAGGGATGGGTGAGGGGCCACGCCTTGCGCGGACTCAAGATTGGCGCGCGTCCTCATTCGATGTTCTGCACCTGTTCGCGCAACTGCTCGATCAGCACCTTCAGTTCGACTGCGGCATTCGTGCTACGCGCGTCAACCGATTTGGAGCCCAGCGTATTCGCCTCGCGGTTGAACTCCTGCATCAGGAAGTCCAGCCGGCGACCTACCGGCTCCTGCAGACCAAGCACACGGCGCGTTTCGGCGATGTGGGTGCTGAGCCGATCAAGCTCCTCGTCGACGTCGGTGCGGGTGATCTGCAGCACCAGCTCCTGTTCCAGCCTGCCCGGCTCGACGGGTTGCTTGAGATCGGCCAGGCGCGTTTCCAGGCGGGTGCGCAGCGCGACGCGGATCTCCGGCATCCAGCGCCGCACGTCGGCCACCACGTTCTCGATCGCATCCAGCCGCTCGTGCAGGATCGCCGCAAGCTTTCCACCTTCACGTTCGCGGGTCGCGGTGAGCGCGTCGAGCGCGCGGTCGAGTACCTCGAACAACACCGCCTGCTGCGCTTCTGGATCAAGCGCGGCCTGCAGCATCACGCCGGGGAAACGCAACAGCTCGGTCAGCTGCACCTGCATGGACGGAAACAAAGCCGCCATATCGAGGTTCAACTCGGAAAGTCGCGTCAGCAAGGCGCGATTGATCTGCAGCGACTCGCCGCGAGCGTCACTGTTGCGGCGAACGGTGAGATCAAGCTTGCCACGTGACAATTTCGCGGCCACCCGCTCGCGCAACTGCGGTTCGAACGCTCGCAGGTCGTCCGGCAGGCGTGGACTCAGTTCCAGATAACGATGGTTGACGGTGCGCAGCTCGCAGCTGAGCGTGCCCGCGGGACCGGTCGTTTCGGCGCTGGCATAGGCCGTCATGCTACGGATCATCGGCGCGTTCCGAACGTGGGAAAAGAGCGCAATGGTAAACTCTCCGGTCCCGGCTTGCCCAATCCGGCCAAGCAACACGCAGGAACCACCCCATGAATCCCCCCGCATGAATAACATCCGCCGCCCCGGCGGTCGCGCCAGCGACCAGCTGCGCAGCGTCACCATCGAACGCCACTACACCCGCCACGCCGAAGGTTCGGTGCTGGTGAGCTTCGGCGACACGCGCGTCCTGTGCACCGCCAGCATCGAGGACCGCACGCCAGCCTGGCTACGCGGCAAGGGCGAGGGCTGGATTACGGCCGAATACGGCATGCTGCCGCGCGCCACCCACACCCGCATGCAGCGCGAAGCGGCGCGCGGCGGTCAGGGCGGCCGCACGATGGAGATCCAGCGCTTGATTGGCCGCAGCCTGCGCGCCTGCGTCAACCGGCAGGCACTGGGTGAACGCGTGATCACCCTGGACTGCGACGTGCTGCAGGCCGATGGCGGCACGCGCACCGCGGCGATCACCGGCGCCTACGTGGCCCTGGTCGACGCCGTGAACGGATTGATGCAGCGCGAGAATCTCAAGCGCAACCCGATCGTGGGCGCGGTGGCCGCAGTCTCAGTGGGCATCTACAAGGGCATGCCCGTGCTCGACCTCGACTACGCCGAGGACTCCGACTGCGACACCGACATGAACGTGGTGATGAACGACGGGGGCGGCTTCATCGAGGTACAGGGCACCGCCGAAGGGCATGCGTTCCGCCGGGAGGAGCTGGACGCCCTTCTGGTGCTTGCAGAGAAGGGCGTCGGCGAGCTGGTCGCCGCGCAACGCGCCGCCCTGGAAAAATGAACGCGCACGATCCCTCGCAGGGCGGGCACTGCCCGACGGCTTTTGAGGTACTGCGCGATGGGCCGCAAATGGCGGGCCGTGCCCGCCCTGCGCCAGATTCTTCGGTGCACGGAGTGAGCGCATGACTCAAAGCATCGTGCTGGCCAGCGGTAACGCTGGCAAGCTGGCCGAATTCAATCCAATGCTGGCCGACAGCGGCTGGCAGGTGGTGGCGCAAGCGAGCCTGGGCATCGAGGACGCCGAGGAAACCGGCCTGACCTTCGTCGAAAACGCCCTGATCAAGGCCCGCCATGCGGCGCACTCCAGCGGCCTGCCGTCCCTGGGCGACGATTCGGGCCTGTGCGTGGATCATCTGCATGGTGCACCGGGCCTGTACTCGGCCCGTTACGGCGGCAGCCACGGTGACAGTGCGGCCAACAACGCAAAACTCTTGCGCGAGCTCGATGGCGTACCCGCCGAGCAACGCGGCGCATTTTTCATCTGTGCCCTGGTTCTGCTGCGCCGCGCCGACGACCCGACTCCCCTGATCGTCGAAGGTCGCTGGCATGGACGTGTGCTCGATGCTCCGCGCGGCACGCTGGGTTTCGGCTACGACCCCCTGTTCCTGCCCGACGGCCAGCAGGTCAGCGCCGCCGAACTCGACCCCGCGCTGAAGAACTGCCTCAGCCATCGCGGCCAGGCGCTGGCAAAGCTGCAGGTTCGGCTCGGCGAATTGCGCGCATGGGCCTGATCGCACCGCCGCTTTCGCTCTACATCCACATGCCGTGGTGCATGAAGAAGTGCCCGTACTGCGACTTCAACTCGCACGGCCTGCGCGCCACGCCACCCCCGTACGCCGAATATATCGACCATTTGCTGGCCGATCTGGATGCCGATCGTGCAGGCTTTGCCGGAGCGCTCGACGGTCGCACCGTCATCAGCATCTTCTTCGGCGGCGGCACGCCAAGCCTGTTTTCAGCGGAGCTGATCGCGCGACTGCTCGACGGGGTTCGCGAGCGACTGCCGTTGTCAGTCGACGCCGAGGTCACGCTGGAAACGAACCCCGGCACGGTCGAGCACGGCCGTTTCGACGGCTACCTGGCCGCCGGGGTCAATCGCATCTCGTTCGGGGTGCAGAGTTTCGACGACGACAAGCTGATGCGCCTGGGCCGCATCCATTCGGCAAGCGAGGCGGAAGCGGCGGTGAAGTCGGCGCAGGATGCGGGCTTTACGAACATCAACCTGGATCTGATGTACGCGTTGCCACACCAGTCCCTTGACGGCGCGCTGGCGGACGTGGCGCGTGCCGTCGCGCTGGCGCCCACCCACATCTCGCATTACCAGCTGACCCTGGAACCAAACACCGTGTTCGCCGCCAACCCGCCGCCGCTGCCCGATGACGATCACGCCTGGGCGATGCAGGAAGCCTGCGAGGCTCAGCTTGCCGCCGCCGGTTACGGCCAGTACGAAATCTCGGCCTATGCGCGACCGGGCCGGCGCTGCGCGCACAATCTCAACTACTGGCAATTCGGCGATTACCTGGGCATTGGCGCCGGCGCGCATGGCAAGCTCAGCGATGCCACCAGCGGCCAGGTTCGCCGGCGCTGGAAAACCCGTGGCCCGCGTGCCTACATGGCGGCTGCGGGAGGCCCGGACCGGATCGGCGGGGATGACATCGTCGGCGACACCGCTCTGCCGTTCGAGTACATGTTGAACGCGCTGCGCCTGATCGACGGCGTGCCGATGACCGACTTCGCCGACCGCACCGGACTGGCGCTGGCAAACGTCGCCACAGCGCTGGCCGACGCACGCCGGCGAGGCTGGCTCCGCGACGATCCCCAGCGTCTGCACACCAGTGCGCTCGGCCAGCGATTCCTGAACGACGTGATCTCGGGATTTTTGGTCTGATAGTCCCGCCATCGCGGCGATGGCATCCCCACGGCATCCGGCATAGACTTGCCTGACCAGGGGAACAAGACAGGTTTTTGCATGGACGTGGGACAGGATCTGCGACGCTCGCTGGCATCGCACCCAGCCACCCCCCTCAGCCATGGGCGGTGGTCCCCGCGCGCGCAGAAGCTGATCGAAACCTGCTACAACTTGTGCGTGGAGAGCCTGCACGAACCGGCTCGCCATTGCCTCGATGCGTTCGAGAAAGAGCTGTTCACGCTGGCCGACCACGCCCAGCGCTCCGACGAACAACACGAATGCCTGGGCAGTCGACAGCGCGTCTTGCAGGGGCGCAACGGCGTCCTGCAATCCTTCATGGAAGAAGTGGGCAACGCCCTGATCGCGCTGGACCAGCCCTCCCACAAGTCCACCACGATCGAAGAATCAAGCCCCTGGCAGTCGCTGGAACTGCTGGATCCCAACGTCCAGGAACTGTCGATGACGCTGGATCAACTCGGGGCCCGCGGCGACGTACAGCACGGACGCGCCCTGTTTGAACTGGGCTACCGACTGGCCGTGCTGATCGGTTCGCCGCCCGTCGAGGGACAGTCGCTGCCCATCGGGCCACATGCGCTGGCCAACGCATTCCAATTGGCCAGTGCCGAACTGCAGTTGCCGCACAAACATCAATTGTTGTTGCTGCGGCACTTCGACCAGTGGGTCATGCCCGCGCTGGCGACCTTGTACCACACCATCAACTTGCGCTGGCAGTCAGGGGGCATCCTGCCGCAGTTGCGCAGCGTGCCGGTACCGCGACATATCAATAAAAGGGCGCGCCGGGGCACGACCGAACCCGCGCCAGTCAGCGAGCCGGCAGCTTCGGCGGCGGCGTCGGAGAGTGCGAACAAGGCACACGCCAGCGCGTCCGGCGGGGATTCGATCCAGGTGTTGGAGTCCCTGCGTGACCTGCTGGCGCACCGCCGTGCCAGCCAGGGTGGCGAGGGTGCCGCTGGCCCAGGTGCAGGTCCGGTCGCCAGCGAGGATGAGTTGCAGATGGCGCTGGGCGCGCTGCAACAGCACCTTGCCCAGGTCACCGATCATGCCAGCCGCGAGCTGCGCAGCGCGGCCCGCCTGCGCGAGGAGTTGCTGGCCCAGCTCAATCAGGGCAAGCCCAGTGGTGCCCCATGGACCCAGCTCAGCAGCGAACAGGGCGACACGGTGGAGCTCGTCGCCGGTTTGTTCGAGCAACTCGGACACCAACTGCAACAAGGCGGCAGTGCGCGCGGCCTGCTCAGCACCCTGCAACTTCCCGTGCTGCGTGCCGCGGTCGCCGACCACACCTTCTTTGAAAGACGCGACCATCCTGCGCGCAAGTTGCTGGACACCGTGGCCGCGGCCGCCAACGACTGGCTCGATGGCAGCGACGACGAGAGCAACCGCCCGCTGGCGAACAAGCTCGAACAGCTGGTCAGTCGCGCCAACCAGGAGCCGCCCAGTGCCGGGCTCTACACCGCCCTGCTGGCGGATATCGAACACCATCTAGCCCTGCTGACGCGCAAAGCGCAAGCCGCCGAGCGGCGCCACGTCGAAGCAGCGCAGGGCCGGGAACGGCTGCATCTGGCCCGCCATCGCGCCAGCGCGCTGATGGCCGAGCGCTTCGCCCAGTCACCCCCACGCGGCCTGTTGCGCGCGCTGCTCGACCGCGCCTGGTCCGATGTGCTGGCCCTGACCTTGCTGCGCCATGGCGAGGACAGCGACGCCTTCAGGGCCCAGTTGCTGATCACCGACCAGTTGCTCGGCCGTCAGCCGACGTCTGACCGGCTGCAATTGCAGCAAGAGGTGGAAATCGGTCTGCAGCAGATCGGCATGCACGCGGAGGAATCGGTGCAAGTGGCCCAACGGCTGCTCGGCGCCGGCACACCAGACCCTGCCGTCGAGTTGCCCAGCGCCACCGATCTCGCGCTTCGCCTGAGGCAGCACCAGCGCCTGGGCGAACAACAAGCCGACCCGGAGCCGGCCAGCGCGAGTCCCATCGTCAAGCCAGCGTCGACGCCAACCATTGCAGCGGCTCCGGTGCCCCATCCGGAAATCAAACTGCCGGCGGTCGAGCCACGCGAGCTGCACATCGAACAGCGTCTGCGCAAACTGCCGTTCGGCAGCTGGTTCGAGTTCGTCGACCCCGCCAACGGTCAGATCACACGTCGCAAGCTTGCGTGGTATTCGCCGATGTCCGGACGCTGTCTGCTGGTCAGTCGCCGCGGCCAGCGCGGCGAGGAAATGACCATGGCGCAGCTGGCCCACGAAGTCGCCAGCGGTCGTGCATGCGAAGTCCCGGCGGAATCTGACAGCCTGCTCGACCGCGCCTGGCGCAGCCTCACCGGAAGCCTGCGCCAGACGGCTGCGGGCACCCGGCATACCCCGCCGCAAGAGTCCAGGCGCCGATGAGCCCACAAAACACTTCCGGCAACCAGCGCCGGACGCTGCGCAAGCCCGCGCCTGACAATCCCATCGTCACCGATGTCATCCGGGACGAGGTGATCGGTCATCTGGGCAACCTCTCCAGCGGCGGCATGTTGCTGATCACTTCGCAGGCTCCACGGAGCGAGGCGCTGTACCAGGTCAGCATCGCGCTGCCTGCCACGGGGCGTGCCCTGGTCCAGTCCCAACCGATCGAGGTAGGCATCCAGGAACAATGGCACGAGCCTGCGGCCAGCTCCGGCCAAGTCTGGGCCGGCTTCCGTATCGTCGCGATCACGGACGCCGATGCCGCCCGTCTGGAAAGCTGGCTGGCACAGGGCTGACGAACCCCGCCAAGCCATCCGGCTGAAATGCGCGGGCTGGAACTGTCGTTGCGTGCGCGTCATCATGGTGGTTCGATTTCCGCCCACCCGCAGTCCTTTCGCTGAGCAGATGTCGCCGCCGAGGCACGCCGGCTCACGGAACGTTGCCATGCATGCGCATGGCCCTTGGGAACGGCCGCCGCCAGGAGCTCCGCATGCATGATCGACTCGCCACGCTTTACCCCCGGCATCTGGCCACGTTGCGCACCCACGCCGACCGGGCGCTGGAGCGGGGTGGCTTCGATCACCTGCTGATCGCCGCCGGCATGCCGGGGATCAAGTTCCTCGATGACAACCATTACCCCTACGCAGCCAGTCCCCAGTTCAAGTACTGGCTGCCCGTGATCAACGCGCCCGGCAGCTGGATCGCCTACACACCCGGCGCCAGGCCGAAGCTGGTCTTCCTGCAGCCGCGCGACTATTGGCATGTGGTACCCGACGCGCCCGCCGGTTACTGGGTGGACCAGTTCGACATCGTCATCGTGCGCACCGCGGAGGATGCAATAGCCGAATTGCCGCAGGGAAACTGCGCCACGATCGCCGAGCCGAATGCCGCCGTCGCCGGCAGCGAGGTCAACAATCCCGGGCCAGTACTGGATTACCTGCACTACCACCGTGCCTGCAAGACGCCGTACGAACTGGAACTGATGCGCGAAGCCAACCGCATCGCTACTCGCGCCCACCGCGCCGCGGAGCAAGCCTTTCGCAGGGGCGAAAGCGAGCTGGGCATTCACCAGGCGTATCTGGCCGCTGCCGGGCAGATCGACGCCGAGCTGCCCTACTCCAGCATCGTGGCGCTGAACGAGCACGGCGCGGTTCTGCACTACATGGACTTCACGCGCCAGCCGCCCAAGCCGGCGCGTTCGCTGCTGATCGATGCCGGCGCCAGCGCCTCGGGCTACGCCAGCGACATCACACGCACTTACGCCGCCGCCGACGCCGGAGAATTCCAGATCCTGATCGACGCGATGGACGCGACCCAGCAAAGCCTGGTGGCCATGCTGCGCAGCGGTCGCAGCTATGCCGACCTGCATCTCCATGCCCACCAGCAGCTGGCTGGGCTGCTGAAGACGCACGGCTTCATTCGCATGAGCCCCGAGTCGGCGGTTGAGAGCGGTGTCACCCGCGCCTTCTTCCCGCACGGGCTGGGGCATTCAATCGGCCTGCAGGTACATGACGTGGCCGGCTTCGCCAGGAACGAGCGCGGCGACACCATCCCGCGCCCGGAGGGCCACCCCTTCCTGCGCATGACCCGCGTGCTGGAGCCGAACATGGTGGTGACGATCGAGCCCGGGCTCTACTTCATCGAGATGTTGCTGGCCGAACTGCGCGACAAGCCGGTGTCCAGAGACATCGCCTGGGACAAGGTCGAGGCGTTCAAGCGCTACGGCGGCATCCGCATCGAGGACGATGTGGTGTGCACCGAGGGCGCGCCGGAGAACCTCACCCGCGACGCGTTCGCGGCACTGGCCTGATCGCAGTATCCCCGCGTCAGTGGTATCCCTCTCCAGCGCGCACCTTGCCACGGAACACCCGGTACGAATACGCCGTGTAGAACAGCACGACCGGAATCATGATGGCCGCGCCGACCAGGACGAAGCCCTGGCTGGATGGCGGCGAAGCCGCGTCCCAGATACTCATCGTCGGCGGCACGATATTCGGCCACATGCCGACGACCAGGCCCAGGAAACCCAGGGCGAAGAAGCTCAGCGCCAGCACGAACGGAGCCACCTCGCGATTGGCCAGCACCGCACGCCACAGCCGTGCGGCAACCACCACGGTAAGGATCGGCAGCGGGGACAGGACCAGGAAGTTGGGCCAGGTGAACCAGCGATCCATCAGTCGTGAATCCAGGAACGGCAGCCACGCACTGACCATGATCATGAACGCGATCACCGCCAGCATCAGCGGCCGGGCCAGGTCGCGTGCGATGCGTTGCGGACGGCCTTCGGTCTTCAGCACCAGCCAGGTGGCGCCGAGCAGGCTGTAACCGAACACCAGCGCCATGCCGGTCAGTATCGAGAACGGACTGAACCACGCAAACGCACCATGCAGGTATTTGCCCCCTTCCAGCGGCATGCCTTCGACGATGGCGCCCAGCATCAGGCCCTGGGCGAACGCGGCGATCACCGAACCCAGATGGAACGCCACGCCCCAGATCCGCCGCGACCTATGCGCGCGGAAGCGGAACTCGAACGCCACGCCACGAAAGATCAACGCGATCAGCATGGCCAGGATCGGCAGGTAAAGACTGGAGAGAATCGTGGCGTACGCCTTGGGAAACGCCGCCATCAACCCGGCCCCGCCCATCACCAGCCACGTTTCGTTGCCGTCCCAGATGGGTGCGGCAGTGTTCATCATCAGCTCCTGCTGCGCGTCATCATCGGCGAACGGCGTGAGGATGCCGATCCCGAGCACGAAACCGTCCAGCAGCACGTACATCATGATCGCGAAGCCGATGATGAAGAACCAGACCACGGGCAGGATGGTGGAAAGCTCCATGGTCAATGGTCCTCGTCTTCATCGACTACACCGAGCGGGCGCGCAGCAGTGGCGCCGAAACCGACGCGCGGCGGCGCCGTGTCCGGGCCGGTCCGCAGCACCTTTAACAGATACCAGCTGCCAAAGCCGAACAGGATCATGTACGTCACGAAGTAGACGATGAGCGAGGTCAGCACGCTGGACGCAGGCACCGGGCTGGCTGCATTGATCGTGCGCAACACGCCATAGACGACCCATGGCTGACGCCCGATCTCCGCGGTGTACCACCCGGTGAGCAGCGCAATGAACCCGGCAGGCATCATGACCATCCAGCAGCGCAGGTACCAGCGGCTTTCGAACAGGCGCCGGCGCCACCACAACAACAGCCCGACGAGCGACAGGGCAAGCATCAGCAAGCCCAACCCGACCATGATGCGGAAACTGAAGAACGGTGGCGCGACCGGGGGCCGATCCTGCACCGGGAAATCCTTCAGCCCCCGTACCTCGCCGCTCCAGCTGTGGGCAAGGATCAGGCTGCCCAGGTGCGGTACATCGAGAGCGTAGTCGTTCCGTTCGGCCTTCTCGTCGGGCCAGGCAAACAGGGTCAGCGGCACATTGTGCTCGGTGGTCCAGCGCGCCTCGATCGCCGCCAGCTTGGCCGGCTGATACTCGCGCACCACCTGGCCGGACATGTCGCCAACGATGATCTGCAGCGGGATGACGATCGCCACGAACACCAGGGCACAACGCAGCATCAGCCGTGCCTTGTCCTGCCAGATGCCGCGCAGCAGATACCACGCGGAGACGCCGCCGACCACCAGGGCAGTACTGAGGAAGCAGGCCAGCACCATGTGCACCAGCCGGGTGGGAAACGAGGGGTTGAAGATCGCAGCCCACCAATCGGTGGCGTGGATCACGCCGCCTGCGACCGCGTAACCCTGCGGCGTCTGCATCCAGCTGTTGGCCGAGAGTATCCAGAAACTGGAGATCAAGGTGCCCAGGGCCACCATGCAGGTCGCAATGAAATGCGTGCGATGGCTGACCCGGTTCCAGCCAAACAGCATCACACCCAGGAAGGTAGCCTCGAGAAAGAACGCCGTCATCACCTCGTAGTTGAGCAGCGGCCCCAGCACGTTGCCGGCCACCGTCGACAGTCCGGCCCAGTTGGTGCCGAACTGGAAGCTCATCACGATGCCGGAGACCACGCCCAGACCAAACGAACCGGCGAATACCTTCATCCAGAAGAAGTACAGGTCGCGCAGCATCTCGCTGCGCTGGCGCAGCCACAACGCCTCCAGGAACACCAGCCAACTGGCCAGGCCGATGGTGAAGGCAGGAAACAGGATGTGGAACGACATCACGAAACCGAACTGGATTCGCGACAGGAACTCGGCCGTCATCGCCAAGGCCTACTGTTGAGCAATTGCCCTACTATAGGCGCGCGGACGTGCACGGCCCGTCGTACGCGACGGCGTGCACGTGGCGTTTCGTCGCAGCATGAATCAGCGCCGGGCCAGCAGTGCCTCGATTTGCACCGGTTCCTTCGGCATCGCCGCGGTAAGCACTTCGTGACCGTCGCGGGTCACCGCCACGTCGTCCTCGATGCGGATGCCGATGCCGCGCCAGCGCTCGGCTACCGAGTGGTCATCCGGAGCGACATACAGACCCGGCTCCACCGTCAGTACCATGCCCGGCTCAAGCAGGCGCGATTCCCCGTCGATGCGATAGTCGCCCACGTCATGCACATCCAGGCCGAGCCAATGGCCGGTCTTGGCGGCAAAAAAGCGCCGATAGCTGCCCGTGGCAATCGCCTCGTCGGTATCCCCTTTCAACAGGCCCAGCTCGCACAACCCCCCGGCCAGCACGCGCACCGCCGCGTTGTGCGAGGCGTTGAACGACCGGCCCGGACATACTTCGTCGATCGCCGCCAGTTGCGCGGCCAGCACCACCTCGTAAAGCGCGCGCTGCTCGCGACTGTATCGACCATTGAGCGGAAACGTGCGGCTGATGTCGGAGGCATAGCAATCCAGTTCCGCACCGGCATCGATCAGGAGCAGGTCACCCTCGCGCAGCAGCGCGCGATTGCTCTGGTAGTGCATGACGCAGGCATTGGCACCCCCCGCGACGGTGGGGGCAAATGCCGGAACCGCGCCGTGGCGTCGGATCACCCCGAGCAGTTCGGCCTCGACCTCGTATTCATGTCGGCCCGGTTGGGCCATTTGCAGCGCCGCCAGCTGCGCCTCCACCGCGATGGCCGCCGACGCGCGCATCAGCTTCAGTTCCGCACGCGACTTGAACAGACGCAAGTCGTGCAGCAAATGACCCAGCGCCACGAACTCCTTCGGCACCACGCCACCGCCACGCAGTTGGCGCAGTCGACGCACCCAGCCCAGCAGTTGCGCGTCGAACCCCGGCTCGTGACCGAAATGGCAATACACCCGGCCGCGGCCCTCGATCATGCCGGGCAGGATGTCGTCGATGTCCTCGATCGGAAACGCGTCATCCATGCCCCAGGCCGATACGGCCTGCTCGGTGCCGATGCCCGGACCATGCCAGCGCTCGTGCTCGGCATCTCGCTCGCGGCAGAACAGCACCGTCTCGCCATGCCGCCGTCCCGGCAGCAACGCCAGCACCGCATCGGGCTCGGGAAAGCCCAGCAGATAGTGGAAATCCGAGTTCTGGCGGTACGGCCATGCTGCATCGGCATTCCGCATGCGTTCGGGCGCGGCCGCGATCAGCAACACCGCTTCCGGACCGGCCATCTGCATCAACTGGTGACGCCGGCGGGCAAATTCGTCGGCCGAGATTGCCAGCCCTGGCACCACGGAATTCAATGCAGGGTTCCGCCGGCCGCGGCATCGCGTGCGCCGCACTCGGCGAACAGCAGCATCGCTGCCATCCGCACGAACTCGTGCACCTCGATCAGGGCATCCTCGTCCTCGCTCTCGTTGCCCAAATCGAACGACGACGCAGCCACCGTGCCCAGATCCCGCAGGATCTCCTGCGCTTCGTCCGACAAGTGGGCGTGCGCAGCCACACCGACCAGACCAAAGCCGCCGAGGAATCCGCGGCACCAGTCAACCATGGCCTCGGCACGCTCGGCCAGCGGCCGGTCATCTTCGGGGAGTATCGGTTCGAAGCCGAGCTCCGAGTCGGCCAGCTCACCCTGACTTTGACGCACAAGGCGGTCCAGCACGGCCAGATCACTGGCGACCGGCGCGGTGGCTTCGCCATCCAGCTGCAATACCGCCAGCACCGTGCTCCCGCGCAGGGTGCCGCCGCCGGCCAGGAAGCCGCACAGCGAGCCATGCAACTCGCTCGCTTCGATGCCAAGGCGCAGTCGCACGATCAGCGCATCGATATCGTCGAGGCCCAGCGGCTCGGTAGCGGTCATGGCGTTGCTCCTGCTGGAAATGCCGCCAGTTTAATGCACTCGACATGAGGCCCTGGCAATGTCGAGCGCGGCGCTGATTTCCCTGGTTGTCCTGCTATAGTTTCCGACATGAGCACGCCAGACCAGGTCGACCCTGTACAGCACGAATTGGCCGCCCTGGGCCAGCAGCTGGACCACCTGCTTGAAACCGTGCGCCGGCTCAACGAAGAGAATCGCAGCCTGCGCCAGAGTCAGGAGCAGTTGTCGGGCGAACGTTCCGGCTTGCTGGCCCGCAACGAGCAGGCACGCAGCCGCGTCGAGGCGATGATCCAGCGGCTGAAATCGCTTGAAAGCAACGGCTGATAGAACCCATGTCCAGCAGTGAACCGGTCGCGCTGCGACTGATCGATCGCGAATTCCTGATTGCCTGCGCGCCGGAAGAGCGCGATGGCCTGCTCGAGGCGGCCGGCTACCTCGACCGCAAGATGCGTGAGTTGCGAGCCCATGCCAAGGCACCCAGTTTCGAGCGGCTTGCCGTGCTCACCGCGATCAGCGTGACGCACGAGTTCATCACTCTGCGCAAGCAGCACGACGGACAGAGCCAGCGTCTCACCGATGGTCTTGCCAGTTTGCGCAGCAAGCTGAACGCGGCGTTGGAAATCGACGCCGGCAAGTCCTGAACGCCACGCACTGTGGAAGCGTGCGATTCAGCGTCCGGCGGTGGACATTTGTCCGCAAGCGCCTAGAATCGACCTTGGCGTTTTCTGCGATGTGCGCCAGCACACTCTTACATTTGCCTTGTTCCTAAATACGGCCCCGGGTCGGTTTCGCATCGGTTGTTGTGCATGTCCGCCACGTGCGGAAAGCCTCTAGGCCACGCAAGCCCTCCCACCTGATCCATCTTGGATCAAGGTCGTTTGGTGGGCAGCGGCATCGCGGTTTACGCCACTTCTTTTTCATTCTGTCCGCCGAGTGGCGGACAGAATGAGTCACGACGGAGTCGAGCGACACGTGGACGCGACTGCCCAACGCCGCGAGCTTCGCCAGCGCCTGGCCGGCGAGCGTCGAGCAATTCCGCCTGGTAAGCGCATCGCCGCCGCGCAAGGCCTGCGCCTCAGCCTCGAGCAATTGCCCGAATATCTCACCGACACGCGCGTGGCCGGCTACTGGGCCAGCCACGGCGAGCTGCCGCTGAATCTGGTGATGCCGCCGCTGGCTGCGCGTGGCCAGCAATTCCTGCTGCCGGTGATCGGCGAACACAAAGAGCTTCGCTTTGCACCCTGGACCGCGGGTGACCCGGTGCAGGCAAACCGGTATGGCATTCCCGAGCCGGTGGATCCGGTCGAACTCCTGCAGCCGTTCCAGCTCGATCTCGTGCTGGTGCCCCTGCTCGGCTTCGACCGTCGCGGCCATCGGCTGGGCTATGGCGGCGGTTACTACGACCGCGGTTTTGCCTTCCTCAACGAACGGGTCCGTCCTGCCGAACCCTTGCTGGTGGGTATAGCCTATGCATTCCAGGAGGTGCCCGATCTCGATGCGCAGAGCTGGGATGTCCCACTGGATTTTGTTGCCACCGAGCACGAGCTGATCGACTGCACCGCACCTGATTCCGAGACGGAGCCGGCATGAACTACTGGTTGATGAAGTCCGAGCCCGAGGCATTTTCAATCGACGACCTCAAGCGCAAGAAGCAGGAGTCCTGGGATGGCGTGCGCAACTACCAGGCCCGAAACTTCATGCGTGATGGCATGCGCCCGGGCGACAAGGTGTTCTTCTACCATTCCAACTGCGCGGAGCCGGGCATCGTCGGCATTGCCGAAGTGGCGACCGATGCCTATCCCGACCCCAGCCAGTTCGACCCGAAGGGCAATTACTTCGACCCGGCCAGTTCGCGCGACAACCCGCGCTGGATCCTGGTCGACGTGAAGTTCGTCAAGAAATTCAAACGCACGATCACACTGGACGAACTCAAGGCCGACGAGTTCCTGGCCGGGATGCCGCTGGTGCGCAAAGGCAACCGATTGTCAGTGATGCCGATCGACGCGGCACACTGGAAGCATATTCTCACCCTCGAATAGCCGGGAATCGGCAATCAAAAATCGGGAATCGGTCGAAGCAACCTGCCGCTTGCGGATTCCTCGCAGAAACTCCAGCAGGATTGAGCGAAGATCGACAGCCATGCGGTATTCTCGATTCCCCATTCCCGATTCCCGACGTCGATGAGCAACAGCAACGAAAAGCGCCAGGCGGGCGAAGCCGCGATCCGCTATGTCCAGGACGGCGCCATCATCGGCGTCGGCACCGGCTCGACCGTGGCTTTTTTCATCGACGCGCTGGCCGATCTGCGGGGTCGTATCGAGGGCGCGGTATCGAGTTCTGAACAATCCACCGCACGATTGAAGAAACTTGGCATTCCGGTGCTTGACCTCAACGCGGCCGGCCCGCTGACGATCTATATCGACGGCGCCGACGAGTGCGACCCGTACAAGCGCCTGATCAAGGGCGGCGGTGCGGCGCTAACCCGCGAAAAGATCGTGGCGGCCGCAAGCGAGAAGTTCATCTGCATCATCGACTCCAGCAAACAGGTCGACCTGCTCGGCAAGTTCCCGGTACCGATCGAGGTGATCCCGATGGCACGAAGCCTGGTGGGGCGCGAGATCGTGAAGCGCGGCGGCAATCCGGTATGGCGCGACGGTGTGGTCACCGACAACGGCAACTGGATCATCGATGTGCACAACTGGCAGATCGTCGACCCGGCCGCGCTGGAGAGCGAGCTCAACCAACTCCCTGGCATTGTCACCGTCGGCCTGTTCGCGCGGCGGCCGGCTGACGTGGTGCTGGTCGGCGACCGCGAAATCTAGCGCGTACGTGATCTGCTGAAGCAAAAAGCGGCCCATGTGGGCCGCTTTTCATTTCAATGGCTTGCATCCTGTTCGGTGGGACGAGGCTTCCAGCCGTCGCGAAACCGCAGGTGTCGCGAGGAATGTCGCGCCTCGCGCAAGCGCCTGGCGTGTGCCGTGAGGATATCGCCGCGAGTGATGATGCCGACCAGCTTGTGCGGGTCCTCCTCACTTACCACTACCAGGCGGCCCACGCTCTCGGCCACCATGTGGTCGGCCGCTTCGCGCAGCGAATTGCCTTCGCTGACCGCGATCGGCGGACGCGTCACCAGTTCACCGAGCGTCAGCGTGTAGTGCCACTGCGGATCGAGCAGGCTGCGTCGGGTCAAGACCCCGCGCACGCGACCGCTCTCGTCCACCACGGGGAAACCCTGGTGATGCGAATGCGCCGACTCTTCATTCAGCCAGCGGCGCACTTCGGCCAAAACCTGGGTGGTCTTGAGCGTTGCCACATCACGCGAACAGGCGGTACCCACGCTGACCTGTTCCAGGTAATCAGCCGCGTATTCCGACGGTACGCGCACACCGCGACGCGCGATCTTCTCGGTCATGATCGTGTTGCGCATGATCAGCGCCGAGATCAGGTAGGCCGCAGTGCAACCACCAAGAAGTGGCAGCAGGCATGCCGGCTGGCGCGTGGTTTCAAATGCGAACACCACGGCCGTCAGCAGCGCACGTGAGGAGCCGGCAAAAATGGCCGCCATGCCCACCAGCGCAGCAATGCGCGGATCCATGTTGAAGCCGGGCAACACGTGATTGATACCGACGCCGATTACCGCGCCGAGCGAGCCACCAATCATGAACAGGGGCGCCAGCGTGCCGCCGGAAGTGCCGCTGCCCAAGGCGATCACCCAGGAGATGAATTTCAGCGCGCCGAAACTGATCAGCATGGTGAGGCCGAAATGGCCCTGCACCAGCGCATCGATGTTGTCGTAGCCCACGCCCAGGGTGCGCGGCTCGATCCAGCCGACGAAACCCGCCACCAGGGCCCCGATGACCGGCCACCACATCCAGTGGATCGGGAGCTTCTCGAACAGGTCCTCGACGCCATACACAGCCTTGGTCACCCCGACCGAAGCGAAGCCCACGATGCCACCGATCACGACGAAGCTGATCAGGGCCAGGCCACCAGGCTGCAACACGGTCGGCATCGGGAAAACAGGTGCGGCGCCATAAGTGGCATAACGCACGCCCACGGCCGTCACCGTGGCCAGCGCCACCGGGATCAGCGAACGCGGACGCAGCTCGAACAACAGCAGTTCCACGGCCAGCACAAGGGATGCCACCGGCGCCCCGAACACCGCAGCCATGCCCGCCGCCGCGCCCGCGGCCAGCAGCACCTTGCGCTCGTTGGCGGTGACGCGCAGCAGCTGGCCGATCAGCGAACCCATCGCGCCGCCGGTAGAGATGATCGGACCCTCGGCGCCGAACGGTCCGCCCGTGCCGATCGCGAAAGCCGACGAAACCGGTTTCAGCCAGGTGATCCGCGCGGGGATGTTGGATTCGTTGGTGAGGATCTGCTCCATCGCCTCAGGGATGCCGTGGCCCTGGATCGCGCGCGAACCCCAGCGCGCCATGATGCCCGCGAGCAGGCCGCCGACAGCGGGAATCAGGATCACCCAGGCGCCGAGGTGGTTGTCTGCCGGCGACAGCACAAACGAGCCGCTGCGCGCACTCGGTCCGAGCACATCCGACACGCGACCGTAGAAGAACAGGTCGGTGATCAGGTTGATCATCAGCATCAACAGCTGGGCCACGTACGCCGCGGCGACACCCAGGATCACCGCCAGCACGCTGATCAGCAGGACGCGGTGGGTAACCAGGGTGGACTTGCGCGGCATGCGCGCGGCGTCGAGTGACAGGCCAAGGGCAGGAGCTATCGGCAACGCATCCGTGCTGCCGACCGTGCGCACGTCAGCGTGCCCGACGTGATCGTCTGTATCAGGCGTCATCGCGGCTTCAAGGAGGGTAAACGCGGGATTTTACGCTGCTGCACTGCGGAAAAAAAGGGTCAGCCTGCGCAACTCCCGTCACTTTCTGTGATTCCCCACACTTTTCACCATGGGCAGCCCGCGACCCGACGCCTGGCTGTTTCCGTCGCTCAAAAGAATTGCCCGCCAAGAGGCGGGCACTCGGTCAAGCCGTCACGCATGGCTGCGTGCATCAACATCTGGATTGGCAGCCCCGGATGGATTCGAACCACCGATGCCTGAGTCAGAGTCAGGTGCCTTACCGCTTGGCTACGGGGCTATGAGGTCGAGCTTAGCGCTTGGAGAACTGGGTGGCGCGACGTGCCTTGTGCAGACCGACCTTCTTGCGCTCAACTTCGCGCGCATCGCGGGTCACGAAACCGGCCTTGCGCAACGGCGACTTCAGGCTTTCGTCGTACTCCACCAAGGCGCGCGCGATGCCCAGCCGAATCGCGCCGGCCTGGCCGGTGATGCCACCGCCGGCAACCGTCACCTTGATGTCGAACTTCGAGATGTTGTCGGTCAGTTCGAGCGGCTGGCGCACGATCATGCACGAGGTCTCGCGTCCGAAAAACTGCTCAAGCGACTTGCCGTTCACTTCGATGGCGCCGCTGCCCTTGCGCAGGAACACGCGTGCGGCGGAAGTCTTGCGGCGGCCGGTGCCGTAATTCTGCTGGATCGTCATGCTCATTCCTTAAATCTCCAGCGCCTGCGGCTGCTGTGCAGTATGCGGATGTTCGGCGCCACCATAGACCTTGAGCTTGCGATACATCTCGCGGCCCAGCGGGTTCTTCGGCAACATGCCCTTGACGGCAATCTCGATCACGCGCTCCGGGTGGGTCGCCAGCAGGTCCTTCAGGGTGGTCGTCTTCAGGTTGCCGATGTAGCCGGTGAAGCGGTGGTACTTCTTGTCGTCCAGCTTGGCGCCAGTTACGTGTACCTTCTGCGCATTGACCACCACGATATAATCGCCGGTGTCGCAATGCGGGGTGTATTCCGGCTTGTGCTTGCCGCGCAGACGACGGGCGATCTCGGTCGACAGCCGGCCCAGGGTCTTGTCCGTGGCATCAACCACGAACCAGTCGCGCTTCACATTGTCGGCATTGGCGCTGAAGGTTTTCATTTCAAATACCTGTCGACCGCGGCGAGGCGGTACGCATGATGGGAGAGCTTGTTGCAGTGGAACAAAGGCGCGAGATGATAGCGGAGCCGTCATCCATGGCGCAAGCCCGCCGACCGGCGAACTGTGAGTCGGCAATGATAGCATGAACGCAGGACCGCTTGAGAAGCCCCTGGCGCTCGCCAGATGCTGAATCGCCGACCGGCCATGCCGGTACGCCAACTTGCACAGGAATTCCCCATGAGCGTCCGCACCCTGAGCCGCCTCGACCGCCTGCTGGCTGGCTGCGAACGCGCACTGGAAGCAGTCGCCGGCACACCGGTGGCCATCCGCCCCTCGCCCGCCGCCGGCCTCGCGGAGGCGGAGCTGAACGCGGTCGAGCGCCGCCACGCCGCGGGCCTGATGCGAATCAACCATACCGGCGAGGTCTGCGCGCAGGCGCTGTACGTAGGCCAGGCGGCGCTGGCACGCGATGTCGACAACCGCGAGCACCTGCTGCGTGCCGCTGCCGAGGAGACTGACCACCTGGCCTGGTGTGCCGAGCGCCTGCAACAATTGCACCGTCGCCCGAGCCTGCTCAATCCGTTGTGGTATGTCGGCAGCTACGCGATCGGTGCCGTCGCCGCACTGGCCGGCGACCCGGTCAGCCTCGGCTTCGTGGTCGAAACCGAGCGCCAGGTGGAAACCCATCTCGCCGAGCATCTGGAAAAGCTGCCGCTGCAGGACGAGCGCTCACGTGCCGTGCTGGCCACCATGCAAGCGGACGAGATTCGCCATGCCGAGGCTGCGCAGCAACGCGGTGGCATCGACCTGCCGTTCCCGCTGCCGCAGCTGATGCATGCCAGTTCGCTGCTGATGAAGACAGTGGCCTATCGGCTGTAACCCGCCATCAGGCCCTGATCCAGCGCCACAACTCGCGCCACGATGGTTTCTTGCCGTACATCAGGATGCCGGTGCGGTAAATCCGCGCGGCCAGCCACACGCAGGCCAGCAAAGTGACCACCATCAGGGCCAGCGACAAGACCAGCTCCAGCGGCGGCACCGAGGTCAGCGACCAGCGTACCGGCATGGTGAACGGCGCAAAGAACGGGATGTATGACATCGTGATGCCGAGCGGACCGGTCGGGTCCTTGATCAGGGCGAACACCGCAAAAAAGCCCACGATGATGAATACGGTGACGAAGATCGCGTACTGCTGGGTCTCCTGGATCGTGTTGCACATCGCACCGATCGCTGCGTAAAGCGCGCCATAAAGCATGAAGCCCAGCGCGAAATACAACAGGAACACCACCAGCAGGCCCACCGGCATGCTCGGAATCGGAAAGCTCTGCGCCGCATCGGCGCCCATCCCGAAGAGTCCGGCCAAGGGCGTGCGCTGGCTGCTGAGCACGAACACCGTGCCCGCCCAGATCGCCATCTGCGTCAACCCGGCCAGGCCCACACCGAGCACCTTGCCCAGCAGCATCTGGAACGGGGTCAGCGACGAGGTCAACACCTCCATGATGCGCGAGGTCTTTTCCTCGATCACCGAGGTCATCGTCTGCTGGCCGTAGATCAGGATCGCGATATACAGGATGAAGCCCATGCCGTACGCGATCAGGAACGACTCCTGCCCGCTCTGCCCGGTCAACTTGCCATCGGAGACCTTGGTGGTGTCGAGATTGGCCGGAGCCATCGCGCGCTTGACCAGCGCCGCATCCACGCCCGACTTGCCCAGACGCACTCCGGCCAGCGCGTTGGATACCGCGCGCTGCAACTTGGACATCGATTCCGGCGAGCCGACGTTGCCGCCGTAGTAGGACGCCTTGCCGGTGGACAAGGTGTCGTCGGTGAGCACCAGCACGCCATTCCAGCCATCCTGCACCTTCTTGCTGGAAAAGCCGGTCTTCGCGATCAGGTCGTCACGTGTCCTGGCAAGGTCGTCGCGGGTGGCCGGGAACACCTGCGCGGTATAGCGCGCCTTGGCACCCGGTCCACTGCCGAGTTTCTCGGACTCGAGCGCATGGCTGACCGATTGCCCCAAACCCGTGGTGGACGCATCCACCAGGGCGATGCGACTGGCGCGGTCGCCACCGCTCATCATCAGCGCAGGCAGCAACACCATCGCCACCATGAACACCGGCAGCAGCACGGTCGAAATCACGAACGCCTTGGTGCGCACGCGCTCGACGAACTCGCGTCGGACTACGGCGATGACCTTCTTCATGCGGCTACTCCGGCGTGTGCGTGGGCGGCGTCGGCGCCAACCTTGGCAATGAAAATGGCATGCAGCGAAGGCTCGACCACCTCGAACCGGCGCAAACCGACGCCTTCGCGCACCAGCGTGGCCAGCAACTGCTCCGGGTCAGCGCCGTCAGCCATCTGCAGTTCGGCGCTGGCACCGTAATCGTCGACATGGGCAACCAAGGTGCGATCGGACAGGATATTCGCGGCGAGCGCCTTGTCGTGGGTGAAGCCCAGCGCCACGTGGCGGCCGCCGAAATCTTCCTTGACCTGGGCCACCGTGCCATTCACCACCATCTCGCCGCGCGCGATGATCGCGATGTGGTCGCACATGCGCTCGGCCTGCTCCATCACGTGGGTGGAGAACAACACGGTGCGCCCCTCGGCGGCGATCGCGACCACGATGTCCTTCATCACCTGCGCGTTGACCGGGTCCAGTCCGGAAAACGGCTCGTCCAGGATCACCAGCTCGGGCTCGTGCAACAGTGCTCCGGCGAACTGCACCTTCTGCTGCATGCCCTTGGAGAGGTCCTCGACTTTCTTCAGTGCCCAGTCGCTGACACCGAGCCGCTCCAGCCAGGCCTGCGCACGCTTGCGTGCGTCGGCACGGCCGATGCCCTTGGTCTCGCCGAGAAAGATCAGGTGATCGAGCACCTTCATCTTCTTGTACAGCCCGCGCTCCTCCGGCAGATAACCAATGCGCTGCGACAGCGCGCGGCTCTTGTGCGGCGAGTCGAACAGCACGATCTTGCCTTCGTCGGGCTCCAGGATGCCCATGATCAGGCGGATCGTGGTGGACTTGCCCGCGCCGTTGGGGCCGAGCAGGCCGAAGATGCCGCCGGCGGCAATCTCCATGGACAGATGATTCACCGCGGTATGCCCGGAAAAGCGCTTGGTGACGGACTCGATGCGCACGCTCGCTAAGGTCATGGACTCGCTCCCTTTGAAGACCGGGCTCCCCGCCCGAACATCGGAAGCTAGCATGCCTCGCCGGGTGGGCATAGGTGACCCATGGCGGTTGCCTTTTGGCCGGGCCGTGGCGGAGCGTGACGCTGTCGCAGGCATCGGGGCGGCAACTACGACTCAACGTCCGCGTTCACGCCCGAACCGTGGCAGGTTCCAGTGCAGTCGCAGCGACAGGAAGCGCAGCATGAAGCACACCAGAATCGGCAGCCAGGTTGCCCACACGGCCGGCCAGCCGAGGTGCTCGCCAAGTACCGCCAGCGCCGCGCCGACCAGTGCCGCCGACGCGTAGATTTCTTCCTGCAACACGATCGATACGCGCGCCAGCAGCACATCACGCGCCATGCCCCCGCCAATCGCAGTGACGATGCCGAGCAGGATCGCCACCTCGGCGTTGTGTCCGAATACCAGCGCCTTGTGTGCGCCATACACCGAGAACAAGCCCAGGCCCATCGCATCGAACAAGCGCACCGGATAGGTAAGCCGCTCCACCCAGGGATAGGCGATGATCGTAAGCAAGGCGGCAGTCACGGCGGTGGCGAGGTAGCGCCAGTCGGACAAGCCCGCGGGTGGAATCGCGCCGATGCACAGGTCGCGGGCGATGCCGCCGCCGCACGCCGTGATGTAGGCAATCGCCAGGATGCCGAACAGGTCGAGGTTGCAGCGCCG
>JBDTEG010000084.1:0-4309 GCA_039922695.1 Rhodanobacter sp. | reverse complement strand
GCGAATGCTCGAGCGCCCAGCCGTTACGCCACAGGATGTAGACCGCTGGCGGAATCATGGTCAGCGACCACACGCAATACACCAACGTGTCGGGGAATCCATGCTCCGACGACAACGGTGACAACGCGCCCCACACGCCCCAGAGCGCCACGGTGGCGAGAGCAAAAACCAACCATGGGCGCTGCGGCGGGGAGGACGCAGGCACAGTCTCGATCGCCGGCTTGTTCATGCGCGCGCCGTCCGCGGACTGGCCTGCAGCAATACGAACCGTTTGAACGCCACCTTCAGGGTTGTGTTGTCCGCATCGACCTCGCCCAAGTCGACCTCGTTGAACAGGTCGCGTACGCGATAGCGGCCGGTGCCCAAGCCGCGTAATTGCACTGGCCCGGTGAACTCATCAGCGTAAAACGCGTAGTACATCGCACCGTCTTTGGCGATGACATGCGCCTCGGGCTTGTCGAAGCCGATGTCGTACAACTCTCCCAGATATTCACCCTTCGGCAGCATGTGCTGCTTGTAGAGGGCGACCCACTTGCGCCACAGCGTTTCCTTTTCCCGGTCGAGCACGAAGCCGCCGGGAGGCAGCACATCGGTGGGATGATCGGTATCGCGTGGCCAGGTGAACTTTGACGAGACCACGGCACCAAGCCCGACGGTCGATGCGAAATCGTCGCCACCGTCGGACAGTTCCACGTGGTCGCCCGCATAGCTGCTCAAAGACCCCATCAGCGCCTTCATCGACTTGCCTTTGCTGCGCACCTGCCATGACGAGGTGGGGTCGGAAGCAGGGTACTGGTCGGTGGCGGGCAGGTTGTGGAAATCGAAGGCGGTGCCGCAGGGGCAAATCTCCATCACTGCCTCCGGATTGGTGTCACGCATCGCCTTGTGCAGCGTTTTCCAGAACGTGGCCAGTCCCTCGACCGAATCGTTTGGGTGCGCATGCTTGTGTGCGGGGTTGTAGCAGGGCGCCACGGCGTTGAGATGCTGGCCATCGAATTTGATGCCTTCGAACCCCCAGTCACCGATGACTTTCTTGACCAGGTCAACGTAGAAATCAACCGTGGGCTGATACGCCGGGCACTGGGTCAGAGCATTCCACCAAGTCACCTGTTGAAAGGCGCCGTCCTTGTCCAGCAGCAACATGTCGACGTGGTCATGCAGCACGTCGCTGCCGGGGTCAGCCGCCAACGGTGCCAGCCACAGGCGTGGGTGCATGCCCTGGCTACGTACCTGCGCGGTGAACGCGCGCATGTCGGCGTCGCCGCGCGGAAACTTGCGCTTGTCGATGCGCCAGTCGCCTTCGTTGGTCTGCCAGCCGTCGTCCAGCACGACCCATCCGAAACCCAATTCCCGTGCCTTGGGCACGGTGTCCATGATCTGCTTGACCGTGAAGTTGCGTTCGTAACCCCAAGCGCACCAGACCGGCTCAAACGCCGATTTCGGCGCACGTGGCGCCACCAGACCCTCGGCCTGCATGTACTGCTGGTATTGCTTCAACGGTGCAAAATGATCGCCGGTATGCACTGCCAGCAAGGTCCGTTCGGTCACCAGCGTCTGGCCAGGGTCCAAGGTTCTCGCTTGCGCTGACTCGACCGCAATCCATGCGCCCGTTGCGGACTTGCGTACTGGCAAATTCAGTTCACGTACGACCGGTTCGACGTGGCCAACCGCCAAGCCGACATCGTGGCGCCAGATGTTGGCCACCGGCGTACCTCCGCCGTAATCGGACGAATCCATTGACAGGCTATTGCGTTGGTCGAAATGCGCCCCGAGCGGCTGCACCCAGTCACGCCGGTCGGTATGCGTGGCACCGGAGAAGCTCCAGAACCCACCCGCTGCGTCGGCCAACTCGTGAGCTGCGTTGCGCCAGCCTGTGACGCTCAATGCCGCGTTGCCGAGATTACGATAGCGGGTTTGCAGCACTGCAAAGCCTGGCAGGTTGTCGAAGAACGTCACCGACACTTGCTTTTCGAGGTCCCTGCCATGCCGTCCGGTGATGATGGCCTGATGCCCGCGGCCATGGAGGGGATCGCTGATCGGCTGATGCGTGTGTCCGGTGATGGCGAAGTCGTCCACCGTTGCGTCGGCAAGTAACAGGCTCTCGCTGGGCTGGTAGTCGGTCAGAGACTTCCCGCGTACCTTCAGGCGAGTTCGCAGATGTCGATCGAACTCAATCGCGAGAACGGAGTCGCTGGATACTGCTCCGACGTCAGCATCACCGCTTGGGGCTATGCCGCTGCCAGTGGCGCGCCCCGACTGCTGCGGACCCGCCAGTGCGGCAGGGAGCCAAGCGTAAGCAACGCCACCCACCAGACTGCCGGCAACAAGCTTCAATACAGTTCGTCGTCCCAAAGGAGGCATGGCCGAATCCCGTCTGTGGCGTTGCGCAGAGTGTGCTTTACCTGCAGGTACTGATGCAAGCGTTTGGTTTCGATATTGTGCTATTTGGTTTCGTTATCTTACTTTGGACTGAGCATGCATAAGTCTATTCGCACCATGTGACCGGGACCTGTGCCGTTATGGCGCTGTCGGCGGCGGCGATTGCTGCGCCGGCGTTGCACGCAGCGGCCCATGCTGCGGTGGGCCCGGACCATTACAGCGTGGCGGACTATGCCCGCGTGGAGAGATGCGACGCCCACGTGCATGCCAACACATCAGATCCGGGGTTTCTCGAGCAGGCGCGCGACGATGGTTTCGAACTGTTGTCAATCAACGTCGACTATCCCGACTTTCCTAGTCTGTCGTTGCAGCATGCTGTGGTCGTGGCTCTGGCGGCGAAGGATCCCACACGTTTCCACTGGGCGACTACGTTCTCGATGAAAGGCTTCGGAAAGCAGGGCTGGGCCGACAACGCCAACGCTGGGCTCGCGCGCGACGTTGCCAACGGCGTGTTGGCGGTGAAGATATGGAAGAACGTCGGTCTTGAGGAAAAGAATGCCAATGGCAAATTCATCAGGCTCGACGATCCAGGGCTGGCACCTGTAGCCGAAGAGATTCGCACCTTGGGGGTACCGCTGATTGACCATCAGGGAGAGCCACAGAATTGCTGGCTGCCGCTGGACAAGATGACCACCGACAACGATCGCGAGTACTTCCGGAACCATCCCGAGTACTACATGGATCTGCATCCGGAGAATCCGGGTTACGAAGACCTCATGGCTGCGCACAATCGCTTCGTGGCTGCTCATCCGAAACTACGTTTTGTTGGCGCGCATCTAGCCAGCCTAGAGTATGACGTTGATCGGATCGCTGGATTTCTGGATCGTTTTCCCCAGGCCAGCGTCGACATGGCTGCACGGATGAGCCAGTTGCAATACCAGTCGGTTCGTGGCCGGAAGAAGGTACGCAATTTCTTCATCCGTTACCAAGATCGGCTGCTTTATGGCACGGACCTGACTTTCGACCCTGATACCGACCCCGCAACCTTCAGGCGCGAGGCACGCTCAGTGTGGATCGCCGACTGGCAATACCTTGCCACGGGCGAAACCCGGCGGGTGGACATGATCGACGCCGACGTGCCGGGGCTGGCGTTGCCTCGCGCGGTAATCGACAAGATCTACTACGCCAATGCCAAGCACGTGTTTGCCGTGTCCCCACCAGCGAACTGAAAGCGTACGCAGGCAACCGCTCGAAACCGAGTTGCTGGCAGCGTGGAGCTTCGGTAGCAGCCAGGGTGGGATGACGTGCCCAAGACACCGCCGCCGGTCAGCGGCTATCCGTTCGTAAGAGGGCAATCTGTTGGCCCCAAAGCGGCATCACGCCTGCTTGCCTGCTGGCGTCCTTTTAGGCCAAGGCGGCTTGCGACCCAATGTTGTCGCTCGTGACCGGCCGCTTTGCGGCGGTCTGTTTGAAAGGGCGAGCGTCCGGAGTTGGTCCGACAGCCGACGCCCAGAACACGTCAACCCGGCAACAAGGCCTGCCCGATCGCTTGCAAGCTCTTTAGATCCAGCAACTGTAATTCGCGTCCCTCGATCTGGATCAGCTTCTGCGCGCGAAACCGACTGAACACCCGACTTACCGTCTCGGCGGCGAGCCGCAGGTAGTTGGCGATATCACCGCGCGACATGCTCAGCCGATACTGGGTGCCGGAAAGGCCGCGGATTTCGTAGCGCGCGCCGAGGTCAATCAGAAATGCCGCGAGACGCTCGTCGGCACTATGGTCGCCCGCAAGCATGGAGGCGGTTCCGATTTCCTTGCTGAGCATGCGGAACAGATGCTGCTGCACGGCGGGCACACGCGCGGCCAGGGCACTCATTGCCGGAAACGAGAAGCGGCAAAAGAACGTCGTTTCCAACGCAACGGCATCGCA
>JBDTEG010000083.1:0-53225 GCA_039922695.1 Rhodanobacter sp. | reverse complement strand
GTGTCTGCGGGCGCAGGCGCACATGCGAGCGGCTCATTGCCAGCAACTGGCGAGTGTGGCCATCCGCACCGTTGACCTGCTGGAAGGCCACATAAAAATCCCCGCGTGGCTGCAACACGACGCTTTGTCCCGAAGGCAGCCATTCCTTCAACAACTCACGGGTCGGGCCACGCAGACGGATCGGCACGAGTGCCTCGCCATTCTCGAACAGGGTGGCCTCGATACCTTGCTTGCGCTGTTCCGCAACCCATGCCGCCAATGCATCGCGACCGCCGTCTTCGTACGCCTGGTCGGCTTCCTGCGCCAAGGCCGCCCAGTCGATCTGGACCGCCGTGGTGTACTCGATGAAGCGCCGCGCGAACAGGCCACCAAGGAACAGCACCAGCAGGTTGGCGACGCAGAACCAGACCAGAAGCCGCCAGTACAACGAGGTCTTGAGCGGGTTCATGCTGCGGCAACCACCAGCACATAACCGGAGCCACGCACAGATTCGATCCGCGGCGCATCCGCTGAAGCCTCGGCGAGCTTGTGCCGCAGCCGGCTCACGTGCACGTCGATGCTGCGATCGAAACGCTCCAGCTCGCGCCCCAGCGCCAGGCGGGTCAACGCAGACTTGTCGACCAGTTCACCGGCCCGCTGGACCAGCCCGAGCAGCAGCAGGAATTCCGCACCGGTCAGGGTCAACTCCTGCTCGTTCACCTGGGCCCGTCGTTCGCCCGGATACAGTTGCAGATTGCCCGCCTGCACCAGGCCCGAGGCCAGCGGCGAGTTGCGCCGCAACTGGGCGCGTACCCGGGCCAGCAGCTCGCGCGGCAGGCACGGCTTGGCCAGGTAGTCGTCGGCACCAAGCTCCAGCCCGATCACCTTGTCCACCGGTTCACCGCGTGCGGACAGCATGATCACCGGCAGGCGGTGCTGGGTGCGCAGCTCGCGCAGGGTTTCCAGCCCATCGCGGCCGGGCATCATCACATCGAGAATCAGCAGATCCGGCCGCTCGAGGGGATTACGCAGGCGCGCCAGGGCCGACTCGCCATCGTGGGCGACATCCACCAGAAAACCTTCCCGCTGCAGATAGTCGGCCAGCAGGCGGCACAGGGCGCGGTCGTCGTCAGCAATCAGGATGCGGGAAGGGACAGGAGTTTGCATGGCAGCCATTCAATCCGGTTGTACCGCTCCGGTACCACGTGCTTTACCGTTCTTTACCTTTTCGCAAAGAACATATACGCAAGGATGTCGTCAAATGGTGGCGTACCTTCCCCACCACTGAAAGAGGCAAGCATCATGCGCAAGCACACACTTCTCGGTCTGGCTCTCGCTTCGGCGCTGGCCCTCGGCACCACGGTGGCCGTCGCGGCGCCCGGCGCCGGCGGCCCAGGCTCGCCAGGTCATGGCTGGCACGGCCATCACGGCGGCGGCCAGATGATGATGCTGCACAGGCTGAACCTCAGCGATGCGCAGAAGGCCAGCATCAAGCAGATCGTCAGCACCAGCCGCGCGCAGGACAAGCCGCAGCGTGAAGCCCTGCGCCAGCAACGTAGCGCGTTCGAGTCGATGACCCCGAACCAGGTTGGCTACCAGGCCGCTGCCGCCAGCCTGGCCCAGGCAGAAGGCCAGGCCACCCAGGCGCGTGTGCAGCAGATGGCCAATCTGCGCGCGCAGATCTATGCCGTGCTGACGCCACAGCAGCAGGCGCAAGCGGCCACGTTCAAGCAACAGGCGCAGGAACGCCGTGCGCAGTGGAAGCAGTTCAAGCAGCAAAACCCGGTGTCGTCCGGCTCCGTGCCGTCGGGCCAGTAAGCCGCCCTCCGCCGCGAATCTCTCTCTGCGCGGCGATGAGGACGACCAGAAAGCCCGGGCTTGCCCGGGCTTTCTTCTGCGAGCACCTACTTCTTCTTCGGCATGTAAAGGTCGGTGATGGTGCCCTCGTAGACTTCCGCTGCCATGCCGACCGATTCGCTGAGCGTGGGGTGCGGATGGATGGTCAGGGCGATGTCAGCCGCTTCCGAACCCATCTCGATCGCGAGCGCGACCTCGGAGATCAGGTCGCCGGCATGCACGCCGACAATCCCGCCACCGACCACCCGATGGGTTTCCTCGTCGAAGATCAGCTTGGTGAAGCCCTCGGTACGGTCCATGCCGATGGCACGGCCCGAGGCGGCCCACGGGAACTTGCCCACGCCGATCTTGAGGCCCTTTTCCTTCGCCTCCCGCTCGGTCACGCCGACCCAGGCGATTTCAGGATCGGTATACGCCACCGACGGGATCACCCGTGCGTCGAAGTGACTTTTCTGGCCGGCGACTGCTTCGGCGGCGACCTTCGCTTCGTGCGTGGCCTTGTGCGCCAGCATCGGCTGGCCAACCAGGTCGCCGATGGCGAAGATGTGCGGCACGTTGGTGCGCATCTGCGTATCGACGTCGATGAAGCCGCGCTCGGTGACCGCCACGCCAGCCTTGTCGGCCCCGATCTTGCCGCCGTTCGGCGAGCGGCCCACCGATACCAGCACGCGATCGAACAGCGTGGTGTCGGGAATGCTGTCGCCCTCGTAGCCGACCTCGATGCCCTTCTTGGTCGCCTTGGCGCTGGTCACCTTGGTCTTGAGGTGGATGCCCTTCAGCCGGCTGCCCAGGCGCTTGGCCAAGGGCTTGATCAGATCCGCATCGGCACCGGGCATCAGCTGGTCCATGAATTCGACCACGGTGACTTCACTGCCCAGCGCGGCGAACACGGTGGCCATCTCCAGCCCGATGATCCCTCCGCCCACGACCAGCAGCTTCTTCGGCACGTCTTTCAGTTCCAGCGCGCCGGTGGAGTCCATGATCCGGTCGTCGTCCCACGGGAACGAAGGCAGCTTCACCGACTGCGAGCCGGCGGCAATGATTGCGTGTTCGAAACGGATCAGCTTGCTGCCGTCCTTCGTTTGCACTTCCAGCTCGTTCGGCGAAACGAAGGCGCCGTTGCCGACGACCGTGCGTATCTTGCGCTGTTTGGCCATGGCGGTGAGGCCGCCGGTGAGCTGGCCGACCACCTTGATCTTGAAGTCGCGCAGCTTGTCGAGGTCGATCTTCTGCTTGCCGAAACTGACGCCGTGCGCGGCCATGGCTTCGGCCTCGTCAATGACCGCCGCGGCATGCAGCAGCGCCTTGGACGGGATGCAGCCCACGTTGAGGCAAACGCCACCCAGCGTGCCGTAGCGCTCGACCAGTACCGTGTCGACGCCCAGATCGGCAGCGCGGAAGGCGGCGGTGTAGCCGCCCGGCCCGGAGCCAAGTACGACGAGTTTGCATTCGAGGTCGGGGGCTCTTCCAGGCAACGCTGCCGCTTGCGGCACCTTGGCCTCCTCTCCCCCGGCCGGTTTGCCACCCGCGGGAGAGGATTGAGGTGAGGGGCTGGTGCTCGCGGGGGAGCTGTTTGTGCTTTTTGCTTTGTTGGAATCACTCGGCGACCGTGTCCCCTCATCCCGGCCTTCTCCCCGGGGCGGAGAAGGAGACGTGGTGTCGGCTGCTCCGACCGCTTCTATTACGGCAATGACCGCGCCTTCGGACACCTCGTCACCCATCTTGAGTTTCAGCTCCTTGACCACGCCGGCGGCACTGGCCGGAATCTCCATGGTCGCCTTGTCCGATTCCAGCGTGATCAGGCTTTGCTCCTTTTCGATCACGTCGCCGACCTTCACCAGTACCTCGATCACCGGCACGTTGTCGTGACCGCCAATGTGGGGAACCTTGATCTCGATGGTGTTGGTCATGGTTTGTTTCCTTCGTGTGGCGGGACGTCAGCGAGCTGCGTCCGGATCGTGGGGGGAGTGGGAATCGTCTCGCGCGTCGGGGTATCCAGCGATGTCGCGCTGGATACCGCGTGCCGCGTCGTTGTCGAGCATGCGCTCGTCGCCGCCCGTACGGGGCTTGACTGCTTCCAATGATGGCGCGCTGTCGACCCAGCTTCGAACGTGCACGTCGCGCTGCGGCAGCGGGATCTCGATGCCGTGTTGCTCGAGCGCCGAATGCAGCGCCCAGTTGTACGCCGCAAACACCGCGCCGACGCGCCGGGTCGCGTCCGCGTTGAGCCAGACGACCAGCGAAAAATCGAGCGAGGACTCGCCGAAGCCGGTCAGCCAGACCTGCGGCTCGCGCGGCCCATCCATGGTCAGCGTGAACGGAACCGCGGCCGCGGCCTGCAGCGCGGCCGTCTTCACCAGTTCCTTGTCGGCACCGTAAGGAACTCGGAACGGGATCTTCTGCCGGCGCGCGACCTCACGCAGGGTCCAGTTGACGACGCGTCCGGTCACGAACTCGGAGTTCGGCACCAGGATATCGATTTCGTCGTTGGTGCTGATCAGGGTGGCGCGGATCCTGATCTCGCGCACGTGCCCGTGCACGCCGGACGCCAGCTCGACGAAGTCGCCCACCTTGAGGCTGCGGTCGAACAACAGGATCAGGCCGGACACGAAGTTGTTGAAGATGGCCTGCAAGCCAAAACCAAGGCCAACGCCCAAGGCGCCGGCGAACACCGTCATCTTGGCAATCGGAATGCCGGCCACGCCCAATGCCCAGAGCAGACCGACCACCAACAGCAGATAGTGCAGCAGCCGCTCGACCGTATACAGCGAGGATTTGTTGACGTGCTGGTTGCGTTCGCCATAACGATGCAACAGCCGCTTCAGCGCGACGGTCGCCAGCACGAAAACGACGAACAGCAGCACCCCGCCCAGAATCGAACCTATCGTGATCTGGATACCACCCAGACTGAAGCCTTGCCCGAGCAGGGAATTCAGGTGCGAGGCACCCTGGCTGATCATCGTACGGTCGTGCGCAGGCTGAGCCTGGCCCGCTTGTGCCAATGCGATGGTCGCCTGCACCTGATCGCCCGTTACAGCAGCAGCCGGCGAATGTCGCCGAGCTGGCTGGCCAGGAACGAGGCAAAGCGCGCGGCCAGCGCGCCATCGATCACGCGGTGATCGTAGGACAGCGACAGCGGCAGGATCGTGCGCGGGGCGAATTCCTTGCCGTTCCATACCGGCTTCACCGCCGCCTTGGATACCCCGAGGATTGCCACCTCGGGCGCATTGACGATCGGCGTGAAATGGGTACCGCCGATACCACCCAGTGAGCTGATCGAGAAGCAGCCGCCGCTCATCTGGGCCGGGCCAAGCTTCTTGTCGCGTGCCTTCTTCGAGATTTCACCCAACTCGCTGGCCAGCTCGAGCAGGCCCTTCTTGTCGCAATCACGCAACACCGGTACCACCAGCCCGTCGGGCGTGTCCACCGCGATGCCGATGTGGAAGTATTTCTTGAGAATCAGCTTCTCGCCCGATTCGTCCAGCGAGGCGTTGAACTGGGGGAACTGCTTCAGCGCCGCGACCACCGCCTTGATCTGGAACACCAGCGGGCTGATCTTCAGGTCCTTGTTTTCCGCGCCGAGCTCCTTGCGGAAGGCCTCCAGCTCGGTGATGTCGGCGTCCTCGTGCTGGGTGACATGCGGAATCATCGCCCAGTTGCGCGCCAGGTTGGCACCGGAAATCTTCTGGATGCGCGACAGCGGCTTTTCCTCGATCTCGCCAAATTTGGAAAAATCGACTTTGGGCCACGGCAACAGGTTGAGCCCGCCAATCGAAGCCGAGCCGCCCTGGCTGGGCCGGGCGCCCGAAGCCAGCGCATGCTTGACCCACGCACTGACGTCATCGCGCTGGATGCGGCCACCGCGACCACTGCCCTTCACCTGCTGGATATCCACGCCCAACTCGCGCGCGAACGCGCGGATCGCCGGGCTGGCATAAGGCGCATCACCGGGCATCACGATCGATGCGTCGACCGGCGGGCGCGGATGCGGTATGTCGCCTTCGGGCGCGTTGCCGGGTGCTGCGCCTTGGCTGGCGACCGGGGCGGGATCCGGCTCGGTCGGGGCCGGGGGAGCCGCCTTTTGTGCGGATGGTTTGTCCTCGGGTGAGGCGGCGCTGCTGCGGGCTCCCTTATTGGAGCCATCGTGCGACGCCGCAGCCTCACCCCTGCCCTCGGCAATTGCTCCCTGCATTGCTCTGACTCCCGCATCAGTGCGGTCGTCGCCCGGAGCGGGAGAGCGGGGCGCCGTATCGGCTGCGCCGACGGTTTCCAGAACGGCGATCACGGCACCTTCGGAAACCTCGTCGCCAACCTTGAGCTTCATTTCCTTGATCGTGCCAGCGAACGGGGAAGGCACTTCCATCGTTGCCTTGTCCGATTCCAGCGTGATCAGACTTTGTTCCTTCTCCACCTTGTCGCCGACCTTGACCAGCACTTCGATGACGGGAACGCCGTCGTGACCGATGTCGGGGACGCGGGCTTCTTTGAGGTCGGCCATGATGACTCCTGCGAATGGCAAGGGCGAACCGCGCGGGGATGGCGGTCGCGTGCAAGAGGTCAATCATAACCAAGGCGCGCCCGATCCGTCTGGCGTGCAGGGGCGCCGGTGGGAAACCCGGGCGCTCCATGCGCATGCGTATGCATGACCTTGAGCGCACGCGCAAACCTTCCCGATCCCCTAACCTGATCGCATTCATCTACCGCACCAGGCGGCCCAAGGACGCTACCAATGTTGACCATACGTGACCTCTCCAAGACCTACACCAACGGGGTGCGGGCATTGCGCAGCGTATCGTTGGACATTCCCAGCGGCATGTTCGGCCTGCTCGGCCCCAACGGCGCCGGCAAGTCGTCGCTGATGCGCACGATCGCCACGCTGCAGGATCCCGACGAGGGCACCATCCGGCTGGACGAGATGGATCTGCTTGCCGACAAGCACGCCACGCGACGCCTGCTCGGGTATCTGCCGCAGGAATTCGGTGTGTATCCGAAGGTTTCCGCCGAAGCCATGCTCGAGCACTTTGCGGTGCTCAAGGGCGTCACCGTGAAAAATGAGCGACGCGAACTGGTCGAGGCGCTGCTGCGCCAGGTCAACCTTTGGGATGTACGCAAGCGCAAGCTCGGCACCTACTCCGGCGGCATGCGGCAGCGCTTCGGCATCGCCCAGGCGCTGATCGGCGAGCCGCGCCTGATCATCGTCGACGAGCCCACCGCGGGTCTCGACCCGGAGGAACGCAACCGCTTCCTCAACCTGCTCGCCGAGTTGGGCGAGCGGATGGTGGTGATCCTGTCCACCCATATCGTGGAGGACGTCACCGACCTGTGCTCGCGCATGGCAATCATCGGCCAGGGCCAGGTGCTGCTGACCGGTGAGCCTGTCGAGGCGATCCGCTCGCTGGAAGGCCGGGTATGGCGACGCACGATCGACAAGGCTCAGCTCGATGGCTACCGGGCCCGGATGACCATCCTGTCCACCCGCCTCGCCGGGGGCCGCACCTTGCTGCATGTGCTGGCCGACAGCTTGCCGGAACAGGGCTTCGAAGCGGTCGCGCCGGATCTGGAGGACGTCTACTTCGGCAGGCTGCGTGAGCAGGCCACCACCAAGGCGGCGTGAAAGCTCCTTGAATACCGCAGGAGCGCACCTCGGTGCGCGATGGCTCGCTGCCACATAGATGGAAAGCATTCGCGCACAGGGTGCGCTCCTACACCAGCCAGGATCACCCATGTTCTTCGAAATACTCCGCTTTGAATTGCGCCAGCAGCTGAAGGCGCCGCTGTTCTGGATCGTCGCACTCGCCTTCGGCGCGCTCGCCTTCGCGCTGGTCAGCACGGATGCGGTAGTCCTTGGCGGTGCCAGCGGCAACGTGCTGCGGAATGCGCCGCTGGTGATCGTGCGCCTGCTCAGCGTGCTCACCGTGCTGAGCATTTTCCTGGTCACCATCTTCGTGGCGGCGGCCGCGTTGCGCGATTTCGACCAGCGCACCTCCGAACTCATCTTCGCCACGCCGATGAGCCGTGGCGCCTACCTGGGCGGGCGTTTCGCCGCCGGCTACGCCGCCTCGCTGGCCGTCATGCTGGCCTGTGCGCTGGGCCTCGCGCTGGGCGGCATGATGCCGTGGATCGACGCGGCACGCATGGGACCGGCGGACTGGCACGGCTATGCGTGGGCGTTCGGCGTGATGGTGGTGCCGGACATGCTGTTCATCGCGGCCCTTCTGTACTTGCTGGCGACCACCTCGCGCTCGCTGCTGGCGACCTATATCGGCGTGATCGCCTACTTCGTCTTGCAGGCCGTAGTCGGCCAGCTGACCAAGGACGTCAACAACCACTATCTCGCTGCCATGCTCGACCCGTTCGGTGCACGCACCCTGGACATCGTCACGCGCTACTGGTCGGCCGACCAGTCCAATCACGCGCTGCCTGCATTGTCTGGCCTGATGTTGTTCAACCGATTGCTGTGGATCGGGGTGAGCCTGGCCATGCTTGGCGCCACGGCGCTGCTGTTCCGGCCCAGTCACGAAGGACTGAAGCTCCCGCGGCGCAAGAAGCGAGCGGAGCCGCCGATGCTGCGCCCGCAGGCCGTCGCCGCGGCGCTGGCCCTGCCCAAGGTCACTCTTGGCGACGATTTGCGTGCCCATCTGCTGCAGCTGCGCACGCAGTTCAGCTTCGACACCCTGAGCGTGCTGCGCGGGGCGCCGCTCCTGATCATGCTGGCGCTGGGGCTGGCCAACCTGTTCGGCGCCTTCCTGCTGTCCGGCCAGATCTACGGCACCGCGACCTACCCGGTGACGCACCAGGTGCTGGAGAACATCCAGGGCGGCTTTCAGTGGCTGCTGTACATCATCATCATCTTCTATGCCGGCGAACTGGTATGGCGTGAACGCAGCCAGCGGTCGGCCGAGGTCAGCGACGCGTTCCCGGTGCCGGACTGGGTACCGTTGACCGCCAAGCTGGGCGCCTTGCTGGCGGTGATCGTGGTGTTCCTGCTGGTCGGCGCCGCAGTCGGCATCGGCTGGCAGCTCGGCCACGGTTACACCCATCTGGAGCCAGGCCTGTACCTGCAGACCCTCGCGCTGCAGGCAATCCCGTTCGCGCTGCTGGCAGTGCTGGCGGTGTTCCTGCAGGTACTGTCGAACAACAAGTTCCTCGGCTACCTGCTGACCATCGTCTGGCTGGTGCTGAGCTCGATCGGCTTCGACCTGCTGCACTGGGAACAGCACATCTACAACTACGGCAGCACGCCGGGCGCACCGTATTCGGACCTCAACGGCTACGGACACTTCCTCAAGGGCGTGCTGTGGTTCGACTTCTACTGGGCCGCCTGCGCGGTAGTGCTTCTGGTGCTGTCCGCGCTGTTGTGGGTGCGTGGGACCGGCCAGTCGTGGCGTGAACGGCTGCGCGAGGCGCGTGCGAGGCTGCGACTGCCAGCCGCGGCCACGTTGGTACTGGCACTGCTCGCGTTCATCGCCAGCGGCGGCTGGATCTACTACAACACCAATATCCTCAACACGTACAAAAGCAGCACGACGCAGAAACTCGAGCGCGTCAATTACGAGAAGAAATACGCCAAATACAGGGAGGCGCCGCAACCGCGCATCACCGCGGTGCAGGCCAACGTCGACATCTATCCGTACCAGCGCAAGCTCGAGATCCGCGGCCACTACACACTGGTCAACAAGCACGACACGCCAATCAGCGAGCTGTACGTGAACTTCACCGATGGCTTCAAGCTCAAGTCGCTCGAGTTCGCTCCGCACTCCATCATCAGCGCCGACAAGGATCTCGAGTTCACCATCTACAAACTGAAAACGCCGCTGGCGCCCGGCGCCTCGATGCCGTTCGACTTTACCCTGGAGTACGCGCCGAAGGGCTTCACCACCGACCCCACAGGCACCTTCCTCGCCCATAACGGTACCTTCTTCAACAACGGCGTGATGCCGCAGTTCGGCTACCAGTCACAGGTGCAGCTCACCGACCGCAACGACCGCCGCAAGTACGGCTTGAAGGTGGACGTGCCGCGCATGCCGCCGCTGGGTGACGAAAAGGCTCGCGCCAACACCTACATCAGCAACGATGCGGACTGGATCAGCTTCGACACTACCGTCTCCACCGCCGCCGACCAGATCGCGCTGGCGCCGGGCATGCTGCAGAAGGAGTGGACCGCCAACGGCAGGCACTACTTCCACTACCAGATGCAACAGCCGATGTTGAACTTCTTCGCCTACCTGTCGGCACGCTACGCGGTGAAGGGCACGAAGCACGATGGCGTGGCCATCTCGGTCTACTACAACCCGGAGCACGCCTGGAACGTGGACAGGATGATCGAGAGTGCGGAAGACTCGCTGGATTATTACGACAATCACTACACGCCGTACCAGTTCAAGCAGCTGCGCATCGTCGAGTTCCCCGGCTACTCCGCGTTTGCGCAGTCGTTCGCCAACACCATCCCGTTCTCCGAATCGATCGGCTTCATCGCCGACCTGCGTGACAAGTCCAAGCTGGACTACGTCTACGACGTCACCGCGCACGAAGTGGCGCACCAGTGGTGGGCGCACCGGGTGATCGGCGCCAACATGCAGGGCTCGACCATGCTCAGCGAATCGCTGGCGCAGTATTCGTCGCTGATGGTCATGAAGCACAAGTACGGCGCGAACCAGATGCGCAAGTTCCTGAAGTACGAGCTGGACGCCTATCTGGCCGGTCGTGCCACCGAAAAGATTGCCGAGGAACCGCTGGCGAAAGTGGAGAACCAGCCGTACATCCACTACCGCAAGGGTTCACTGATCTTTTACGCACTGCAGGATTACGTGGGCGAAGACAAGCTCGACGCGATGCTCAAGCAGTTCCTGATCGACAAGGGCTTCCAGCAACCGCCGTATACCGACTCGCAGGAATTCATGGATGCGTTGAGCAAGGCGCTCGGGCCGAAGTGGCAGCCGATGCTGGACGACTTCTTCTGGAAGATCACCCTGTTCGACAACCGCATGGTCTCGGCCACGGCGAAGAAGCTGCCGGATGGCAAGTACGAAGTGACGATGGACATACATGCGGGCAAGGTCTACGTCGACGGCAAGGGCAAGGAAACCCCCGGGAAAATCGACTTTCCGATCGAGATCGGCGTGTTCGCTGCCTCTCCGGGTGGCGACAAGGACGGCAAGCCGCTGTACCTGGAGAAGCGGGTGGTCAAGGACGGCGACAGCACGATTACCGTCACCGTGGACGGCAAGCCAGCGCAGGCGGGCATCGATCCCTACAATGAATTGATCGACAAGGTCTCCAGCGACAACCGGCGGGCGGTGACGTTGCAGTAGATGCGCGCCGACGAAGGGGCCATGGCAGGTCGTTCGGCCTGCCGATCAACCCCGTTTTGGCGAGGCTTCCGGCAGCTTGCCCTGCACCACGGTGAGCTGGCGCTGCGGCAGCGGAATGCTGATGCCGACCTGGTCGAAGTGATCCTTGACCGCGCGCAGCAGATCCGTCTTCGTGGCCCAGAAATCGCCGGACTTGGTCCAGGCGCGCACGATCAGGTCAACCGAGTTCTCGCTCAGTCCGGACGTCCACACGCCGGGTGCAGGATCCTTGAGGATGCGTTCATCCTGCTCGAACAATTGCCGGATTTCCGTCATTGCCGCGCCGATATCGTCCTTGAAGCCGATGCGCACCGTGAAATCGAAGCGACGCGTGCCACGGCGGTTGTAATTGAGAATCGCGTCGCTGCCCACCTTGCCATTGGGCACGATCGCCTCGCGCCCGTCCGGCAGCACCAGCAACGTATGCATCAGGTTGATACTCTCCACCGTGCCGTCGACACCTCCAGCAGTGACGAAGTCCCCGACCCGGAACGGCCGGAAGATCACCAGCAGCACCCCCCAGGCCAGGTTGCTCAGCGAACCCTGCAAGGCCAGGCCGATCGCCAGACCGGCGGCACCCAGCGCAGCGACCAGCGGTGCGGTGGGCACGCCGGCCGTGTTCAGTGCAATCACGACCAGCACCGCGATCAGCAGGCCGTAGATCACTTTGCGCAGGAAGTCGATCAGGGTGATGTCCACCGATGCGCGCTGCAGCGCGCGCTGGACAATGTTGGCCAGCCGCGCGGCCAGCCAGATGCCGACGAGCAGCACCAGCACGGCCAGCAACACGTTCAGGCCGACCTGGATGATGGTGTCGGCGACTTTGGCGCCAAACAGAGTCGCGAGAAAGTCATGCATGGCATTGAGCTCGTGGGAAAAACCGGGCCAGCCTAGCAAACCAACCATCAAATATTCAGCGGCGAAGATGTCGCACGACCACGCCTGGCGCAATCAGGCAGCGGTCGGCCCCACGCCGTCGGGAGCCTGGGCAGATACTGAAAGGTCCTGGAACACGCTCTTCATCACGAAATCGGAGGTGACCTCCTCCCCGGTCAGCAGCATCGCCAGCAGCTCACCGCCGAGCAACTGCGGCGCGATCACCACGTCCGGCTGTGCCAGCTTGATGCGGTTGCGGTGGCGCCCGTCGTTGAGCGCAGCCACCGTGCGCGCCCCGCCGCCCAGTTCACGTGCGGCGAGGATGGCGAACGCGTTCTCCGAATCGTCATCCATCATCGCCATCACGGCCTGCGCCTTGTCCACGCCTGCCTCACGCAGCACATCGACATTGCCCGGGTCGCCGATCACCAGATCCACATCATCCGCGTCGATATCGTCAGGCTGCTTTCGCAACAGTCTCGTCACCGGTCGGCCGCGTCGTGCCAGTTCACGCCAGGTATTGGCGGCCAGTGCCGTATTGCCGATGACGACGAAATGCTTTTCGCGTTTCATGTGATGACCCTTGCGAGAGACGATACGTTGCAGCGAGTGGCTGATCATCGGCGCGATCACGGCCGTCAGCGACGTGGCGAACACGGCCACGCCGAGCACGATGATCGACACCGTGAACAGCTTGGCCTCGGACGTCAGCGGCACGATATCGCCGTAGCCGACCGTGCTCATGGTGACCATGGAGTAATACAAGGCGGTGACCAGGTCGGTGATGGCCGGCCTGTATTGCGCGCCGAGGTAGTAACTGCCGAAAGTGGCGTACATCACCAGCATGGCCACCGAGGTCAACGCGAACAGGGTGCTTGCCGCCACGCTGGCGCGGTCGAAATGGCGATAACAGAACAGCAGGGCACCGAGCACCAGCAGGAAATAAACCAGCAGCCCATAGCCGTGGTTCGCCGGGTGGCTTCCGAACCTGGTGCTGATCGCGGCGGTCAGTACCAGCAGCATCGCCATCACCCAGGCGATGCGCGAACGCCAGAGCAGGCCCAGTGCCATGGTCAACATGCCGCTGCCGATCAGGATCGGCGGCAGCATGCGCGGTGGCATGATCACCGAGCCGTCGATGATCCGGGTGAAGTAGTGTTGCCAGTTGCGCCCGACGTCGGCCTGCAGCAGCCACACGCCACCCAGCCACATCAACGCGGCCAGCGGAATGTGCGGAAACCAGAGATCCGCCCGCAGCATCCTGCGCACCCCATGCAACAGCGTGCGCAACTTTTCGGCATTCAGTCGGTGCAAGTCGATGTCGATCTCCGGAAGGGCCTGAGCCTGCCCGCATCATCGACCATGCCGCGCGCAATGATCAAATCGGGTCGGTCCTGACGACCGGATGACCGGGCGGCGCCGGGTCATCCGGCTCAAAGCCGCCGATCTTCGATCTGCGAGACGCGACCGTCGACGATGGTCACCACCGTGACGTGGCCGTCGCGCCGGTAGCGCCATTGCTCGCCACCTTGCTGATTGTCGATCACCTGCACGCCGCCGCGGCGACGCCCAGCGCGGTGGGAGGTGCGCTGATGTGACTTCGACGAGGGTTTGCCCAGCAACTCGGTAACCCGTTCCTGGCTGTCACCGGTGGTGAGCACCTGGCTGCCGACCCGCAGTGTACTGGACGCCTGGACGGCGGCACTTAAAAAAAACAGGGCGATGATGAGGTGTGTGCGCATGACCTGCTCCCTGGTCGATCGTGGATGATGGCTTTCCTGCCGCGCTGGCCCCTTGCTCAGAATCCCGCGCCGGCCTGCGCCAGATAATCTGTCTCATCGGGCGTGTTGGAGCGCCCGAGCGCGGCATTGCGATGCGGAAAGCGCCCGAAGCGCGAAATTACCTCGTGGTGGCGCCGAGCATAGTCCAGAAAAACACTGAAGCGCTCGCGTTCGTCGGCAGGCACTTGTGCGTGCAAAGCCTCGAACAATGCAACCGCGCGCTGCTGCAAGCCCATGTTCTCGGCATGTTCCAGCGGCAGGTAGGCGAAGACACGCCGCAGTGGCGGCAAGGCCTGATCGAAACCATCATCCAGGCCTGACAGCGCGACGCGCTGTGCCTTCACGTCGGCGGCCCAGGCGCGCCCACTGCCCCGGTACAAGTTGCGTGGAAGCTGGTCCAGCAGGAGCAGCAGCGCCAGCCAGCTTTCCGGCTTGGCAGCCCAATCGTCCAGACGGCCCTGCGCCGCCATCTCCCTCTCTGCGCCGAAGCGCTGGCGGAGCTCGGCGTCGAAGTCGGCGTCTTTCACGAACCAGCTCGCGGCGTGGGCCGGCGCGAACCAGAAGTCGAGTATGTCGCTGGCATTGGCGGTCGGTCGGACACTCACGATGCGCTGCCGACCAGGCAATCCATGTCCTGGCAGATGCCTTGCAACCGCGGCAGCTGGCGGCAAAGGACTCGGGCCGACTCGTTCGGAAGCTCCGCGATGGAGCCCTCGAACGACTCCAGCAATTCATTCCCCTGGCGTGCCAGTACTCGCAGCCACGGGCGATCCTGTCGCGCCATCGCGCCGATCAACCAGCCGGAAAACTGGCGTCTCGCGGTGCCGCGCCAGCTACCTTGATGGCGGATTTGACCGCCCTCGGAGCCAGTGTGTGCCTGCAGCTCGCCAATCAGTATATGCAGCGTCTGCGCGTTGTCTTCCAATACCGTGCGTACACCGGGCTCGCAGGTTTGCAGCGATTTTTGGTACAGCTCGCGCAGGTCCACGCTGCGCTGGATAAGCGCACGCCATGCAGCCTGCGCCGCGTATGGCGGCAAAGCTGCGTGCGCCGGGGTGGCCGAAGGCTTCATTCCTCCATGATGGCTCGTGCGCACTGAGTCGGGCATTAACCCGGGCCAGCGGGCTCGGAAAGTACCTGTCGACTGACCTTGAGCAGCTGCAGCGCCTGGCCGCGGTTGTCGCGCACGCCCTCCTGCAGGCGCGCCAGTCGCTGGATCGCCGGGCATAGCGCCTCGATCTGGGGGCGCAGGGCCTGCATGCGCTGCTGCAGGCGCGGCTGCAGATCGGTGGCCAGCGAACTGGCGCGATCGTGCAGGCTGGCCGCAGCCTGAAGATCGCCGGCCAGTGCCGCATTCACCGCCTGCTGCCCCAGGTCGGCCGCGACCAGTGGCATCAGGTCGCCTATCACCTGGTTCGCGTACTGTTCGATCGAATCACCTTGCCAGTCGTGCGTGCTCTGGCTGCTGGCGATGCGCCGCTTCAACTCGGCCGCGTGCGTGTTCAAGCGGCGATCAAGTTCGGAACGAGTATCCGCACTCAAGCCGAGTTCTGCCGCCTCGGCGCGCAACGCCTGTCCTGCCATGTCCACTCCGTTTCGCGCCACCGTGCGCACGCGCGGCACCAACGCCCGCAAGTCACGCTCGAACAGGGTCATGCGATCCTGCTGTTCTGCATCCAGCACCACCGCGACGCCATCGGTGCGCAAGCTGCCGTGCTGCAATTCCACCCGCGTGGGTGTCGGCGACGGGCGATCGAACAGCACGCCGTCGGCGCGCAGGGTCAGGTCGTAGCTGCTGGTCGCGTGACAAACGGCAGCGAGGTCTTCGGCACGCAGCGGCGACGCTCCCAGTAAGCACAGCACGGTGACGAGGGACAGCCATGAACGCATCGCAATAACTCCGTGGATCAATTCGTACAGCGATACCTGCTCACCCGCCAACTGCGCCTGAACACCTGCCACGCCTACGCCTCATTGAGCGGGTGATCAGGCGCTCCGGCGCCGGCCGCGTCGACGCCCTCGATTTCGTGCATCCAGGTGGGAGCCGAGCACCGTCCCGCAAGCAGGCATACGCAGACGCCCGTTCAACGCCGGAAGCGGAACTGCGCACGCACCGCCGGAACACCCAGCCGCCAGCTCAGCCACAACAGCAGCGGTACGGCGATCGCTTTCAGCACCAGTGCCGCCAGATAGTTGCGTCGCGCGTGCAGCAGCGCCTGTCGCAGGGCTTCGTCGTGGCGCAACTGGCCAAGCGCCTCGGTGCTGGCGTGCTCGAAGGCGGGCCACTGCAGCAGCAGGGTGACTCCGCTCGCCAACATCCACAGCGCCACCAACGCGGCAGCCACGCGCAGCGCGGGCCGTGCCCAGGCCTGGCGCAGGATGCAACCGGCGCACACCACGATCAAGGCGAACGCGGCCAACAGATACGCAACGTCCCAGGCCAGCATCCCGCGCAACGCCGCGCTTGCGGCCGCGTCGGACGCCAGCAGCTGGCGCTGGTTCCACAGCAACAGCGCATGACTGAAATACTGCAGGCAGCCGAAGGCGGCAAGCAGCAGGAGAAGCCACACCACCACGCGCCAGAGTGCAAAGCCGCGTTCGTGCATCAGCGGTTCGGCGCGTACCGCCACCGGCATCAGCGCGCCGCCTTCAATGCAGCCAGATCAGCCATCACCTGCCCAGAGTTCTTCTCGGGATCGACATCGACGTAGACCTTGGCAATCCGGCCTTGGGGGTCGACCAGAAAGGTGGTTCGCTTGGCGTAGTGCTGCCCCTTGTAGGAGGTCAGCACGCCGTAGCGGGTGGCCACCCCGTGATCGGTGTCGGCAAGCAGGGGAAACGGAACGTGGTATTTCGCGGCGAAGTCGGCATGAGATTTCACGTCGTCGAGACTGACCCCCATCACGTCGGCGCCAGCCTTGCGCAGCTTGGCGATGTCATCGCGAAACGTGCATACCTCGGTAGTGCAGCCGGGCGTGAAATCTTTCGGATAGAAGTACAGCACCAGCCAGTGGCCATGGAAGTCGGCCGGGCTGCGCCAGTGTGCGTTCTGATCCTGCAGGCGGAACGTCGGCGCGGCCTCCCCGGCCTGGGGTGTGCCGGCAAACGCTGGCGCGATCCCTGCCCACAGCAGGGTCAACATCATCAGGCAGGCAAGGCGGCGCATGGCAAATCTCCGGTGACGGAACTCGGTGCTATGGGCGCAGTGTAGCGCCGCACCCAAAAACAAGGGCGCCGAGGGCGCCCTTGATGTACGTCATGTGAGGGAAGGATCAGCGCCGGCTGATGGTGAACTTGCCGGCCGAGACACCCAGGTTGACGCCCTCGCCGGTACCAGCCAGTGCCAGCGACACCGTGCCCTTGGTCAGCACCTGCGCCTGCGAACTCTTGCCTACGCCGGCCTCAGCACCGGCCTGCGCGTAGTCGCCGAACACTTCCTTGATGCCATGGACGTGGGTGATCTCGCCCTTGCCGTTGTTGATTTGGTACTTGCCGGCGGTAAGACCCCCGCCAACCACGCTAATCTTGACGTTCGCATGCTGGCCATTGTTGCAGGTGATCCTGCCCGTGCCTTCGGCGTGCTTGTAGATCAGCGACCAGCCTGAAATGTTGTATACAAGATCGCATTTCACGCCGGCATCTTCCGCCTGCGCAGTACTCACGGGCAGCATGGTCGTCGCGCCTGCACAAGCAAGTACCAGGGCAGCCATTCCAACAGTAAGCTTGATCATCGCTTCTCTCCTCGTTACACGGGATGTGACACATATGAAATCGGGTTCATGTCGCGGACTGGCAGACACCCTCGAAAAGATCGACCGGCCCTCGCATGGGTGATGGAATCGTGTGCATCCACGCGTGACAACGGCGTGCACAAGGCTAAACCGGCGTTCAGGCTGGGTCTCTCCACGGGCTGTGCGAATACGTTCGAAAGCATGCGGTCGCGCCGGAGCTGGTCAGCAGTCCTTGCATGATTGCAGCCCAACGCCGTAGGGTTGTCACGTCGCCGAACTGCTGCCGGAATCTGGCGTGGCCCGGCAGCCGGCTTGCGGGAAGCAGGGCATGGTCAAGTATTCACTGGTGGGTTACGACGGTTCGGAGGCCTCGCGCCGCGCATTCCAGTTTGCCGTCGAGCTGGCCCGCTGCGGCAGCGGTCGCGTGCGCGTGGTGTCGGTGCTCCAGGTCACCCAAGGGGGCGCCGACGCATGCGCGCTCATGATGGCCGACTCCGGCACCCGGCGCGCGCAGGAACTGCTGGCAGAGTTGACTTCGATCATGCCGGATGCCGCCGCGCTGGTGGATATCGAGCTGACCTACGGCAGCCCCGGTGATGTGTTGCTCAGCCAGGTCGATCAACATGGTATCGACCACATCGTGATCGGACATACCGAGCGCGGCGCGCTGGCCCGCTGGCTGCTCGGCTCGGTGTCAGGCAACGTGCTGGCGCGCGCGCACGTGCCGGTCACGGTGGTGCGCTAGGAGCCTGTCCGGCGTCTGCGAATCGCCTCAAATGGCAGAGTCCGACAGGCTGCCAACCGCCTCAACCCGCGGACGCAGGAGCCGCCGGTTCCCGTGGCTCCGCATCGATCTTGCGCTGCGCCGCCTGCTTGATACGCAACTGCTTCACGTCCACCGGCCGGATCTGGGCGATTATGCAAGGGACATCATGTCGGCCGGTCACCACCTTGTCGAAGCGCGCAGACACCTGGCTGACACTGGAGGTCAGTCCGATCGTCTGGGTGAATTCCAGATTCTGGCAATAGCCCTCCAGGTCGAGCAACCACGCGCGGTCCGGACGCGTGTAAACGACCAGTTCGGTGTCGCTCAGCGGCTCCCACGACCACAAACTGAAGAAATGGAAGTCCCTGACCGGTGCGCCGGCCGCCGCGGCATAGGCTGCCTGCCGTTGTTGCTGACGCTGCGCGTACGGCACGCTGGAACAGGCGGCCAGGGCGGCGGCCAGGGCGACGGCGAACAATAAACCTTGCTTGGACATGGCAGAACCTCCATGGAGATGCGCGACTGAAAATGCGTGGACCACCCGCACGGTGCGCCCGAACATCCGCGCGTCCATTCACGCCCGCGTACCAGCCGCTGCATGGCTTGGGACCCGTCTTTGGGGTTTTAGTTTTTGCCTGACCTGCCCTTGCGGGCCTTGGCCAGCGGCTTCCACTTCGCCGGATCGAAACCGCCCACCTCGTACACCAGGGTCTCGTTCTTCTTGCCATCGAGCAAGGTGACCTCGAGGTCGAGCTCCTTCGTCTTCTTGAGCATGGCGATGAACGCCTTGTCATCGCGAATCATCAGCGCCGGCTCACCTCCCTGCGGGGTAAACGCCTTGATCTGCACCGGCTTACCATCGGCCTTGCCGTTGATGCTGCAGTTTCCGCGGCAGAGAAAGCCGGGTTTGCTGCCATACAGAAAAGCGCTCTGGCCCCAGCTGGTATGCCGGCGCAGGATCAGCCGCACCTGGTCAACGTCGCCGCGCTGGCTGTTGTAGATGCTGGCAGTCGATTGCGTGCCGCCAGCCATCGGTGCCACCTGATAGGTCCACAGCCCGGCCAGTCGGTTGCTTTCGCGGTTTGTTTCATAGCGCTTTTCGATGGCCGGCAGCGTCTGCCGCACCTCCTTTGCGGCGTCGCTTTTGGGGAAACGACTGACGATGTCCTTGCCCATCGTCACCACCATCTCGTCGTTGTGGAGCGCCAGCAACTGGCGATAGGTAGCGAGATTGCGTGCAGCGGCCGCCTCGTCAGCCTGCACCTTCTGCTGCTGGGCCGTCAGGGTTGGCGTCCCGGACTGCTGCGAGCAGGCACTCAGTAACAGGCCTGCACAGGCGGCACCCAACAAGCCGAGACGAAGTGAATTGTTCATCTGTGTCCGTCCAGTCAGTGGCTGGCTGACAGCTTGGAGCGTGCGACACGCCCGCGCAACTGTGCCGCGCCATGCTCAGCTTTCGCTGGCCAACCCCGAGTCGAGATGTTCGATCCCCACGATCTCGTCCAGCCAGATCCGCTGGTGCCAGGTCGGCACGTCGGGCCGCTCCAGCTGTACCTCGGCATTGATGCCCTCGCGGTCATCATGGTCGCGGAACACCTGCAAGCTGGGCCGCACGCTTACCACGCCATCGCAACTGCTTCCGTCACGCAGAAGCAAGACCACATGGCCATTGGCCGGCAATTGGAGCACCAGCGACTCGAGCTTGCGTATGCTCTCCTCGTCAGTGACCACGTATTCTGCTTTTCTGCCCATGAAAGAGGCCTTGCTCACCGGAATCGGCTACGAATCTACGCGCTGAAGCGGCAAGAGCGCGTCAATCGCGTCGCCCTGCCGGTTGAACGCGCGTCGGAACAGCCCGGATAATGACGACCCCTCGAGGATCACCCATGCCATCGCCCGGGACACCTGCCGCAGACTCGCTGCTGCAACACCCCGCGTTCGTCGCGTTCTGGCTGGCCCGGGCCTGCTCAAGCTTCGGCTTCCAGATGCTTTCGGTGGCAGTCGGGTGGCAGATCTATGCCATCACCGGTCGCGCCCTCGACCTTGGCCTGATCGGCCTTGTCCAGTTCGTGCCGTCGCTGCTGCTGGCGCTGCCGGCCGGACACGTGGCCGACCAGTTCGAGCGTCGCCGCATCGTGCTGTTCGGTCAGGTGATGGAATGGGTGGCCATTGCTGCGCTGGCGGGCCTCAGCCTGGCACACGGCATCCACGAGATCGGCATTCTCGCGCTGGTCTTCGTGATTGGCGTGGCCAAGGCGTTCGAGTTTCCCGCGCTGCAATCCATGCTGCCGACACTGGTACCGGCGCGGATCCTGCCGCGGGCGATGGCGGTCAACGCCGCGGCCGGTCAGGCCGCGATGATCATGGGACCGGCGTTGGGCGGATTCCTGTACGTGGCCGGTCCGGGCGTGGTCTATCTGGTGGCCGCCGGCTTGTACCTGGTCTCGGTGATCATGCTGATCCGCCTGCGCTACGAACATGTGCCGCCGCGGCGTGAACCGGCCACGCTGGAAATCCTGTTCGCGGGCGTGAATTTCATTCGGCGACGGCCGGACGTGCTGGGCGTGATCTCGCTGGACCTGTTCGCGGTGCTGCTGGGCGGCGCCACCGCGCTGTTGCCGATTTTCGCCAAGGACATCCTGCATACCGGCCCGTGGGGACTGGGCTTGTTGCGTGCGGCGCCGGCAGCAGGCGCGCTGCTGATGTCGCTGTGGCTGGCTCGCCACGACATGCAGCGCAGGGTCGGGGTGATCATGTTCGCTTCGGTGGCGGGCTTCGGCGTGGCGACGCTGGTGTTTGCGCTGTCCACCGCCTTGTGGCTGTCCATGTCGGCATTGTTTGCGCTGGGTGCCTTCGACATGGTCAGCATGGTGATCCGCGGTGCGCTGGTGCAACTGGATACACCCGACGACATGCGCGGGCGGGTCAGCGCGGTCAACGCGATTTTTGTCAACACCTCCAACCAGCTGGGCGAGTTCGAGTCGGGCATGCTGGCCGCGTGGCTGGGGGCCGTCGGCGCCACCGTGATCGGCGGAGTCGGGACCCTGCTGGTGGTCGGCTTGTGGATGGCCCTGTTCCCGGGCTTGCGTCGGCGTCAGCAACTGCACATCGAAGACAAGGCCCGGACGACACCGGCAACAGATACGCTGTGAAGACACTCAGGAAAACACCATGATCACCCGGTCCGCCACCGAGTTCCTCGACATCTTCACCACACTGTCGCCGTTGCCCGGCGCGGCCGCCACCGCGCGGGCTGCCTTCCTGGTGGCACCGGCCGACTTCAGCCTGGCCGCGGAATCCGCCCGCGACAACCGCTACATGGACGTTAGTCGCGCGGTCGATCCACTCACCGCGCTGGCCCAGCACAGCGCGCTGGCGCAGGCCTTGCGCGAAGACCTGCCGGTGATCACCTTTCCTGGCGATCCGGCAACCCCGGATGCGGTATTTCCCAACAACGTGTTTGGTACCGCACCGGGCCGACTGGTCATCGGGCGCATGCGCCACGCCGTGCGTCAACACGAGTCCACGCGTGCGGACATCCGCCGCTTCTTCGCCGACGTGCTGGGATACGACGAGGTCGACCTGTCCGGTCGCGATGACCTGGTGGCCGAACTGACCGGGTCGCTGGTGATCGATCGTCTGCGCGGGGTCGGCTACTGCGGCCTCGGCGAGCGGTGCGACATCGCGGGCGCCGAAGCGATGGACCAAGCGTTCGGCTTGCGTCTGACTTTCTGTTTCGAGCTGGCCGAAGCCGAATACCACACCAACGTGGTACTGGCTCTGCTGGCCAGCCGTGCCGCCATCATCGCCGCGGACGGTTTCCGTGATCCTGACGCAGCGCGTGTGATTGCGCGCGCCTACGGCGATCATGCAGTCTGGCTGACACCGGGGCAGAAGCAGGCATTTGCGGCCAATGCGATCACCCTGTCCGATCAGCGCGTTTGGATGAGTGCATGCGCCGCCGCCGCACTGACCGAACCCCAGCGCCACTCCCTGGGCGAATTCGATTTCGCCATCGGCAGCGTGGAACTGGGCGAGATCGAGAAGGCCGGTGGAAGCCTGCGCTGCTGCGTCGGCGAGATCTACTGAGTTCCCTACACCTGGACAGGAGCCTGTTGCGGGATGCTGCGGATACCGTCGATTCTGCGGAGCTTTTCATGATCATCGTGCACCACCTCAACAACTCGCGCTCGCAGCGCATCCTCTGGCTGCTGGAAGAATTGGACGTACCTTACGAGATCAAGCGCTACCAGCGCGATCCCGGGACCATGCTGGCGCCGCGCGAACTGCGTGCGATCCACCCGCTGGGCAAATCACCGGTGATCACCGATGGCGAACTGACCCTGGCCGAATCCGGCGCCATCATCGAATACCTGGCCGAACGCTACGGCACTGGCAAGCTGCTGCCACCGGCAGGCACGCGCGAGCGCTTGCGCGGCAAATACTGGTTGCACTATGCCGAGGGTTCGGCCATGCCGCCGTTGCTGCTGAAGCTGGTGATCGGCCGGATCAGGACGGCACCGGCGCCATTCTTCGTGAAGCCGATTGCCCGCAGCATCGCCAACAAGGTCGATCGCACCTTCACCGACCCTCAGTTGAAGTTGCAGCTGGACTACATGGAAGGCGAACTGGGCGCGCGCGACTGGTTCGTTGGCGACTCACTGAGCGCGGCCGACATCCAGCTCAGCTTTCCCCTGGAGGCTTTTGCTGCCGTTGGTGGGCTGGGCGACAGCTATCCCGGACTGCAGGGATTCCTGGAACGCATTCATGCCCGGCCCGCCTATCGGCGGGCATTGGAACGGGGCGGCACATACGGCCTCGGTCGCTGAACGGAATACAGTGGGGCACCGGGTTGTTTACGCCTCGCTCACGGCGGCACTGGCAGCCTGAACATCCATAGGTCGAGGAGCTCCGTCATGCGCAACCGTGAAATCGAACAACAGATACGCGACACCGCCGGACGAGCCGGCGAGCGTGTTCGCGACTACGCGAACGATGCCGGCAACAGTGCGCAGGGACTCATAGAACGGGGACGCAAGCGCATTCACGAGCGCTTTGGCAATCGCGGCACCGATTATCGTCGTCAGTTGACCCGCGCTTCGGAGGATTTCGCCGACGAAGCCAATTACCAATACCGCCGCCTGCGCCGTCAGGTGAACCGCCACCCCGCCGCCACGGTCGCGATTGTCGCCGGCACCATTGGTGCGTTTCTTCTCTTGCGCCAGGCCTTCCGCAGCCGCGACGAGGATTGACCAACAGGCGCCTGCCTCCTGCGGCTGGGCAGGCGCTGCAACAGCGCGGATTATCGGGCCAGCGGTGGGCTGACCGGTGAGCAACGACGCGCGTCGTGAAGCGCTCTTGGGGCAACCTGCGTCGCTGTTAAAACCGGCCTGGTGCCCACGCTGGCGCACCGGGCCTTCCGCTTGGTATCCCGCTTTTCTTCACCCCAGCTCTGTCTGCACGCCCCACACGGGCGCGGCGGACATCTCTGATTCGTCATTCGCGAGCCGAACAGGTCCTTTCGTGGCAGGGCTCGCACTGGGCGACCTCCTAGAACGCGTAGGGCGCCGTGTACATGTTGCTGCTGGACTTTATCCTGAAGCGTCGACGCGTCCTCATGGACCGGGACAGCCGCGCCCTGCATCGGCCTCGGACTTTCCGGCTCGACCTGCGCACTTGCCTCGGGATTGAGAGATGATGCATCGATCCACCACGCTCACTCGTGAGTCACGCTTCCACGCAGACTGACTCGGCGGCTCGAACCGTCACTGAATCTGCTTTTAGCCGATCGTTTCGCCTCCCGACAGCCCCGCATGCCATCCAGAAACATGTCCTTTCATCATCCGATCGCGTTCTGGCTGGGTACCGCGCTGATCGTCGCAGGCGTACTGGCGCATCTGCCGATGCTGGCAATGGCCGCACCCATGCATTACCGGCTGGTCGGCATGCCGATGGACAGCACGATGTTGGTTGGCATGGTGCTGGTGCCGTCGGGCGTGCTGCTGGCCGCCTACGGGTTGATGCCGCGTCTGGAACAGATGCGCCGGACGGCTCATGCCGGACGCAGTCCGTTGCCGTTCCACGTGGCCGACAGCGTGCCACTCAATCGCGAACACTGGAAGCTGGTCGGTGTGCTTGCCCTGGCGCTCGCTGTGGACGTGATGAAGCCGGCCACGATCGGGTTCGTGATGCCGGGTCTGTCGGCCGAATACGGCCTGGGCGATTCGGTCACGGCCCTGCTGGCCTTGTCGGCGCTGAGCGGCACCGCGGTGGGTTCGGTGGTCTGGGGTCGGCTGGGCGACCTGTTCGGGCGCCGCGCCAGCATCCTGCTGTCGGCGCTGATGTTCATGGGCACCTCGATCTGTGGCGCGATGCCCTCGTTCGGCTGGAATCTGCTGATGTGCTTCCTGATGGGAGCAGCCGCCGGCGGCATGCTTCCGATCACGTTCACCCTGATGGCCGAAACCATACCGACCAGGCATCGTGGCTGGCTGCTGGTGGCACTGGGCGGGGTCGGTACCTCGGCCGGCTACCTGCTGGCGTCAGGCGCGGCGGCGCTGGTCGAGCCGGCCTTCAGCTGGCGTGCCCTGTGGTTGCTCAACCTGCCCACCGGCGCGCTGATCGTGCTGCTCAACCGCTACATTCCGGAGTCGCCGCGCTTCCTCGCGCTGGCCGGGCTGCAGGATCAGGCACGCGCGGTCCTGCACCGGTTTTGTGGTGATTCGCTGACCCCGGCGGCCACCAGCGGGTTTGCTTTGACATATGGCGGCGCGGTGGCGAGCCGCATTGGCATGCGCCAGCTGCTGCGCGGACGACACGCCGCCATCAGCTGGGGACTGATGGTCTGTGCGGTGGCCTGGGGTCTGGTGAATTTCGGCTTTCTGCTGTGGCTGCCGGAGAATCTGGTGACCCTGGGCATCGACGCACGCGAGTGCGCGGCGTTGCTGGCGCGCTCGGCGATTCTGGCCTTGCCCGGCATCGTGGTGGTGGTGGGCCTTTACCAACGCTGGAGCAGCATCCGTACCCTGGTGCTGTTCATCGGCCTCACTGCGCTTTCGTTGCTCGGTTTCATGGCCATCGACGCCCTGCAACTACGCTCCAGCGCGGCCACGATCGCCGGCACGGTGGCGTTGCTGTTGAGCGTCAGCGGCGTGATCGCCACCCTGATTCCCTATGCCGCGGAAATCTATCCGGCACACCTGCGCAGCACGGGCGCGGGCCTGATCGCGGGCGGCTCGAAGTTTGGCGGAATTCTCGGGGCCTTGCTTGGCGTGTGCGGCTTGTTCGAGCACTTCATGCTGTCGGCGTTGCTGATCGCGGTGCCGATGGCACTGGGCGGCTGGATGCTGGCACGTCGCGGCATTGAAACTCGAGGGCATGGACTGGAGGCAATCCAGCGCGCGCTGGCCGAATGACGACCAACGAAAAGCCGCCCTGAGGGCGGCTCCCCGCTTTGCACTGCGATTTCGTCCAGCGTCAAACGGTCAGCGGGTTCGGCTTGTCCGGGTCGAGCTTGTACTCCTTGATTGCCCGGCTGACGTCCTTGGCGTTGACCTTGCCCTCCTTCGCCAGGGCGGCCAGCGCTGCATGGGCGATCCAGTAGCGACCGATCTCGAAGAATTCGCGCAGGTGCTCACGCGTGTCTGATCGACCGTAGCCGTCGGCGCCCAGGACCGTGAACGAACGATCTTCCGGCACGAACGCGCGCACCTGGTCGGCAACGCCACGCACGTACTCGCTGGTGGCCACCACCGGACCCTCGCGGCCAGCAAGGCACGCCGTCATATACGGAACGCGCGGTTCCTTGGCTTCCGGATGCAGGCGATTCCAGCGCTCGCAATCGAACCCGTCGCGCGACAGTTCGCTGAAGCTGGGACAGGACCACACATCGGCCTTGACCCCAAAATCCGCATCCAGCAGTTCGGCCGCAGCCACCGCCTCGAGCACGGAGCCTCCCGCGGCCAGCAACTGCACGCGAGGCACGCTGCCCTTGCCCTTGGCCTTGCCAGCACCCGAATCCCGGAACAGGTACATGCCCTTGATGATGCCTTCCTGGCAGTCTTCAGGCATGTCCGGGTGGGAATAGTTTTCGTTGGTGGTGGTGATGTAGTAGAAGACGTCCTGCTGATCCTCGTACATCTCCTTGACGCCGCGCTGCAGAAGTACCGCCACTTCGTAGGAAAAGGTGGGGTCGTAGGCCCGGCAGTTGGGCACGGTGCCGGCCATCAACTGCGAAGCACAATCCGAATGCTGCAGGCCTTCGCCGCCGAAACTGGCACCGGCCGTGGCGCCGATGAGGAAACCGCGCGCACGCTGATCGCCAGCCGCCCAGATCAGGTCGCCGACACGACGGAAGCCGAAAAACGAGTAGTAGATGAAAAACGGCAGCATCGGCTTGTTTGACACCGAATAGCTGGTCGCCGCGGCGATCCAGGCCGACACGCCGCCGGCCTCGGAGATACCCACCTGCAGCACCTGGCCGTCTTTCGCCTCGCGGTAATACAGCAGCTGATCAGAGTCCTGCGGACGGTATTTCTGACCGAACGGCGCATAGATGCCGATCTGGCGAAACATGCCTTCCATGCCGAAGGTCCGCGCCTCGTCGGCAACGATCGGCACCACGCGTTCGGCGAGGTGCTTGTCACGCAGCAACAGGTTCATGCCGCGCACCAGCGCCATGGTGTTGGAAATCTCGCGCTCGCCGGTGCCCTTGGTGATCTGGGCGAAGGCGTCGAGCTCCGGCGCTTTTGTCTTCTCGTCGGCATGGCTGCGGCGCTGCGGCAGGAAGCCGCCCAGCGCGCGGCGACGCTCCAGCATGTATTCGACTTCAGGTGAATCCTTGCCCGGATGGTAGTACGGCACCTCGTCGATCTTGTCGTCGGGGATCGGTAGCTGGAAACGGTCGCGGAACTGGCGCACCGCTTCGCCGGTCATCTTTTTCTGCTGGTGGGTGGGGTTCTCTGCCTCGCCCGAGCCCAGCCCCATGCCGTAGCCCTTCACCGTCTTGGCCAGGATCACCGTGGGCATGCTCGCGGTATGCACGGCGGCGTGATAGGCGGCATAAACCTTGTGCGGATCGTGGCCGCCACGATTCAGGCGCCAGATGTCGTCATCGCTGAGGTTGGCCACCATCTCGCGCGTCTGCGGGTATTTGCCGAAGAAGTGTTCGCGCGTGTACGCGCCGCCGAACGCCTTGCAGGCCTGGTACTCGCCGTCGACGGTTTCCATCATCACCTTGCGCAACATGCCGTCGTGGTCACGCGCAAGTAGCGGATCCCAATAGCTGCCCCAGACCAGCTTGATTGCGTTCCAGCCGGCGCCGCGAAACACGCCTTCCAGTTCCTGGATGATCTTGCCGTTGCCGCGCACCGGGCCGTCGAGGCGCTGCAGGTTGCAGTTGACCACGAAAATCAGGTTGTCCAGACCCTCCCGGCCAGCCAGCGAAATGGCACCCAGCGACTCCGGCTCGTCAACCTCGCCATCGCCCAGGAAGCACCACACCTTGCGATCGGATTTCGGCACGAGACCGCGATTTTCCAGGTAGCGCAGGAACTGCGCCTGATAGATCGCCTGGATCGGGCCAAGGCCCATCGACACCGTGGGCACCTGCCAGTAGTCGGGCATCAACCACGGGTGCGGGTAGGAGGTAAGCGAGCGGCCCGGCGCAATCACGTCGCTGCGGAACAGATCCATCTGATCCGCACCGATCCGGCCCTCGAGGAAGGAGCGTGCATAGATACCGGGGCTGGAATGACCCTGATGGAAAATCAGATCGCCGGGATGCTCCTCGCTGGCCGCACGCCAGAAATGGTTGAAGCCCACGTCGTACAGCGTGGCACTGGAAGCGAAGCTGGCGATATGACCGCCCAGCGAACCCGGCTTGCGGTTGGCGCGCACCACCATCGCCATCGCGTTCCAGCGGATCAGGCAGCGGATGCGCCACTCCATCGCGGCATCACCGGGGCTCTTCGCCTCGTGGCCGGGGGGGATCGTGTTGACATAGGCCGTGGTCGGATCGAACGGCAGATAGCCACCGGAACGGCGGGTCTTGTCGACCATCTTCTCCAGCAGGTAATGCGCACGCTCGGTGCCGTCATGCTGGATCACCGCGCCAAGCGAATCGATCCATTCGCGGGTTTCGGTGGGGTCAATGTCCTGGTCGAGGATATCGTCGAGCTGATCCATGAGACTCTCCACGGCGCCCTTGGGCGTGCCGGCAACAAATTCGCGCCGCCGGGGCTGCAGCGCGGGAACTGTCGAGTTTAGTTGTTTGCCCGGATACCCGCCAATGGCGCATGCATGCGCGAGCGCATGGATGCGCTGCGCCACGGGCCCGGAGCCCATGTATGCAAGCGTTCAGGGTGCGCCGTGCTGGCTCGCCCGGGTGGCGCGACCCATGTCGCGCTTGACTTCAGCCGTGACGCCCACTCTGCGTCGCCCGTATCTGCGCATCGACGGCGGCGACCGCCGTCATGTTGACGATGCGACGCACGCTCGAAGCCGGGGTGAGAATATGCGCGGACTTGTCCACGCCCATCAGGATCGGGCCAATCGCCACGCCGTCGGTCATCACCCGTACGATGTTGTAGGCGATGTTCGCCGCGTCCATGTTCGGCATCACGAACAGGTTGGCGCGTCCGCTCAGCGTGGTGTGCGGAAACATGCGCAGGCGCAGCGCCTCGTCCCAGGCGGTGTCGGCCTGCATCTCCCCGTCCATTTCCAGCTTGGGCGCGCGCGACTTCAAAATCTGCCAGGCCTTGCGCATCTTCGCGGCGCTGGGGTTCTCGTGGCTGCCGTAGTTGGAATGCGACAACAGGGCCACCTTGGGCTCGATGCCGAAGTTGCGCAGCCGGTAGCTGGCCTGCATGGTGGCCTCGGCGATTTGCTCGGCGGTGGGATCCACCTGGACGTGCGTATCGAGGAAGAACCACGCCCCCTTGTCGTTGATCACCCCGCACATCGCCGAGGTGCACGACACGCCCGGATCGAGTCCGAACACGCTGCGCAGGTAGCCAAGTTTCTTGTGGTAACGCCCGACCAGGCCGCAGAGCAGCGCGTCCGCCTCGCCGCGCTCGACCATCAGCGCGGCGATCAGGGTGGGCCGCGAGCGCAGCAGGTTCTTCGCCGCCGCCGGGCTCACACCACGCCGTTCGGTCATCGCGTGGTACTGCTGCCAGTAATCGTTGAAGCGTGGGTCGTCGTGGATGTTGGTCAGGTCAAAATCAACGCCGGGGCGGATACGCAGGCCGAGCCGCTCGATGCGAGCCTGGATAACGTCCGGACGGCCGATCAGGATCGGCCGGGCGATGCGCTCGTCGATCACCGTCTGCACCGCGCGCAGCACGATCTCTTCCTCGCCTTCGGCATAGGCGACACGCTTGCAATCAGCGCGGGCCCGTTCGTACACCGGCTTCATCAACAAGCCGGTGCGATAGATGAACTGGCCGAGCTTCTCCTTGTACGCCTCCATGTCGGCGATCGGCCGGATCGCTACCCCGGAATCCATCGCCGCCTGCGCCACGGCGGGCGCCAGCATCATCAGCAAGCGCCGGTCGAACGGGCGCGGTATCAGGTATTCGGGGCCGAAGCATGGCACTTCGTCGCCGTAGGCACTGCCCAGGTCCGAGGCTTCCATGCGCGCCAGCTTGGCGATCGCACGCACGCAGGCGGTCTTCATCGCCTCGTTGATGCCAGTCGCGCCCACATCCAGCGCACCGCGGAAGATGTAGGGGAAACACAGCGCATTGTTGACCTGATTCGGATAATCCGAACGACCGGTTGCAATGATGCAGTCGGGGCGCACTCGTTTCGCGTCCTCCGGCATGATCTCCGGGCTGGGATTGGCCAGCGCCAGGATCACCGGCCGTTTCGCCATCGTGGCGACCATCTCCGGCTTGAGGATGCCACCGGCGGACAGGCCAAGGAATACGTCCGCACCTTCGACTACCTCAGCCAGGCTGCGCTTGGGCGTATCGCGTGCGTAGCGCGCCTTGTCCGGGTCGAGATTCGTCCGGCCGCTATGGATCACGCCCTCGCGATCGAACGCGAGGATGTTTTCCGGCTTCACGCCGAGCGCCACCAGCATGTCGAGGCAGGCGATGCCGGCCGCACCGGCACCGGTGGTGGCGATCTTCACCTCATCGAACTTCTTGCCCACCACTTCCAGTGCGTTGAGTACCGCCGCGCCGACGATGATCGCCGTGCCGTGCTGGTCATCGTGGAACACCGGGATCTTCATCCGCTCGCGCAGCTTGCGCTCGACGATGAAGCATTCCGGCGCCTTGATATCTTCCAGATTGATGCCGCCGAACGTAGGCTCGAGGCTCGCGATGATGTCGACCAGCTTGTCCGGGTCGTTCTCGTCGATCTCGATGTCGAACACGTCGATGCCGGCGAATTTCTGGAACAGGATGCCCTTGCCTTCCATCACCGGCTTGGCGGCCAGCGGCCCGATGTTGCCCAGGCCCAGCACGGCGGTGCCATTGGTGATTACTGCCACCAGATTGGAGCGAACCGTGTATTCGGCGGCCGTCGTGGGATCCTCGACGATCGCATCGCAGGCCGCTGCCACGCCGGGGGAATACGCCAGCGACAGGTCGCGTTGGGTCAGCAGCGCGGTGGTGGGCGTGATCTTGATCTTGCCCGGCCGCGGATGACGGTGATACTCCAACGCGGCGAGACGAAGTTCTTCGGGAAGGGCCATGGGGGCGCGCTTTCTCTTGAGAGGGAACGTCACTGCCGGAGCAGACGACCGCTGTTGATCTTAGCACCGGCCCCGCTCTTGCCGGACGCGCGACACCGCTTTACCGGGCAAGCAGGAACTCGTCTTCCTGCACCCGCTTCATATGGATGTCATTGATGAACAGCGAGAACGCCAGCTTGCCGGCCAGGCCCTGGACGTGCTGCATCCACGGCGGCAGCCAGCGCGGCGACAGGATGGCGCCGGAGGCGAAATGCGGCTGCAGACTGACCACGTCATGCAGCGCCAGCTTGCCGGCAAACAGGTGGCGCAGCAGGTCCATGCGGCGCTGCTGCAGTGCCCAGCGGAAGAACGTGTGTACGGTCAGCAGACCTGAAAGGTACACATTGTCTTTCGTGAACGCCGCACCGCCGCCCGGAGGCACGCCGCGAAACACCCGCTGCGCGGAGTGGAAGCTGTCGGCCGGGGTCTGCCCGCACGCGTTGAAATACTTGTACACCTCGACGAAGTCCGCGCCCTTGAGTGCCATGTCGATAGCGAGGATGCGCAGGCTGATCCGCTTGAGCCGTGCAATATCGATGGCACCGGACATCAATTCGGCGAACACCGCCAGTCCTTCCTGGGTGGCGGTGACACGGGGCGAGGTGCGGCCCAGGGAAGCCAGCAGTGGTTGCCGACGGCCATTCAGTGCGGTCAACGAATGCACGAGTGCCTCATGCGCCAGCAACTGGTGATGATCGTATTGGTTGAAACTGGCGCCCCCGCGCAGACGAATGCGGGTGGCACCGGCGGCGGCCTTGGCGGTGAGTTCGGGATCGACCTCCACGCGAATCGTGCCTTCGCCGAAGAAGGCGTCGAGAGCGACGGCAAGTTCGTCGCGCAGCGTCTCGGCCGTCACACAAAGGCTGCTGGTGTCCGCGAGCAGGTCCGCACCGAGCTCGTCCGCAAGTTCGACGAAATGGCGCGCCGCGTGGAGATTGCTGCGGTCGCTGCCGGGGATCAGATCATCCGGCTTGCCGTACAACGCGATCGACGGTGCGGTGACACTGGCCGTGCCCACGGCCTCGAGCATCTGCGCCGCGATCCGCCACGATTTGGCACTGCGGCACAGGTAATCGCCGAGCGGATCGACGTCCTGCAGGTCGCGGCCAGTCGCGGCGTTTTCGATCGACGCCAGTTCGGTGCTCGCTTCGGTCAGATCGGGCACGCGATAGGACACCTGCGGCAGGCTGAACTGCCCGCGGCCATAGGCCTCGATCATGCGGTTCTCCAGCGACGCCGGCCATGCCACGGTGGTCAGCACGTGAATGCCGCGAACCGCCGCCAGCAGGCGCTGATCCAGCTCGGCGTAGCGTTGCAGCGTCAGATCCAATGGCCGTGTCACCGCTTCGGTGCCCGTTTCGCACGTCGCGCCCACAGCGCCGTCAGAACCGGCCTCAGCGCCGCAGGCACGACCGCCAGCATGACTCCGCCGTGATGCGCGATTTCACGCCAGGCGCCCCGGACAACCAGCAGACCCGGCAACATCATGGCCAGAGCAAACCAGCGGTCTTCGCAACTTCCGCCCACCGAACCTGGGTTGTCGTCTCGTCCAAGCATCACCGACTGCCCTTCCCCTATTCCTGCTCGCGCTTGGCGCGGTGCCCACGCGGCGGTTCGATCGGGCGTCCGCCGCGCTGGCGGCGCAGGCGAGCCTCCAGCGTGGCCGCCTGCTCTTCGCGTTCGTCGTGCAGCTTCAGATAGTTGCGCCAGCGCTCCGCACCCAGTTCGCCGGTATCCAGCGCCACCTGCACGGCACAGCCCGGCTCGCTGCCGTGACCACAATCGGCGAAACGGCATTGCTCGGCAAGTCGTTCGATGTCGGCAAACAAGTCGAGATTTTCCTCGCCCGTAAGCTTCAGTTCGCGCATTCCCGGGGTGTCGATCAGGCAGCCGCCGCTGGGCAACTGCAGCAGCGCACGGTGGGTGGTGGTGTGACGGCCACGGCTGTCGTGGCTGCGCACCGCGGCGGTGGCCATGGTGGCACTGCCCAGCAGGGTATTGGTGAGCGTGGACTTGCCCGCACCGGACGAGCCCACCAACACCGCGCTGTCGCCGGCGCGCAGGTAAGGTGCAAGCAGCTGTGCGCTGGAGGGGTCCTTGCAGTTGAGTAGCTGGATCGGCACGCCGTCAGGCAGTCGCTCGCGCAGCGTCGCAAGTTTTGCAGCGGCATCGTTGCACTTGTCCAGCTTGCTCAGCAGGATTACCGGCTGCGCACCGGAATCCTCGGTCAGCGACAGGTAGCGTTCGATCCGGGCCGGGTTGAAGTCGCCGTCCAGGCCGGTCAACACCAGCACGTAATCAATATTGGTGGCGATCAGCTGGCGCTCGTAACGTTCCCCGGCGGCGGCGCGCGACAACACGCTGCGCCGGGGCGCCACGCTGACAATATGCGGCGGCGTGCCGCTGGCCACCTCCACGAAATCCCCCACCACGGGACGCTCGGCCGGATCAATGCCGCGCCGCAGAAAGCGTCCGTCCGGCTGCGCCCCGAACAGTTCCCGGCCATCATGCAACTCATAACCTGCACGATGCTGCGCGACCACCCGGGCCAGGCCCAGGCCGTTGGCGGGCAGTGTGTCGCCGCGCCAGCCGATATGCCGCAACCGTTCGATCGTTTCAACGTCACTCATGGCGAGACGGGTCTGGCATGGTTCGGTCATTATGCCCTGCCCGCGCATGGCCCGGCCATGAACCTGTACCGGACCGCGCAAAGCCTCGCGCTGCACCGCATCACGCTGTTAGCATCGACTCGCCGGTGACGCTGCCGGCGCCCGACCCAGAAGGACACCGACGTTGGCCCCGATCACTCCAAGTGCGCACCTGGCAGACGTGCGCTATGAAATCCGAGGTGCGCTCACCCGGCGTGCGCGCGAGCTGGAAAGTGCCGGACTCGACATCATAAAGTTGAATATCGGCAACCCCGGCCGTTACGGTTTCGAGGCGCCGGCGCACCTGCGCGAGGCGATTGCCAACCACCTGCACGACAGCGAGGCCTATGGTCACGAGCAGGGTCTGGAAGCGGCACGCGAGGCCATTGCTGCGCAGCAGCGTGCCCGCGGCGCACGGCATGTCGAGCCCGAACGCATCTTCATCGGCAACGGGGTCAGCGAGTTGATCGATCTGTCGCTGCGTGCCCTGCTGCAAGCGGGCGACGAAGTACTGCTGCCCAGCCCCGATTACCCGCTGTGGAGCGCCGCCACGATCCTCAACGGCGGTCAGCCACGCTATTACCGCTGCCTGGCACAACACGGCCATCTGCCGGACCCCGACGAGGTCGAGGCACTGATCACCCCGCGCACCCGTGCGCTGGTGCTGATCAACCCGAACAACCCTACCGGCGCGGTGTATCCGCGTGTCTTGCTGCAGCGACTGGTGAATATCGCTGCGCGACACCGGCTACTGCTGCTTGCCGACGAGATCTACGACGAGATCCTGTACGACGGCGCCCACTTCCAGCCGCTGGCCGAACTTGCCGGCGACGTTTCCTGCCTCAGCTTCGGCGGCCTGAGCAAGGTGCACCGGGCGTGCGGCTACCGGGTGGGCTGGATGAGCCTGTCCGGCGAGCCCGCCCACTCGTCCAGCTATCGCGATGCCCTGCAACTGCTCGCCGCGCTGCGCCTGTGCCCCAACGTCACCGCGCAGTGGGCGGTGTTGCCAGCCCTGCAGGACGCACCAACCATCGGTGCGCTGACCGCGGCAGGCGGACGCCTGCACGAGGCGCGTGAAACCGTGCTGCGTGGCGTCGCCGCCAGCAGCCATCTCGACCTGGTGACGCCCGCGGGCGCGCTGTACGCCTTTCCGCAGGTACGTGCCGAACACATCCCCGATTTCGACGACGAGTCATTCGCGCTGCGCCTGCTGGAGGAGGAATCCGTGCTGGTCGTGCCGGGCAGCAGCTTCAACGTGCCGCGCAGCCGCCATTTCCGCCTGACCCTGCTGCCGCCACCGGCACAACTGCGCGAGGTGTTCGTGCGGATCGAGCGGGTGCTGGTGCGCATGGCGCGTGAGCAGTCCGATTCCACGATGGAGGTGGCCTGAGTTGCGTCGACAGCACCCGCATCGATGCCACTGATGACAGCCGCACCCCCACCGTTGCGCTATCTCGCCCTGGGCGATTCCTACACCATGGGTGAAGCCGTGCCAACCGAGGCACGCTGGCCGGTGATGCTGGTCGAGCGGCTGCGCCGCGCCGGCGTGGTGATCGACGATCCGCAAATCGTGGCCGTCACCGGCTGGACCACCGACGAGCTGGCGCACGGCATGGCCGGGGCGTCGCTGACCCCGGCATACGATCTGGTCACCCTGCAGATCGGCGTCAACAACCAGTATCGTGGTCGCACGCTCGCGGATTATCGCGTCGAGTTTGCCGGTCTGCTGGCGCGCGCCATTGCACTGGCCGGCCATCGTCCGAAGCGGGTCGTGGTGGTGTCGATCCCCGACTGGGGCGTCACCGACTTTGCTCGCGAGCAAGGCCGCGATCCGGCCGTGATCGGCGCGGCACTGGATGCGTTCAATGCGAGTGCGCACGAGCAGGCCAACCACGCCGGCGCCCATTTTGTCGACATCACGGCGATTTCGCGCCGCCATCCCGACCTGTTGACCACGGACGGCCTGCACCCTTCCGCGGCGCAATACACGCTGTGGTCGAACGTCATTTTCCCGGTAGTTCACGCGGCGCTGCGCTGATCGTGGGCTCGCGCCGGCACGGACCATCCGGCTTGCCGGTGACAGACCCCGGGCACGAAACGTCAGATCATGCCGGCGGGCCTGCCGAGCATCCGGGACAACCGGGGCTCAAGCAGATCGCTCTGAGCAACACGCGCGGCCACGAGCGCGTCATTGATTCCGCAGTCCGCCGGAAGCTGCGACGACGGCCTTGGCCGCGCCGGGGCGGGCTCTGGGCAACCCAGGCTATTGAAAATCGCGTGACCTGACAGCGGGCTCCACGACGGGCCGCCTGATACACACGCAAAAAAACCGGGACCCCTTGCGGAGTCCCGGCCCATATCAACCATGGTTCAGATAATGCTTAGAACTTCTGGTTGTAACGCACGTAGAAGTAACGATCCAGATCCAACGCCGGATCCTGGTACGTGGCGTTGCTGTTGGTCACCGAGTAGGTGATCGGACGCTTCTTGTCGAACAGGTTGTTCACGCCCACCTGGATACTGCCGTTCCATGGCGTGTTGTAGCGGACCTGCACGTCGTGGTAGACGCTGGCGCCCTGGCGGTTCGCGCCAGTACCCCAGGTCTTGCCCACGTAGTCGATCTGGTTGCAGGTAGCCGGATCGGTGGTGTCCCAGCACTGGTCACGGAACGCGCCGTAGTAACGCAGACCCCAGGTGGCACCGAAGTCACCCATCGACCAGTCCAGACCGGCATTGGCGCGCCAGCGCGGCAGACTCCAGGTGCCGGCATAGCCGGCGATGTCGGCGTCCGAAGAGCTCTGGGTGTTGTAGGCGGACAGATAGTTCGCATCAATGTTGACCGCGAACTTGCCGAAGCCGAATTCCGGCAAACGGTAGTGTGCGCCGAAGTCCCAACCCTCGGTCTCGAGCATGCCCAGGTTGGCATTGCCACGGTTCAGATTCACCACCTGACCGGTGGTCGCGTCACGCCCGAACTGGCCGCACGCGGTGGCCGAGTTGCTCAGGTAGCACTGGTTCAGCACATAGTTCGCGCTGACGCCGGTGATCACGTTGTTGACCTGGATGTGGTACCAGTCGGCACTCAGGTCCAGACCCGGCACCCAGGCCGGGCTGTAGACCATGCCGGCGGTCTTGCTGACGCTGGTTTCCGGCTGCAGATCCGCATTGCCCACGCCGGCGTTGAACGCCGTGGTGCTCTGCGTGTTTGGCGCGGTGATCGGGTTACCGGACGTGTTGAGCTGGCGGAAGGTCGGCGACAGTCCCTGCGCGGCGCACTTTGCCGCCACGCCGGCGTCGGACGCGGCTGCACCGAACTTGGTGTCGCACGGATCGGTGTAGAAGTCGAACGACTGCGAACCGCCGCCGGAGGTGTCATCCAGGGTGGGTGCGCGAAAACCTTCGGCATACGTGGCGCGAACCAGCAAGTCCTCAATCGGCTTCCACTGCATGCTGTACTTGTTGTTCGTGGTGCTGCCGAAGTTGCTGTAGTGCGAATAGCGGCTGGCCACGTCGAAGGAGAGCAGCTTGGCGCCCGGCAGATCCTTCAGGATCGGAACATTGGCCTCGACATAGACCTCGTTGACGCTGTAGTTGCCGAACGTGTTGCCGCCGGCCAGATCGGTGGTGGCGCCGGAGGCGACCAGCTGGTCGAGAATGTCGTAACCTTCCACATCCCGATGCTCGACACCAGCGGCCACGCCGACTTCACCGGCCGGCAGGTTGAACACGCCGCCGGTGATGTTGGCGGTGTACTCCTTCTGGATGTTCTGCAGGGTGCCCTGGCTCAGGCTGTTGATGAACGCCAGCGCCTGCGGGGTGGAGGCGTTCGGGCCGCCCAGGATGTCAAACGGCACGCACAGGCCGGTCGGAATCGGGTTCGCCGCAGAACCGCACTGTACCTGGCCCGCTGCGTTCAGGAACGACGGTCCCAGCGCCTTCTTCAGGTTCAGCAGGTTGAGGTTGCCCGAGCCCTTCTCGACCACGTCGTACTTGTTGTAGTTCGAGCCGATGTCCCAGTTCCAGATGTGCTCGCCGAGGTTGAAGCTGCCCTCGAAACCGGCATCGAAGTGGTACGACTTCACGTCGTTGTTGGTGACGCGCGGCAGCTCCACGATACGACGCGAGAAGAACAGCTGGGTTCCCGGCAACGGGTTGTAGTAGCTGTCCGGCGAGATGAATACCGGGTTCGTGGCCTGGGTAAAGCTGTTCAACGGATAGCCCGCGACCTGACGGCTGTTGTCACGCTCGGCAAACATGCCGGTGGCCTTGAACGTGACATAGTCGTTGAAGTCATACCGGGCGTGAGTGAAGATCGACTTCATCTCGTTGCGGCCGGCCAGGTCCATGTCCCGCGAGGGATTGTAGTTGTCGCTGCCGTCCGCGGCGTAAGGGACGTGGTAGTTGGCCGGGTTGCGCGAGTCCGCGCCGACACCCTGACCGTCAAATGACCCCGTGTGGTTGAGCATCATGGAACCGCCGGTGTAGGCGCCGGTCGGGCTCACCGTGCGGTAACGGCCCCAGGGGCTGGTGCCGCTCAGACCGTCAAGAATATGATCGGGCCCGTAGGTGAAGCGGGTGGCGTAACGGTTGTTGGCGCGGATCTCACCGTCCAGGGTGTAGTTGGCGCCAAACAGGATCGAGCTCTTGTCGCCGCTGGCACCCATCGTGAACGAGTACGCTTCCTGGTTGCCGTCGCCGCCCTGGTTCTGACCGTAATAGGCCGAGGCCTCGGCGCCGGTGTAACGGTCTTTCAGGATGATGTTGACCACGCCGGCGATCGCGTCGGAACCATAGATGGACGAGGCACCGTCCTTCAGGATGTCGATGTGGTCGATCAGGGAAGCCGGAATCGTCGACAGATCAGTGAAGCCGGCCAGGCTGGTCGCCCAGCGCTTGCCGTTGACCAAGACCAGCGTGCGCTGCTCGCCCAGGTTGCGGATGTTGATGTACTGACCGCCCTGCTCCGGGTTGGAGGTAAGCACGCCAGCCTTGCTGAATGTCTGCGCACCGGCGACCGAGAGGTTCGCCAGGATGTCGCCCACGTTGATCAGGCCGGTCTTCTGGATGTCCGCCTGCGTCATCGTGAAGATGGGCTGCGCCGTCTCGATGTCAGCACTGCGGATGCGCGAGCCGGTGACCACGACGGTCTGCAGCGTCTTGGTGCTGGGCTGAGTCTGGTCAGCCGGGGTGGCATCCTGCGCGAAGACCGCGCCGGTCGCCACGAGGGCGCCGACTGCCAGTGCGTAACGCACCGCGGTCGCAAGTTTTTTATTGGTGAGCAATTTCATGCAAGTACTCCTGAGAACTGCGGTTGGGCAATACAACTGTCCGGCACCACTCTTTGGTGGTGGGCGCGGAAATGGAACGGGGGGCGGCCCCCTGCGTACGAAAATACGGCCACATCAGGGTCGCACCGTAAGGCAAAAACTAACACGTTGTCAACATATCCTTATCAATTGGCACGCGGTGAGGCCCGCGTTCAGGCGCCATTTAGCAGCCTGTGTCGCGTTCGCCCTGAGACTGTTGGACCTGACTCGCGCAGCCTCCCCGTGCGGTGCCGGACGTTCTGGCGCAATCAAGAGATGGTTCGCTTGAGGGAAAGGCGGCGGGCGCCGGTCGCCCCAAACGCCAGCGCATGGCCATTCGGCAAGCGCTTCAGCCTTGTCGTCATGGCTTGTCGTTTTGGGTCTTGTGAGCGATCTGGTGCGCGCGATTTGCAGGATCGCGGCCGATCACCCACGGCTCGGTCAGGGCGACCGGGCAGGAACCCAGCCCGGGCCGGCGTTTCCGGCGCGCTGCAGCGGTCTTTCTTGCGGCGAGGCCGGGTTCCTGCGGCAAACCCGGGTTCTTGCGAGGCGCCCGGGTTCTTACGGCGCGTTCGGGAATGTCAAGCTCAGGCCTTCGCCCTGCACGGTGGACACCCAGTCGATCACGATGCCCCGGGCGCGCTGGGCACTGGCCGCGTCGAAATGCACTTCGAGACCGTTCGCGTGCGCCACGATGTCGTGCGCGCCAGCGGGCGCCAGCTGGAAACCGGCGCTGTGGTCCGGCCCGATCTCCAGGTGCAAGGCCACGCCCTTTGCGTTGGAGGTACCTTGGCGGACCGCCTCGGCGGCCGCGTCGGTGATGGTGATTTCCGGTGGCGTGCGGTCCGGCGCGGCGACACCGAACAGCGCGTGCAACTCGCCGCTGCCATACATCTGGCTGATGATATCGGCACCGCCAACCAGTTCGCCGCCGACGTACAGTTGCGGGATCGTCGGCCAGTCGCCGTAGAGCTTGATGCCTTCGCGGATCTCCGCGTCGTCCAGCACGTTGATGGTGTGGTAGTCGGGCAGCACCTCGTTCAGCGTGTTGGTGGCCGCGGCGGAAAACCCGCACATGGGTTGCTGACGATCACCCTTCATGAACAGCACGACGCGGTGTTCCTTGAGCAGGGTGTCGATACGGTCGCGGGTAGCGGTGTCGAGTGACATGGAACGGCTCCACGAAAAAAGACCATGTTACTCCGAGCCACATGACGGCGTGGTCGCCGGGTTCGAGATCGGCCTCACGCTTGTGTTGTCCTTCCTGTGCATGCTTCACGAGCAGACCGACGGGTGCGCCACCTCCGGATTGCGTCGGCAGGGCGACCCGTGCGGCAGCGAACAGCCTGAAGAGTCCGGCTGCTGGCGTACCACTCAGTCCGGATCGCCATCCACGTCAAAACGCAGATGCTTCACGCTGCGCCCGTTGCGGCGCACCAGTTTCAGCGCCTCGACGCCGATCCGGATGTGCGCCTCCACGTATTGCGCCGTGATGCGCTGGTCGCTGGCTTCCGTCTTGACCCCTTCCGGGATCATCGGCTGGTCGGAAACCAGCAGCAGCGCGCCGCACGGAATGCGGTTGGCGAACCCGGCGGCGAAAATCGTCGCCGTTTCCATGTCCACGGCCATGCAGCGGGTGCGGCGCAGGTACTCCTTGAAGGTGTCGTCGTGTTCCCACACCCGGCGATTGGTGGTGTACACCGTGCCGGTCCAGTAGTCGTGGCCGAGGTCACGGATCATGGTGGAGACCGCGCGCTGCAACTGGAATGCCGGCAACGCGGGCACCTCCGGCGGCAGGTAGTCGTTGCTGGTGCCCTCGCCACGGATCGCGGCGATGGGCAACACCAGGTCGCCGAGCTGGTTCTTCTTCTTGACCCCGCCGCACTTGCCCAGGAACAAGGCCGCCTGCGGCCCGATCGCGCCCAGCAGATCCATCACGGTCGCCGCATTGGGACTGCCCATGCCGAAATTGATCAGGGTGATGCCGTCGGCCGTGGCGTTCGGCATCGGCCGGTCGCGTCCGCTGACTTCCACCCCGTGCCACTCGGCGAATATTTCCACGTACTGGCCGAAATTGGTCAGCAAGATGTGCTCGCCGAAGTCCTCCAGCGCCGTGCCCGTGTAGCGGGGCAGCCAGTTGGCGACGATTTCCTGTTTGCTCTTCATATAGGCATGTGCTGCAACGGTGTCGGTTCGAGTCGTCGTCGCCGCGCCGGGCGGGCCAACCTGTGCGCGACATCATAGACGCTCGGCGCTGCTCGCCACCGTCCCACGGCAACTTCATCACCCACACTGGTGTCAAAACGTGCGTGCTATGTTTTGCTTGTCGTTCTTGGCGGGGCGACGTGATGCGAATCGGTCTGTCTATCGATGCGGCCTGCGACGTTTCGCAGGCGTTCCTGGAACAACACGACATTGCGGTGATGCCGATCACGGTGAAGGTCGATGATGAAACCTTCATGGACGACCGCAGCCCCGGCGAACGGCAGCGCTTCATCGATCGCGGGCTCGGCAGCCGCAGCCACTCGGCGGAGACCGAGCCCTGCCCGGTGAAAAAGGTACAGAAGCTTTTCCTGGAGAAGCTGGTGCTGGAGCAGGACTGCGTGTTCTGCCTGACCATCACCGCCACCCGCAGCCTGATCAACGAGCACGTCAACAAGGCCAGCTTCGGGATCCTGACGCATTACCGGCACGTTCGCGATGATGACGGCGTCCCTGGCCCGTTCATGATGCGCGTGATCGATACCCGCAACATTTTTGCCGGCGCGGCGCCCAGCGTGGTCGAAACGTGCCGGATGATTGCCGTCGGCAGCAGCCCGGCCGCGATTCGCGAGCGGCTGCTGCATATCGCCAACCACAGTTTCGGCTACATGCTGCCACGCGATCTTTATTACCTGCGCGCCCGCGCCAGGAAGAAGAACGATCACAGCGTCAGCCTGGTCACGGCCATGCTGGGTTCGGCGCTGGACATCAAGCCGATCCTGCGCTGCTTTCGTGGCGAAACCGGCCGGGTGGGCAAGGTGCGCGGCTTTGAGCAGGCCGCGCAGGCGCTGTTCAATTACGCGGCCAAGCGGGTCAGGGATGGCCTGCTGGTGCCGGTCGTGTGCGTGAGCTACGGCGGCAACCTGGACATCCTCGGTCAATTACCCGGCTACGCCGGGCTGCGCGAGGCATGTCAGGAGTGCGGCGTGGAGCTGATGCAGGCGCCGATGAGCATCACCGGCATGGTCAACGTGGGCGAAGGCGCGGTGACGCTGGGCCTTGCCGCCGAAGAACACGATGCCGGGTTCTGAGTCTTGACGTGGGTCTGTGTCCTGGTCAGAGCTCATATTGATGCAGAAGAGCCAGCGGGCCGTGCCCGACCTGCAATCCCCCCGGCCTAGGGCGGCACTGCCCGCCGTTCTTGCGGCAGTATTCCCTCAAGATCTGACAAAAGACCGGGCTTGGCCCGCACGGCCCTGGGGAGTCAAGCCAGCAGAGCTCAGAAGCCGTAGTTGAGAAAACCACCATCCACCGCCAACACCTGGCCGGTGATGTAACCAGCTGCCGGCAGGCACAGGAAGGCGATGGCCGCGGCCACGTCCTCGGGCTCGCCGATGCGCCGCAGTGGCGTGCGATCCAGCACTTCGTCCAGGTAGTCGGGATCGGCCAGCGCTGGCTCCGAACGTTGGGTGCGGATGTACCACGGGGCCACCGCGTTGACGCGAATCCCGTCCACCGCCCACTCGGCCGCCAGATTGCGGGTCAGCTGGTGCAGCGCAGCCTTGCTCATGCCGTAGGGCGAGCCGGTGCGTACATGGGTCATGGCCGACACCGAGCCCACGTTGACGATGGCCGCGTTGGCAACTTGTTCCAGTTGCGCGTGCGCCAGGCGGCACATTTCGAACGCGGAGAACAGGTTCTGCTCGAAGATCGCGCGGTAGTCGTCTTCGTGGTAGTCCAGCGTGGCGCCCGGCTGGTTGCCGCCGGCGTTGTTGATCAGCAGCGATACGCAAGCACCCAGGTCGGCAATCCAGTCGAATATCGCCAGGCGATCCTCCGCTTCGGTCACGTCCGCGCCAAAGGCCATGATCGAAACCTCGGGAAAATCATCGGCCAGTTCCACCCGCACCTGCTCCAGGTAATCCTCGTCGCGGGCCACCAGCAGCAACTCGGCGCCAAGTCCGGCCAGCTCGCGCCCGGTCGCCAGGCCGATACCCTTGCTGGCGCCCGTGATCAGGGCGGTATGGCCGTGCAGGTGCCAGGCGTCGAGGCGGCCGTTGGGAAGGCGGTTCATGCGCTGAGCTTAGCAACCTCGCCCCGCTCGCGCGCGAGGCTTGCCGGCGCGCCGCCGTGGCGGGACACTCGGGCAGTCCACCGGCCACGAGTACCGCGATGAAACCGCTGCCGATCCTGTTGTGTGCACTTGCCATGCTTGCCTTGGCTGCCTGTTCCAGCAAGCCGCCGGAGCCTAAGGCCAAGGCCGCCGATGTCGCCACACCGTTCGACGCGCTGAAGGCAGACGAACAGCGCGCGAAAGACGTGCAGAAAATAGTCGACAAGCACGCCGAAGAGCAGCGCAAGCAGATCGAGGCCCAGCAGCAATAGCCGCATTACCCGTCGTCCGTCAACGCGGGGCGCACAGGCAATCAGCGTAGATGTTGGGCGTTCCGGCTTTCGCATGGCGCAGCAGCTGCAGCTCCGGCGCCAGCGCCGGCAGTTGGGCAAACCAGCGCGGCAGGCGCACACCCCAGGACTGCAGCAACTGCGTGCTGGCCGTGTCGTTCATGTCAATCAGGAAACGCTCGAAACCACTCACCGGCGCTTCCTCGTAGCGTACCGGGTAGTCCTTGCCCAATTTGGCCAGCGTGGCCGCCTCGGCCACGGCGGCGTCCAGGCCGCCGAGCTGATCGACCAGGCCGCGGTCCAGTGCCTGACGTCCGGTCCACACGCGACCCTGGGCAATCGCATCGATCGCCGGGTAACTCTTGCCACGTGCCTTGGCGACCTGTCCGACGAAATCACGATAGCCCTTGTCGATGATGGCCTGGATCACGGTGCCGACCTTGGGGTCGAGCGGGCGGGTGATGTCGAATGCACCGGCCATCGGGCCTGTGGCGACGCCGTCGCTCTGGATGCCCAGCTTGGCAAGCGTGCCCGGCACCGTGTAGTACATGCCGAAGATGCCGATCGAGCCGGTGATGGTGTCCGGCTCGGCGTAGATCCGGTTGGCGTCCATCGAGATCCAGTAGCCACCGCTGGCGGCCACATCGCCCATCGACACCACTACCGGGATGCCGGCTGCGCGGGTCAACTCGACCTCGCGGCGGATCTGCTCGGCCGCATAGACCTCGCCGCCGGGCGAATTGACCCTGAGCACCAGCGCCTTGCTGCGCTTGTCCTCGCGCACGGCGCGGATCAGCGCCGCGGTGGATTCGCCGCCGATCGCGCCAGGCGGGCGCTTGCCACCGACGATCTCGCCCTCGGCCACAACGATGGCCACACCGGGTGCAAGCCGTTTGCCTGCACGCGGCAGACTGGCGGCATAGCGCTCCAGACCGACCTGGCGGAAACCCTGGTCCTTGCGTCCCGCAGGCACACCCTGCTCGCGCATCATCGCGACCAGCTGGGCGCGGGTCGCGGTGCCGTCGATGAGATGCTCGTTCAGCGCCAGCTGGGCCAGGTCACCGCGAGTGCTGGCGATGTGCTGCGGCAGGTTGTCGATATCATCGCGCAGCGTGGCTGGATCGAGCTTGCGCAGACTCGCCACCTGGTCCAGATAGCCATCCCACAAACCGCCCATCCAGTAGCTGTCCGACTGTTTCGCCTCGACCGACGCATGGTCGAGGATGTACGGCTCGGCGGCACTCTTGAACTCGCCGACGCGGAACAGGTGCACGTCCACGCCGAGTTTGTCGAGCAGGTCCTTGTAGAACAGCCGGTAGTTGGCCAGACCGGTGAGCATCACGCCGCCCTGGGGGTCGACCAGCAGACGATCGGCGTGCGCGGCCAGGTAATACTGCCCCTGGTCCAGGTTCACGCCCCAGGCAATCACCGGCTTGCCGGCGGCGCGGAAGCGATCCAGCGCCGCACCGACCTCGCGCAGGGCCGCAAATCCACCCACTTGCAGATCGCCCGGCAGCAGCAGGATGCGGCTGATCCGCTTGTCCTTCGCCGCGGCGTCGATCGCCCCGACCACATCGCGCAACTGCACCTGATTCACGTCATCCCCGGACAGCCCGGACAGCGCACGCTGCAAGGGCGCAATGCTGTACTGCTCGACCAGTTGCCCGCGGGGCTTGAGGACCAGCACGCTGTCTTGCTGCACGCCGCCATCGTCCGAAACGGTGGTTGCCACGACCAACAGCAGAATGACGAACAGGAACGCGAAAAACACCAGATTGATGATGACCAACCGGGTCATGTTGAGGCCGTATGCCAGGCTATGCAGGGTGTTGCGACGGCGTAGTGGCGGCGGCATCGGTGGTGTCATGGACGGGTTCCTGAAGTCTTGCGCCAAGCGTAGCCGGTCACGCCGGCGCGGTCATGCCGGCCGGACGCCAGCGCTGCTTCCAGGCACTGCGCCAGAATCGCGTGAACAACATCACGGCCGCCACCGACAACCCGGCGATCAGGCCCACCCACATGCCGCGCGCGCCCATGCCGTGGTGGAAGGCCAGCCACCAGCCCACCGGCATGCCGACCGCCCAATAGGCAAACAGGGTGATCGCCATCGGAACGCGCGTGTCCTTCAGCCCGCGCAGCGCGCCGTTGGCCGCGACCTGGATGCCATCGGAAAACTGGAACAAGCCGGCCAGCATGATCAGCTGGGCGGCCAGGGTAATCACCTTGGGGTCATGCGTGTACAGCACCGCGATGTAGTACGGCAGGCACAACATCAGGCTGGCCGAGAACAGTTGGGTAATCAGGGTCAGGCCGATGCCCACGAAGCCCGCATAGCGCACGCCCCGCTCGTCACCGCGGCCCACCGCGTTGCCCACGCGCACGGTGATCGCCATCGCCAGCCCGAGCGGGATCATGAAAAACAACGAGGCGATGTTGATGGCCACCTGGTGGCTGGCGATCACGTCTTCGCCCAGGGTGGCGATGATCAGGGCCGTGGCCACGAACAAACCGGCCTCGGCCAGCAGGGTCACGGCCATGGGCAAGCCGATGTGCACCAGGTGGACGATCCGGTGCAGGTCGGGCCATTCGAAGCGCTCGAACAAACCCAGGCCGTGGTAGTTGCGCCGAAGCATCACGTAGCAGCCGAACGCCAGCATTTCCAGCCACAGCACGATCGCCGTGGCCACGCCGCAACCGTGCGCCCCCTGCGGCGGGATCCCCAGTTTGCCGAACATCAGCACATAGCCCAGCGGCACCAGCAGCACCAACCCGCCCAGACTGAAATACATCGACGGCCGGGTCAGCGACAGTCCCTCGGACAGCCCGCGCAGCGCGAAATAGCAGGTCAGCGCCGGCGCGCCCCAGCTGATCGCCAGCAGGAACCTCTGCACGTCGTGGCGCAGGCTCGGTGTCACACCGATCAGATCGATCAGGGGCGCCGCATGGCGCACCGCGAACCACAATAACGCGCCCATGCCCAGCGCCAGCCATACGGCCTGGTGGAACACCGCACCGACCTCCGCGCGCCTGCCGCCGCCATCCAGCTGTGCTACCGACGGGGGCACCGCCATCATCATGCCGATCCCGCTGACGATCGCCAGCGACCAGATGCTGGCGCCGACCGCCACCGCGCCGAGCACGTGCGCGCTGACGTGCCCGGCCAGCACCGCGTCGATCACATTGCTGCCGATCGCCGCCAGCTGCGCACAGATGAGTGGCAGCGCGAGGCGCACGGTGGCGCGCACTTCATGCAGCAGGTGGGTGCGCTCGGGACGGAATGGACTCATGGACACAGCAGACTCCAGGGCCGCGCATTTTACCTGAGCCATCGGTCACGGCGACGCCGCGCGGGGCGTGTGCGAAGATCGGCGGCGCCTTGCACTGGCCCGGGAACCCCGATGACGCAAGACCTGTCTGCGCCCACCGAACTGCACTGCGCCAACTGCGGCGCCCTGCTGCAGGGTGAGTTTTGCCATGTCTGCGGCCAGTCGGTGCACAGCGTGCTCAAGCCGGTACATGGCATGGTCGAGGACACCCTGGACCTGGTCTTGAACGTGGATGGTCGCGTGATACACACGCTGCCCCCGCTGTTCCTGCGCCCCGGTTTCCTCACCCTGGAATACTTCGCCGGCCGGCGCATGCGTTACCTGTCGCCGTTCCGGCTGATGTTCGCGTTGTGCCTGCTGGCGTTCTTCGTGCTGCCGCTGGCGCTGGACAGCGGCTTTGTGATGTTCGTGCCCGACGTCAACGTGCAAGGTTCCAGCTTCCAGCGCGCAAAAACCCCTGCCGAGGTGGATCGGCTGCTGAAAAAACAGCTGGCCCAACTGGCCCCCACCCGGGATATCCCCGTGGTGGGCACGCTGGCGGGCCAGGAACTGGACAAGGCACGATTGCAGTTGATGCGCGAGGCGATGCAGAGACGCATCGAGCTGGGCGACAAGACCGCGGTCATGCCTGCCGGGCTGGAGGACATCCCGAAGTCTCCGGTCGAGACCCGGCGGCCTGCCGAATGGGAGCAGCGCAACCCGTTCGACCAGCACTGGAACACGCAGAAATACCCGATCCAGCTGGGCTGGCTGCCTGATTTTCTCAACCAGCGCCTTAATCTGTCAGTGGCCCGCATGCATGACAATCTCGCGGCGATGAGCGGCCCGGGCGACCATTCCGCCGTGAACGAACGGCTGATCGGCCAGGTCTTTGCGGCGCTGCCCGGAACAATGTTCTTCATGCTTCCCGTATTCGCGCTGCTGCTGAAGGTCGTCTACCTGTTCAAGCGCCGCTTGTACGTGGAGCATCTGATTGTCGCCTTGCACAGTCACGCCTTCCTGTTCCTCAGCTTGCTGCTTGGCACGCTGGTCCATCTGATCGGGGCGGCACTGACGCCCCATGTGCCATGGCTGTCCACCCCCCTGAGCCTGCTGACAGCGGCGCTGTGGCTGTGGGCAGCGATCTATTTGTTGATCATGCAGAAGCGTGTCTATTGCCAAGGCTGGCCAATGACGGTGCTGAAGTACCTGTTCGTGGGTTGGTGCTACTGCTGGTTGCTGGGGATCGCCGTGCTGGGCGCAGGTGTGCTGGGCTTGGCGGAATGACGTCGCAGCCCCGGCCAGTGGACTCGTGAGGCAGAAAATCCGTCGTGCACGGCGTCTGGTGGCAGGTTTTGCACAGCGTGAAGAAACTGTCAAGCGGCCCGCAAGCCATTTGACGACTGCGTGAACGCGAGCTGATGCTTATTTCCAACGTATTGAATTCGAAAGGTTTTTTTACCTGACGAAAACGTGCCCACGCCGTCGAAGAGCGCGCCACGGCGCGCTTCCCCGGCCCCCTTCCCCGCCGCATCCACAGACTTATCCACAGGGATTGTGGATAAGCTCGAAAAGTCCGTGGCGATAGTGACTTACCCGAAATATCTCGACGTCCGGACAACAAGTACGCGCAACTGAGAGCTTGGCGGGCACCCGATGCTGCGCCAGGGCGAGGCAGCCTGCTCGGTTACACTGTTCGGCCATCGAGGTCACCATGCCGGCCGTTCTTCGCGTCGCCCTGCCCGTGCCGCTGCACACCCTGTTTGACTACCTGCCTGCCGACGCGGGCGAAGCTCGCGCGGGCAGCCGGGTGCTGGTGCCGTTCGGTCGCGGCAGGATGGTCGGGGTGGTGGTCGCGGCCGATGTCGAGACAGCGGTGGACAACCTGCGGCTCAAGCAGGCGTTGCGCGTGCTCGACGATGAACCCCTGCTCGACGCCGAACTGATGCAGACCCTGGCCTGGGCCGCCGATTACTGGCTGGGTGCCCCCGGCGAGGCCTGCGCCAACGCACTGCCACTTGCGCTGCGCGAGCCCAGGCCCCTGCCAACGATCGGCGAGGAGTTCTGGTCGATGACCCGGACCGGGCGAAGCGCACACGAGCTGGGTCGTCGTCGCGGTGGCAGCAAGACCTTGCTCGCCCGGCTGGCGCAGGGCGCGTTGAGTGCACAGGAACTGAACGAACACCAGCCCGGCTGGCGCGAGGCGGCACGCCGACTGGCTTGCGCCGGCCTGGTCGAACGCAGTGAACAGCCACCACGGAACCGCCGGCCCCCTTCGTCCACCGCACCGAAGCTCAGCGATGAACAGCAACAGGCGGTGTCAGCGATCGGTGCGAGCCTCGGCAGCTTCCAGCCGTTTCTGCTCGACGGCGTCACCGGCAGCGGCAAGACCGAGGTCTACCTGGCCCTGATCGAGCAGGTACTGGCGCAAGGCAGGCAGGCATTGCTGCTGGTGCCGGAGATCGGCCTGGCACCGCAGACTGTCCGGCGCCTGCGTGACCGACTCGGCGTGTTGGTGGAAGTGCTGCACTCCAACCTGTCCGAAGGCGACCGCGCGCGCGCCTGGCTGCGCGCACGCGCCGGTACCGCGCGGGTGATCCTGGGAACCCGCTCGGCCATTTTCACGCCGTTGCCGCAGGCCGGCCTGATCATCGTCGACGAGGAACACGACGGCTCGTACAAACAGCAGGACGGCTTTCGCTACCACGCCCGCGATCTGGCGGTGGTGCGTGCGCGGGCGCTGGGCGTGCCGGTGCTGCTGGGCTCGGGCACGCCCTCGCTGGAATCGCTGGCCAATGTCGAAGCCGGGCGTTACCGCAGCCTGCACCTGCGCGCGCGCCCGGGCGCGGTGCGGGCGCCGCAGGTGCAGATCATCGACATGCGCGGCCAGCGGCTGGACCACGGCCTGTCACCGGCGCTGCTGGCGGCGGTTGCCGACACGTTGGCGCGCGGCGAACAGGCCCTGGTGTTCCGCAATCGTCGCGGCTATGCGCCGGTGTTGCTCTGTCATGCCTGTGGCTGGCACGCGGAATGTCCGCGCTGCGAGCGGCCGCTGACCCTGCACGCCGGGCGCCGCCAGTTGATCTGCCACCATTGCGACTACCAGCAGCGGCTGCCGTCGAAGTGTCCCGTTTGCGGCGGCACCGAGCTGACCGCGCAGGGCCAGGGCACCGAACGGCTGGAGGAAGCCCTGGTCGAGCGCTTCCCTGACGTGTCCGTCTTGCGTGTGGATCGCGAGACCACCCGGCGCAAGGATGCGTTCGAGCAGATGCTGGCCACGCTGGACAACGGGCAGCCGGCGATCCTGGTCGGCACGCAAATGCTGGCCAAGGGGCACGACCTGCCCAACCTCACCCTGGTCGCCATCGTCGGCGTCGACGAGGGTCTGCACAGCGTGGATTTCCGCGCCGAGGAACGTCTGGCGCAGCTGGTGGTTCAGGTCGCTGGCCGTGCGGGTCGTGCACGCAAGCCCGGCCGCGTCCTGCTGCAGACGCACCAACCGGATCACCCGCTGCTGCGCAACCTGCTCGCCCACGGCTACGCCTCAGCCGCACGCGATCTTCTCGCCGAGCGGCGCCTGATCGGGTTGCCGCCATACAGTCATCAGGCCTTGTTGCGCGCCGAGGCGCCGCGACGTGAGCCGGTCGACGAGTTTCTCGCTGCGGCCCGCGCCGCGCTTCCGGATCGGGCATTGCAGATTGCCGGCCCGATGCCCGCGCCGATGGCCTTGCGCGCGGGGCGACAGCGCGGGCAACTGCTGATCGAGGCGGATCGTCGCGACGTGCTGCGCGGCGTGCTCCGCCCATGGCAGCGGGCACTGGCCTCGCTACCCTCTGCGCGCAAGGTGCGCTGGTCACTGGATGTCGATCCGATCGACCTGTATTGAGCCGGGTGTATCGGTCTGTTGTAGCGCGCGTTGCGCTCAGCCGGCGTCGGCTTTCAATGAACCGGGCTTGATCAGCCAGCGCACCGCCAGCACACCCACCTCATACAGCAGGCACATCGGAACGCCCAGCATCAGCATCGAGGTGATGTCCGGCGGCGTGATCACGGCGGCAACACCGAACGCGCCGACGATTGCATAGCGCCGCCCGCTGCGCAGTTTTTCCAGGTCCACCACCCCGATCGCGGCCAGGATCACCACTGCCACGGGCACCTCGAAACACAGGCCGAACGCGAAGAACATCAGCATCACGAAGTCGAGGTACTGGCTGATATCCGTCATCATCTCCACCCCGCTTGGCGTCACCGCGATGAGGAAACGGAACGCCGCCGGCAGCACCAGGAAATAGGCGAACGCACAACCCAGGTAGAACAACGCCATCGCCGCCACCAGCAAGGGTCGCGCCAGCCGTTTCTCATGCTTGTACAGCCCCGGGCTGACGAACGCCCAGAGCTGGTAGAGGATCACCGGCATGCTGATGAACAGGGCCAGATAGAAGGCCAGTTTCAGTGGCGTGATGAAGGGGCTGGTGACGCCGGTCGCGATCAGGTGCGCGCCTTCGGGCAAGCGGGCAACCAGCGGGGCGGCCAACAGGGTGTAGAGCCGGTTGGCGAACGGCACCAGCGCCAGCAGGATCAGCACCAGTGCGGCCACTGACTTCAGCAGGCGCGTGCGCAGTTCCAATAGATGCGAGAACAGCCCCTGCTGCAGATCGTCGCCGTCCGCTGCCGCTTCCGGCGTGTCCGACTCAGGCGTCGTCATGCGCTACGTTCCGTGTCGGCGAAACAGGCTCGCCCAGCGGCAGCTCTGCCTGGGGATTGGCATCGTCCGGGTCCACGGCTTCAGTCACCTGCCCGTGCGCCGGATACTCCGTCGCGGTGACCTCGCTGACCAGTTCGGCCACCGGCCTGTGCACCTGATTCAGGCCATCCTTGACCTCCTGCCGGGCTGCTTCAGCCTGTGCCACCGCTTCGCGCGCGGCGCGCCGGATCTCCTCGACCTCGAGCTCACGTTCGACTTCGGCGCGCACGTCGTCCCAACCATTGCGCACGCGCCGCAGCAGCGCACCGGCGGTGCGTGCCGCGCCAGGCAGCTTTTCCGGACCGAGCACGATCAACGCGATCAGGGCGAGCAGGACCAGTTTGCCGAGGCTGAACTCGATCATCGCCGCACGCCGCCCGCCGGGCGCCTACCGGGTTTCGCTGGAGTCGCGCTGACTCTGCGTGCTGGTTTGGTCGGCGGGCTTGGGATCGGCGCGCAATTGCTCGGCCTCCTTGCGGCGCGCCTCGGCCTCTTCCTTCTTTTTCGCCTCGTCGTCGCCACCGAGGCCCTTCTTGAAACCGCGGATTGCCTCACCAAGATCCGGCCCGAGATTGCGGATTTTCTTGGTGCCAAACAGCAGCAACACGATCACCAGAAGAATGCCCCAATGCCAAATGCTGTCAAAACCCATGATCAACCTCTAGGCCCGTTTCGGCCAAGTCAAGCGGGCGCAAATCGCGCCGACAGTTACTTCGAAGTGTACTCCTCAAGCCGATCGCGAAAATCGACCACCGGCGCTGGAACGTTGGTGACTCCACCTTCGAAGATGCGTCGCGGCGTTATGCCGGCGCCATACACCTGCGCATTCGCATCGTAGTCGATGCGCAGGGCCGAACCATCCAGCGCCACGCCGGCGAACAGTCCCCGGCTGCGCGAGTAGGAGTAGATCTCCGCTTTCAGCTGGCCATCCGTCGACGCATTGGCACTACGCCCGACCGGGCCGGCCGCCGCCGACGCATCGGCGCCGAGGGTGAATTTGCCGCGCACGATCGAGTCGACACCATGCTGGGTACGGAACACCAGCACGACGTCGGTCGAGGACACGCCGGCCTGGAAGCCGACGCTGCCGCCGGTCATGGTGATGAAGCTGGGATTGGACCAGGTGCCGTTCGGGCTCTTCACCGAGATCAGGCCCTCGCCGCGACGGCCGCCGAAGATGAAGCCGACCTTGAGCATGTCGGGAATCACCGCAATGGCCCTGGCATCTTGCAGCAGGTCACGCGGAATCGCCTTGTCCGGCGCCTGCATGATCTCGTTGAGCACGGTCACCGCATTCTTCGCCCGTACCAGCGGTGGGTCCTCGGCGTGCGCGACCATGGTCGGCAGCAGCAAGGCGAGGCCAATCAGCAACACGCGAGACATTAGGGTCTTGGACATGGGGACTCCAGAGAATCGGGAAGTTCGGTTGGGCATCGCCGCCCGGCGGCCTGTGGCAAACTACATGTTTGATCCACCAGGCGCAGCCAGGTTTCGACTGTCACGATGCCCATGCCGAACCACTATACCGGCCTTGC
>JBDTEG010000082.1:0-47201 GCA_039922695.1 Rhodanobacter sp. | reverse complement strand
TCCACCAAACCGTCGAGTTCGGCTACCGGTTGATGAAAAGACTTTCCACGGTCCCGCAGCACGGCCAATGGCTTTCCGGGTCGCCAGACATGGACAACGAAAAGCTGGACGTGCCTGCTTCGCGCTGACGACGAAATTCGTTCCTTGGCGTGCATGGCCTGTCCGCCAGCAGCCTCGCCAGGTGCCCGATGCTGCGCACATGCAAGTCACTGGCGGTGTAGATTTTCTCCAACGATTTGCCGTTCGCCACGACCGTTTCGTGCCAGGGCGCTCCGACGTGTTCCTCCATGGCGTCCGAAACGGGTTTGCACGACGGATCAGCAGCATCTGCCGTGGGCGCGTGCAGACCGCCGGCCAGTGCGAAGAAGAACGACCGCGGGATGGCTCGCCGCTGCGGTATCTTGCTCTCCTGTGTATGAGTGAATCAGCTACCGCACGCCGGCCGGCGCTTGCACGTTGGCATAATCGATGCGCGCTTCCTGATGGGATTTGCCGAACTTGCCGCCGACGTCCACGTCGATAGTCTGCTTGAGCGGCAGACCGCGTGATTTGGAAATCCACAACTGCGAGTCCAAATGGGTGCCGCCTTCCTGTTCGTCGCGGGTGGCGTACACGGCCGCGGCTTCGCTGCCGACGGCTTCATCGCGCAGATACCTGCAGGTGGTATGACTGGCTCGGGCAGCATCGCGCAGGTCGGCGAGTTCCTTCTGCGCGTCGAAGGCGCGGCGCTGCCAGGTGCCATCGACGTTGATGTACATCGCCGTGGACGTGAAGATGATTTCGCTTTTCTCGGGAGCCGCGTGCGTCGCCGCGGTTTCGGTCATGTATTGATGATTGGGCGTGGTGGTCTGTTTGGCCTTGGCATCGAACACCGGCTTGCATGCGGCATCGCTGGCGTGGGCCGGCCCTGTGCCGATGGATGCAGCGAGTGCCAGCACCGTGGCGGGAATGACGTATCGGTTCGTCATGAAAGCTCTCCTTGTTGACCGTGGATTGTTCACTGCACGCCCGCAGGCGCGATCACGTTGTCGTAGTCGTAGCGCGTTTCGATGGTTGCACCATCCCTGGTCGCCGTTGCGCCCTGCATCAACCCGCTTGACTTGAGGATGCGCACGGTCTGATCCGTGTCCATTTCCTTGTCGTGTACCTTGTAAACCGTTACCGCATGGCCATTTGCCATCTGATCGCCGACGAGGATGCAGGTATCCGGATGCATTTTCAGCTTTTCCTGCGCCGCTTCGACCATGACCTGCTGTGGCATCGCGCTGCGCCTCCACTTGCCGTGGAACAACAGATATTCGCTCTTGCCGTCGAAGATCGCCTCGCCAATCCGTGGCTTTCCGCCCTGGGGCGTGGTGGTGGAATACACGTGATGCGGCGTTTGTATCGACTTGATCCCGGCCTGATATGCCGCATCGCAGGCATTGGCGGCGTGCGCGGCGGTCGGGCTGAAGCCGCCGGCCAGCGTGAGGAAGGCACCCAATGCAATGGCATGATGGCGTGACATGGTTTTCTCCGGTTGCCATGGAATGCGACGTTGTCAGCGTGCGGCAAAGATCTTGTTGCACAGGGCGCCCAATTGGCGCGCCACCGCCTCGGTCGGGGGTTTGCCACCGCTGCCGGAAATCGCGCAGTAGTAGTCTCCTTTCCTGCTCTGGAACTCGCCGTTGCGGTAGAACGCCTGGTCACCCACGCCGGTCAGCGGCTTGTAGTCTCCATTCCGGTTCGCCAAGCCATCTTTCCACTCGATCTGCTCGGTGAAGCCCTTGCCGCTGTAAAGGTTGAACGTTCCGCCCTCGGCGGATTCGAAATGGCAGGCGTTGTCCCGCATCGTATAGACGCTGATGGTGACATTTCCCTTCAAGATGCCGGCAACGTCCGCAGGGCTGAAGATCTTGCCGCAATCGATGTGCGTGATGGGCGCATCGTCGTCATCGTCGCTTCCAGCAACTGCCGCATGGCCGACTGATGTCGACGTGGCCGCTCCCGCGACCGCGGCAGATGGGGCAGTCGCTGGTGAGCAACCAGCGAGGCAGAAGAGCACGGTACTGCATGTTGCCGGAAACAGCTTTTTGATGATTGACATGGTCTGTCCTCGTGGCAATGGCTTGGCTACTTCACATTGGCGGGCGGTTGCACGTTGTTGTAGTCGTAGCGGGTCACGATGCTCGAGCCGCCCGGCCACTTGGTCGTCTGGCCCTCGAACAAGCCGCTGGATTTCAACACTCGCAGCTGCGTGTCGGCGTGATCATCAGCACCCTTGCGGTGGAGTTGATAAACCGTCACCGACTGTCCATCGGCGGTCTGGTCACCGACCAGGGTGCACGTATCTTCGTGGGCGTTGAGCCTGTCCTGCGCCATTTCGAGGTTGTCCTTGGCTGAGGAGGGTTGGCGCTTCCACTGGCCTTTTACGGTTCCGTAGTCGAAGGCACCGCCGGGAACGATCGACTCGCTGATTTCCGTCTTGCTGGAGTACGTCGGCTTGCCGGTAAGCCGCTTGAAGTGATCGGAGTCCTGCATTTCCTGTGCGCTGTGGGTACGCGTGCTGTAGACGTGACGCGGCGTCTGCGTTGACTTGACGACCGCGCTGTAAGGCGCATCGCAGGAATTGTCCGCAAGAGCAGGGGCCGCGAACGCCAGTGCACAAATGCCAGCAAGCACACAGGACGGCAGAAGTTGAACGGGTCGTGATTTCATTTCAGTGTCCTCAACTGATGGAAGGAGCCATTGCATTCGTGCGGATTGCGTAATCAGGCGATGCGCCACTTCGCAGGAAGGCCTGACGCGGTTGCTCACGCCATGACCTGCGTTGGCCCAATCCTTTGGATCTTTACCGAATCGGGCCATGCAGAACCTGCACCTTCAGGTCCCTGTCGCGGTCGATGGTCACGGCGCCTTGTACAGTGCCCTTCTTGAAGCCCATCCCCGCCATATAGAACGTCGGCGTCCTGGCTTCCTGCGCACCAGGGAGAAGGATGTAGCCGGCCTTGGGAAGAGCCGCGAGGTAGAAGACATACGTTGCGTGCTGATCGACGTTGTGCCATTGGCATATGACTTCCCTGGAAATGACCAACGGTTTGCACTTGCCGAGCCCGGCAGGGACGGGGAAGTCGTCGGGAAGGTTCAGGCCGCCTGTTGGGCCTTGCGCGAACGCCGCCGTGCCAAATAGCGGGAAGCCACTGGCCAGTGCTGCGACAAGCAGAACAAGGACCGGATTGCGAACCATGGGGATGCTCCTGCAGATGGAAGGAGTGCGCGCCGCGTTCATGGCAGCGCGAACAATGTGTTGCAGACCTCGCCGAGCTTTTGTGCCAGCGCTTCGCCCTGCAATTTGTTGCCGAACGGTGGCGTCACGCCGATGTCGCACATGCGGTTGCCCTTGACAGACTCCACGCCCGTCGCGCTGTTGACCGCCTTGTCACCAACGCCCGACAGCGGCACCGGACTGGACAGGTTCTTCTGATCGGCTTCGAACGCGGCGACGTCGCCATGTATCAAGGTGATATCGATGCTCGCGCCGGATGTCTGATAACTGCATGACCATCCGGACAGTCGTTTGGCCTGGCCATCCGCCTTCGAAAATATCTGTGCGACGAAATCCGCCGTCAGGTATTTTTCGCAGGCCGTCGCACCGTTGCTGGCCCACTCGCCGCCGGAAGCCCCCGCGACGGGTGTCGTTCCTGTCCCTGATGCGGCGGCACTGGCGTTCTCTCCGCGCTGCGAGCACGCAGCGAACGAGACAACGATGACCGGCGCCATCATCCATTTCGAGAAAGTTTTCATGTGATCCCTCTCCACGCGTGGTCAGTGGCCGAGGGTTTCGATCGGCGCGGCGGGATGCGGGATCCGGCGTAGCGAGTGCCCCGGTGGAACGGGCTGGGAATTGATTGCCGATGTATCGGGCGAATGGCCCGGCGGGACCGGCTGCGAGTTGATGGCATTCCTGCCGCCCACGAAGATGATCGCGCGCGTTTCGGCTCCGGTGGCGTGGGTTTCGCGCGGTCCACCTGCCGCTGGTCTCCCCCTGCGCGAGTCGACCATTTCTTGTTCGTTGGGGTATGCCACATGGCCCGCGCTCCGTGTCTCGCCGCCGTGGTACTGAACCACGGCCTTCATGGCGTGTGTGGCCGCGGGGGATGGTATGCACTTCGGGTACGTGCCACGGTAGCCTGGAGGACAAGGTTGTGCGACCACGCTTTGCGCGAGCGCGGTCGCGCCGAGCAGCACGATCGACAGGGGAATGAATACGGAACGATGCATGGGGAGCGACCTCGAGATGTGCGGGTTGATCGCCGGTAAGGGCTTTCAGCCCTTGCACTTGAACAGTTCAACGGAAGTGCTCTTCTGGCGGGCGGTGCGATAAACGTTGGCGAAGTCGTGGCCGCGTTCGAGCTTGATACCTTTCATCGCGAACCAGTGGCCATACATGTTGTCGGAGTTGACCGGCGTTTCCCTGGCGCCTGCCATGTGGTCGCGATACCAGGCTTCCACCCTGCCCAGTTCGTCCGGCGTCTCGGACGCGTAATGGATACAGGTACGACCCAACGCATCGCCGCGGTACACGTTGTCCATGACGATCGTTCTTGCGCCGGGATAGTCCGGCAAGCCCGTGGTGTTGACGACGCTCGCGGCGTGCACCATCGCGGCCGATGCGGCGAGCAGGAGCGTGCAAACGGTCAATTGCCAACGTGACATGGACATTCGTTGCTCCGGTTTATTAGGGGAAGAGGATTGACGAACGGCTGCTGTGCGTGCCGCTGGTTGGTCGAATCGTGTGCAGCGTGTGGCGCTGACAGAACCTCTGCCGGTTGACGTCGCGCTTGCCTCGACGAACGTTGCGAATTTCATGCAAGTGATTCTTGAAGCCCTCGGCTGGATTGATCTGGATGCGCCGCGCTCTCACCGGGGCCTTTCCGCGTGGAACTCCGATGGCGACAAGACCGCGAAACTGCCGCCCCACGCCTGTGTGTAGGCCTGGCTGGGAATGAAGTTCTGCATCGTTCCGCGGTAGTCGCTTTGACCCGGCAGAATCTGGATCATCACCAGCCCGCCCCGCGTCGAGTCGATCTCCCCCGCATGCACGGCGGCGGCGCAGATCGACGACGCATCGGTATAGACGCCACTGCCAGTCACGGCTGCAGGCGTCGGCTTGCCGGCCGGGCAGCGGAACAGGTAGGTCTTGCCATTCATGCCGCGCAGGTTGAGATCCAGAGGACTGGTGTGCCAGTCAAGCGCAGGCAACGGCGCCGCGGCTTCCCCGTGCTGGCAGCCGGCAAGCTGCGCAATCAACAGCAGGGTGACTGCGGTCCTCGTGAGAGCATGGGTCATGACGGTTGCTCCGGGTTCCGGTTCATTGCGCCTGCGGGTTGACGTCCTTCATCGATTCGAGCTTGCCGAGATCAATCTGGGCGAGTGCGCTTTTCAATGCGGCCATATCCACGTTGTCGCCCTCGAGATCCACGCCGAAACGCCTGGCCACGATCAGCGACAACAGGCCATGCCTGCCCTGCGCATCCCACTTCTCGTGCACACTGTGGCCGTCGATGCTTTCGTTCTTCTCGTAGCTGTCGCCCTGCTCGGATTCGTCCGCATCGGCCATGGCTGCCAGGCCGGCGAGACCCGAAACTGCTGTGGCATCCTTGATCGAGACGTTGATGCTCGCGTTGTCCGGACCGTGGAAGTCGACGTCGGCCGAGGCGGTCTTGATGCCCATGGCCTGGTTGGAGCTTCCGCGCGGCTCGGCGCGCTGCATGCCCGGCAGGGCCGAGGGCAGGAGCGCTTCCAGCGTGTGAAAATCGACCGGATCGTGACGGTGCGCACCACCGAGCGAACTTCCCAGTGCGCTCAGCAACCCCCCCGCGGCGCCCATGGCTTGCTGCGTATCTGACGCATCCGGCACACCGCCGATGTTGCCGCTGGCCTTGTCGTGCTGCTCGATCTGGCCTCCGGCCTTGACCATGTTGTTCAGCGCGTTGCCAATGTCCGATTTGCCCTTGGCATCTGTGCCAAGCATGTTGCCGATCACGTTGCCAGTGGCCCGCGCACCTTGCTGATCGCCACCCGCGCTGGCGGAGGCATCGCGGGACTGTTGGGTACTCTGCACGTCGCCATTGGCCAGTGCGCTCACTTTGTTGACGACTGTGCGGAAAGCGGCATAGATGCCGACCGCCAGGGCCAGCAGCAAGCCGAACACCACCGCCAGCACGATCAGCACGGTCTTGCCGTTGCCGGACACCGGGACGGCAGGCGCCGCAGAGATCGGCATCGCTGCAGCGGGCGACGCAGTTTGCGCAAGCGCTGAGCCGCATTGCGTGCAGAACCGGGCGCTGTCGACATTGGGGCTTTGGCATTGTGCGCAGTTCACGGCGAGCGTCCTTCCTTTCCAGCGGTGTGTTTGTCCGGTGACAGGCCCGCTGGGCGCGGCGGGGTCGTCGGACTGACCTGGGATGCGCCGCGGTCCATGGTTCGAGTCGTGGCTCTGAGAGGTGGATCCGCGGCGGTCTTGAAAGCGTGGTCAGCATCTGCGCTGCCGCCCCTCAGGTCGTCTCCGTCTCGCTGGCATTTTTCTGGCAGATTTCCTGCCGGTGCGTCGGAACCCCTTCTGGCCGCTTGTGTAGCGCCGTTTGCGGTCAGGAGTGATCCCGGCGACGGGGCGCTCTGACGCACATGGTCCGGAGATATCGGCACGACCACAGCAGGTGGCTTCTAAGGCTTTTCCGGTCGATCCGCGGTCTGCGGGTGCCCATCGCGCCCGCCTGCCGGTCCGGAAGACGGCGAGCTGCGTCCCTGGCAGTGGGAGGCCGGATTCGCGCAAGTCAGCCGAACGGGCCTCGTCTGCCCGCTCCGGTGGGCCGGCCTTTTTCTGGCAGAATTGCGGCCTTGGCTGCAGAGAACCGAAGCCGTGTCCGCGCAGGGAAATCCACTCTACCAATTTGCCGATTGCGAGCTGGATGCGCGCGAACATCGGCTGCTCGTGCGCGGGCGGCCGGTCACGTTGACGCCGAAGGTGTTCGAGACCCTTGTCCTGCTCGTGGAACGAGCCGGCCACGTCGTGAGCAAGGACGAGCTGATGGCCGCGCTGTGGCCGCGCGGCTTCGTGCACGAATCCAACCTCACCAAACACATCTGGCTGATCCGTCGTGCGCTGGGTGACGGAGAGGACGAGAACCGCTACATCGAAACCGTGCCCAAGCTCGGCTATCGTTTCGTGGCAGCCGTGCAAAGCGTTTGCGCAAATGCAGTGAACGGCGCGGGTGTGGTGAATGACAACGAGCCGACGGTGCCATCTTTACCTGTCGACCCGGGCGAGTCGCCGCGGCTTGATGCGCGATCGCGAACCCTCCCCGGTCCCGCCAGCGCAGCGAACAGGTTGCATGTGCTGCGGTGGCAGGTCCTGGTCCCGGCCTTGCTCGTCCTCTTGATCGGTGGCTTGCTGACGGCCGGATGGTGGGCGTGGCAGTCACAACGCGAAGTGCCAGGGAGCGCGGCCATTTCGGATAGCAGCGCGGTGGCCATCGTGGATTTCAACAATCTGTCCGGCAACGCCAAGGATGCCTGGCTGGGTCCTGCGCTCGAGCAGATGCTGGCAACCGAACTCGCCGTCAACGGAAAACTGCATGCGGTTGCCGAAGAGCTGGTCCGACCCGCCAGGGCCGACCTGCCAGTGCCGGAGGCTGGCGGCTATGCATCACCCAGTCTCGCCACGTTGCAGCGACGACTGGGCATGCACTATGTGCTGAGCGGTGCCTACCTGGTTTCCGGTACGCCGGACGCACCGCATCTTCGCGTCGACCTCACTGTCCAGGATGCGGTGACGGGCAAGACGTTTGCCTCGATCTCGCGCCAGGCAGCGGTCGACGCGCTGCCCGGACTGGTCGCGCAAATCGGCGGCGAATTGCGCAATCGCTTCGGCGAAGAGACGGCAGGCGCCGTCGTCCTGAAACAGGTTGCGGCCGAGCAACCGCCGACTTCGGAGGTGGCGCGACACTTTGGTTTCGCGTTGCAGGCACTGGACCAGTACGACCCTGCGCGTGCCCGCGACGAGTTGCTGCAGGCGATCGCACAGGCGCCAGGCTACGCCCCTGCGTATGCGTATCTGGCGCGATCATGGTCCATGCTCGGGTACCGCGCGAAGGCAATCGCTGCATCGAGTCAGGCACTGCACTACGCCACCGGCTTGCCGGACGAAGACCGCTTGCAGATCCAGGCTCAGCAGTTCGAACTGCAAGCCGACCATGGGCAGGCAGTGGCGGCCTACGAAAAGCTCGTTTCGCTGCGGCCTCGCAATCCGGACTATCGCCTGCAACTGGTCTTTGCGTTCGCAAGCGCGGGCAAGCATGACCAGGCGAATGCGGCGCTGGCAGCCTTGCGCCACTTGCCCGGACTCGACGCCGACCCGCGCGTCGAGTTGGCGGCGGCAAACATCGCCTCTTCCAGCGCAGACCCGCAGGCGTACGTCAGGCATGCGCGACGCGCCTTGCAACTCGCACAGAGACGTGGCGAATCGGGCCTGATCGCCGCCGCGGAACTCAGACTCGGCATGGCACTGGACCAGGACGCGCAGGCGGAGCCCCTGCTGCGGCAGGCGGCGAGCGATTACCGCCGGATCGACAATCCCCACGGGGAGGCACTTGCCTGGCAGAACCTTGCCAATCTGCAAAACGGACGCAACGACATCGCTGCGTCGCGCGAAACCTATCAGCGCGCGATGACGATTTATCAAGGCATCGGCGATCTGTCGGGCCAGGCAGCGATCTATGACGATTTGTCACGCATGCTGTGGGATGCCGGTGATCGCGATGGCACTGAAACCGCGCTGCGGCAGGCATTGAAGATCGCACGCGAAACCAACGACCCGGCACGCCAGGCGTGGAGCCTGACCGGTCTGGCCACCGTGCTTTCCGATGAATCAGCCAGTGACGACGTTGCCGCAATGTACGGCGAGGCGATCGCCCTGGATCGGCAGGCAGGCTCGCGAACGCATCTGGTGTTCGCGCAGGCCAGCTACGCGGATTTGTTGCGCATGCGCGGCCAGCTGGACCAGGCGCGCGACATGTGCATGCAGGCGCAGGCTGGCGCCCGCGCGTTCAAGGATGCATCGCAGGCGGCGCTCGCCGATTTCGAATGCGCGCAGGTGGCACTCGATCAGGGCGACCTCGACCAGGCAACCGTCACTTTTTCCCGGCTTGAGCAACAGGCGATCGCTGCGAAAGACAGCTTCGGCGTCGCCAATGCCCAGTTGGAACTTGGTCAGATCGCGATGGGGAAAGGCCAATGGGAAGACGCGCGCGCGACGCTGCAGAAATCGTTGCAGGGTTGGGCGGCGAGCAAGGAGGCCGCAGGCGAAGCCACTGCCGGCGCCTTGCTGGCGCTGTGCGAGTCGGCGCTTGGCGATACATCCGCACGCGACAAGTCGGCGAAGGCTGCGCGTGATTTGCGCGGCCGGATTAGCGAACGCGCCGAGGTTTTCCAACTGGATATCGCGTTGGCCGAACTCGCCGGGGTGACCGGCGCTGATCCGAACGCGATGCATACCTTGCGCACGCTGACGGACGATGCCACCAAACGCCGCTGGGTGGGACTGGCGTTCGAAGCGCGGCTGGCTGCCCAACGGTTGCTGGAACGAGATGGCGACCACGCGGCAGCGAAGGCGTCGCGTGATGCACTGAACGCCGACGCCCAGCGCTCGGGCTACGGCTGGGTGAGCCGCCAGCTCACGCGTTTGGCGACATCGCCCTCCCCGCCTCCCCGATAGGATGACCAGTGCGGTCGTCGAAAGGGGAGCCAGAACCAGGGTCAGCGTGAGACGGCCTCGTTGGCGCTTGCCGTCCTGGCCATTTGGCGAATGCAACGGCAGGTCGCCGCGGCCGACGTCGGCATAGTGCAGCGTGGTCACGCAGATTCGCCCGGCAGTGCGCGAATCCCTCCACGACCAGTCCTGCCATCAGTAATGCGAGTCCGAGCGAAGACGTTCGGCGCACTGTCCGGACAGCACGCACAACTGTCCGCGGACACTGTTGCAGGTTTGCGCCGGGCCCGAAAACAGCCTTGAAATGAGCTGTTTCACCGATGGCAATCGTTGGCATGTGCTTTGCAACGCCGTCAGCGAAATGTCCATTTTTTCGTCAACGGAGTAGCGTCATGAAATTCGAGACCGCCATGTTGACAGCCTCTTCGCCATCTGCTTCGTGATATGCGTGTCGACGCTGGCAACCATGCTTCTGTAAGAAGACCGATGGTGCTGGAGCGCTTCAATGGCGCCCCATACCCAGTGACCCGCATGAAACCCGGTCAGCTCGTGTGACCGTGATCGCGGCTCCCTCGGCCGCTCTACATGCCTTGATCTGAAAAAGCCCGTGCGTTCGGGAACATCACCGCAAGTCGAACCGTTTGAAAAGCCCACCCTCAGTGAATCTCGACCCGGGGTGAGAGGCTCGGCGCTATGCCAATCATGGAAGTGACGACGCCCACCCAACCGAAGCCTGCTGATTGCAGAAGGTCCAACCCATGCCGATGAATCTGCTCCGCCCCCCAGCCGGCTCGCTTTTCCAGCGACTGGCGGATGCTTGCCAAGTGCTGCGTCCGCGTGGCTTCCTGCTCGACGGCCCTGCCCATTTGACCCATTTGACGGCGGTCCGACCTGCCCAATCCGCAGGGATCGCCCCGCTGCAGTCCACTCCAGCGGCGCTTCCGACCGAAGAACTTGCGCTCTTCGTGACCCGTTCGCGCGAACTGCTCGCAGCAACCGACGAGCCCATACGTCAGCGGCTGGAGAATGAGGTGCTGAATCTGGCCGTTCCCTTGCAAGCCGCCGGACTGTTCGAGATCCTGTACATCGCGCATCCTGTGCTGGCAGCCATGGTAAACGACCACCTGGCCGAGTCCGCGTCAGTGCTGTGAAAAGGTGCCAGGTCCCTGACGTCTGTTCGGAACAGTTGGCTGCATGGCTTGAATCACGTGAAACAGTACACTGACCGCCTGGCAGCCCGGGCCATTCAGCGCAACAACGGAGGGACAGCAACATGTTGACCATGATCGAGGGACTTCCGGATCACGTGATCGGCATCAGGATCAACGACAAGCTGCGCGCGGAGGACTACGAGAGTCAGCTCATTCCGCTCGTCAACGAGAAACTGGAAAGACACCACAAGCTCGACTTTCTGTGCGTCATCGAAGGCGCATGGAAGGGCATGGAAGCGGGTGCGGTATGGCAGGATCTGCGGCTGGGCCTGGGCCGGATTGGCCACTGGGCGCGCATGGCCATCGTCAGCGACATCAAGTGGCTGGACAATGCCATCAAGCTGTTCGGTCTGTTTTCACCCGGTGAACTGCGACACTTCGGCAGCGCCGGCTATGAGGTTGCCCGGGAATGGGTCTGCGAGCGTGAGCGCGCTTGCATCGGCATCACGCTGGATACCGGCGTCGGCATCCTGGTGCTGGAGCCTGTCGCGGACAAGGCGCTGAGCGAGGACGATTTCGAGGCAGTCGGCAAGACGATTGGCGACTATCTCGTGGACCATGACCGGCTTCGCGGTATCTTGATCCACAGCCGACGATTCCCCGGTTGGCAGAGCGTGGGCGCCCTGTTCGCACACCTGAAGTTCGTCAACTCGGTGCACGACAAGATAAGCAAGATCGCCCTGGTCACCGACAGCCCGATGGGCACGTTCGCCGACCACGTGCTTGATCCGTTGATGCTGGCCAAGCTGCGCAAATTCGACTACGACGAGCGCGACGAGGCCATGAGCTGGTTGCAAGAGTGAACGCCTGACCGCATTGGCTCCTCTGCAAGTTGAAGTCGTTGGTTGTGAGCTTGGCTCCACTTGTTACGATGATCTGTCAGGCCGGCTGCCATGTGTTCGCCAAGTCCGCGGCGAATTCACGCTGGCTGCGCGGCGCGTGGCCAGGCAAGCCCGTCAGGATAGGGGCGGCGTGCGACTTGCCGACCACGCCATCGGTGTGAAAACGCGCCAGCATGAGGCGCAAGTCGTAAGCCGACCAGGACGGCATGCCACCGGCCATGAAACCTTGGGGGCATGAACTTCATTTCCGCCACAAGTGACCGGGTGACCGGGCACGCCGGATCAGATCGTCGCAAGCGCATCGGCGGTCAGCGCTTCCGGCCCGGTGATTTCGATCACCTCGCGCGGCGATGGTGCCTCGCGCACGTGCGCGGCGCAGCCACCAGGCTGCCGCGATCTCCACGATATCGTGCGCATTGACCATCGATACCAGACATCGCCCAATGGGGATGCCGTCCCGGCCGTGCTTCAGCAAGCCGCCGCGGAGCAAGGCTTCGTTCTGCATGAAACAGGACAGGCGCACCATTGCCCATCTGATCCTGCTCGCGCCCGGGAACGCCCGTACACGTAGCTGGTCCTGCTTCCGTTTGAATGCGCGTGGCCGGCAACGTGCATCGACTCAAGGCCGTGCCTGCGGCATGGCGCAAGTGACATGACCGTCGCTGGCGCGTTGCCAGATATTTTCTCTGCCACGCATGGCGCGACCACGATCATGGATGTGGCTGTCGGGCCGATGCCTTGCGTGCAATGGTCTCCTGCAGATGTCCCACCGGGAGGCCGAGCAAGGTGATCCTGCCCACGTTGTCGATCGTGCCGTCAGGCTTCATTTCCAGCGTCTGGTGCATGACCAGCGGGCCCTTGAGTCGGTAGCTCAACGTCAGACGTGGGCCGTCGGTATGCCCGGCCACCTGGCCCGCTGCGTCGCTCAGCGTCCCGCTGTATTCACCTGGTTCGACCGTGGTCAGTATCCAGTGGCGATGCCTCGGTGGCTTTCCCTGGAACAGCACCGTCTGATCGAGCCGAAACGTGCCGTTGGCGAGGACGTGGCCATCGCTCTGCACGTGATACAGGCGCGGTTTGCCGAATAGAAGCTTGAGCGTGCCGTTGCCTTCGCTTGTTCCGCCGAAACCCGCCACCGGCGTGAAGCTGACTGGGGCAGGATTCGAGGCAAATGCCGGCGATGCGAGCAAACTCATCAATAACAGCGTAGCGATCTTCATGGAAATACCTGCAATCCTTGTCAACGTGGCGCGGTATCAGCCCACCCCGCCAAGGTAACCACAGTCGCGTCGGCTGAGTGTGACAGTCGGGAGCATCGCCCCCGCCCGTTCCAGCGGCTTGCTTCCGAACGCAGGCAGATTCTCGAGAGGTGTCACCAACGGCCGGCAGCGCAACCGGGGCGACAGCCGAAGGAAAAGGACGCCAACCAGTGCCTTGCTTCAAAATCCCGGCGGTCGCGCCGCTGCCACGCCCATCTTCCGCTCCAGCGCCAGACCAGCGCGTGCGATGGTGCCCTCGTCGAACAGGCGCCCGATCAAGGTCACGCCATACGGCACCCGCCGCGGCGGTGCGAACGTGGGCAGCGGGTGCCGAGGATCCGGAGCCCAGTCGCTGCGCGCTTGCGTCACTTCGACGAAACCGGTGCGCAGAGTCAGCGACGGATGGCCGGTGTTGTTGCTGATCACCAGCATTTCGTCGCGCAGCGACGGTACCAGCAGCAGATCCACGCTCGCCATCACCCGCGCCATCTCGATGGCCACCTTGCGCCGCAGCCGATCGGCCTGGACAAAATCCACCGCGGAGAGGAAGCGCGACTCGCGGAACAGGTTGGGCCATGCATCGGGTACCTGCATGGTGAGCTGGTCAGCCCTCCCGCTGAGCGTCAGCTCCTCGAACGCCGCCGCCGCCTCGGCAAACAGCATCAGGTTGAGCGAGTCATAAGGCCAGTCGGGCAAGCTGACCTTGGTCAACTGCATGCCGAGCTTGCCCAGCGCCTGCAGCGAAGCGCGATCAACTTCGGTCGCCGGGTCTTCGTCCATCCAGCGCGGAAAGTAGCCTACCTTGAGACCGCTGACGGAAGCGTCCGCCACATAGTCGAGATGGCTGGGCACGCTGGCAACGTCGATCCCGTCCGGACCCGTGATGGCCCGCAGCACCAGCATCGTGTCATTCACCGAACGCGTCATCGGACCGAGCTTGTCCAGGCTCCAGCACAACGTCATCGCGCCGGTTCGCGGCACCCGGCCGTAGGTCGGACGCAGCCCGGTCACGCCGCAGCGCATGGACGGACTGACAATGCTGCCACCGGTTTCGCTTCCTATCGCAAACGCAACCAGGCCGGCGGCGGTCGCTGCCGCAGGCCCGGCGCTGGAACCGGAGGAACCCTCTTGGGGCAACCACGGATTCATGGTCTGTCCGCCGAACCAGATGTCATTGAGCGCCAGCGCACCCATGCTGAGCTTGGCCAGCAGCACGGCGCCCGCCTCGCGGAGGCGCTTGACCACCGTGGCGTCTTCGTCCGGCACGCGATTGCGAAACGGCGCGGCGCCAAACGTCGTGCGAATGCCGGCGGTGTCGAGCAGATCCTTCACGCCGCACGGTATCCCGTGCAGTGCACCGCGATACTGGCCCGAGGCTATCTCCCGATCGGCCTGGGCCGCCTGCTCCAACGCCTGCCTGTCGAGCAAGGTGATGATGCAACGCAGTTGCGGATCGAAGCGCTTGATGCGGGCGAGATAGATCTGCGTCAGCCGCGTCGAACTGAGCTGGCGCGTGCGCAGCCAGTGGGACAGGTCCGTCACCGTGGCGAAAGCGATGTCTTCGTCCCCGGCAGGCAGCGCACCGGGGTCCGCCTGACTTGGCGCGAAGTGATCGCGGGCCGGTCCGGAGGTCTGACCGGGCAAGGTGGGATTCCACACCGTGGCCGGTGCCAGGCTTTCCTCAAGGGCGACAATGCGCGGACCGGTGCGACGTTCCAGCATGCTCGCCATCGACGTGCGCCAGTTTGCGGCAGCCATGGCCTGCTGCGGCGGCGAAAGGGTGACCTGCGCCAGCTTCTCCGCCTCGGCGAACGTGGCCGCGGTCACCTCCGGCCCCACCGCGGGCGCCGTGTTGAACGCGGAAGGCGTTCCCGGCGGGGGCTTCAGGTCGCCGGCGCTGCCGGCGTGGCTGCGCGCTCCCACGGCCAGACCCAGCAGGCCCAGGGGGGCCCGGGCCAAAAACTCGCGACGTGTCTTCATGGTGTCCCTCCAACGGTGAGGCGCACTCAGGCGCAGGACATTTCCCTGCGGCAGTATCGCGTGCACGACGCGCCCAGGACCAGCGGCCACAATGGAGGCCGACGCGCTGCTGAGCGCAATCCGATGGCTGCACCACGCAAGTATCAAACGGAGCTGGCTCGTCTCCCTCCCGGTTTCATGCTCGCTCGACTTCCGGCGATCACTTCAGTGCGCCGCATATCCAGGCCCCAGCAACACGTTGCCCGGCAATTTGCCGGTCATCTTGCTGTCGTCGATGACCGGGATGCCGTTGACGAGGACGTATTGCATGCCGACGGATAGTTGGTTGGGCTTCTCGTACGTGGCGACATCGTGGACCGTCTGCGGGTCGAACACGACGACATCCGCCCACATTCCATCCTTGAGCACGCCACGATCATTGAGGTGCATGCGTTGCGCTGGCAGCGCGCTGAATTTGCGGATTGCATCAGGCAGGGTGAGCAGTTTTTGCTCGCGGACGAACTTCGCCAGGATCCGCGGAAATGTTCCGTAGGCGCGCGGATGCGGGTGATCCTTGCCCAGGATTCCCTCCGGCGAGGTGCCGGAATAGTCGTTGTCCACCGACACCCACGGCTGTTTGAGGGCCAGCTCCACGTCGTGCTCGTCCATGCCGAAGATCACCACCGAGGTTGCCGCATTGTCCTTGATCAGGAAATCCATGATCGTGTCGATGGGATCCTCGTGCCATTGCTTCGCGATCTCGTCGATGCGCATGCCCTGGTATCTGATGAGCTGTGGATTTGTGACGACGCTGATGAGGATGTCGTGCGGGCCGTTGATGGCAAGCCACTCGTTGTCCCAGTGGGCGCCCGGCGTGGTCATGTCCTTGCGGATGCGGGCGCGCATGGCCGGATCGCGCAGGCGTTCGAGCAGCTTGCTGTCGCCACCGTCATGTGCCCACGGCGGGATGATCGCCGAGAAAGTGTTCTGCCAGGCGGTGTAGGCGTAAGTATCCGCGGCAACGTCGATGCCGTCTGCGCGAGCCGCATCGATGCGGGCGACAACCTCTGGCATCTTGCCCCAGTTGGGCTTGCCCGATGTCTTCAGATGGAAGATCTCCACCGGAATGTGCGCCTCCCGGCCAATGCGGAACGTCTCGGCGAGCGCGGCCATTTCGCCGTTGCCTTCGCTGCGCATGTGAGTTGCATAGATGCCTCCGTAGTGGGACGCAGTCTGCGCCAGTGCGATCAGTTCGCCCGTGCTCGCGTAGGGAGCCGGCGCGTATTGCAGCGCGGTCGAAAGCCCCATCGTGCCCTGGCGCATGCTGTCGGCGACAATGGCCTGCATCCGTTTGAGTTCGTCCGCGCTGGGCGCGCGGTTGGCGTAGCCGATGACCATCTCCCGGACCGTGGTGGCGCCAATGTAGGTGCCCATGTTGATGCCGATACCCTGCTTGCGCAGCCGGGCGAAGTAGCCGTCGAACGTGCGCCAGTCCGCCTTGAGATGATAGTGGTCGAGCCCGGGTTGCATCGCCTTGAGGATGGTGTCGTTGAGCGGTGCGATCGATTCGCCCTCGCCGGTGATCTCGGTGGTGATGCCCTGGTAGATCTTCGATGGAAGGCGCGGATCGACCAGGACGCTGGTTTCCGATTGCCCCAGCATGTCGATGAATCCGGGCGCGACCACCATGCCGTGCGCATCGATGCTGCGTTGAGCATGCGCACCGGCCAGCTGGCCGATCGCGGCGATGCGGCCATCCTTTATCGCCAGATCCGCCGAATACCACGGTGAACCGGTGCCATCGATGATGTGGCCATTGCGGATAATGAGGTCGTATTCGGTGCCAGCAGGCGGAGCTGCCGCCGCTGCCAGCAGCGGACAGAGACCAAGCAGCAGGCAGGCAAGTCGCAAGCTCATGTCGGTTTCCCCAGGGTTACGGGACGGTTGCCAAAGGACAGCAGGATGAAGATGACGAAGCCAATCAATACAAGGTAATCACGCGCTTCCCAGTTCGATTTGGTGCCAGGGTCGGCGCTAGGCCATGTGGTCCATGTCCCGGGGCATGCTCACCCAGGAGTGCATGCGCTCCTCGTACACCGAGAAACGCGGCGCCGGGAAGGACGGATCCGCAAATGCACCGACCGGGATGACAAGGCTCTCCGCGTGACCTTCCATGCTGTAGTAGACCGTGGCGCCGCAATGCGGACAAAAATTGAACGTGGCGCGACCACCTTCGTCGCCGACGCGAACGAACTGCTTTGCGCTTCCCCTGACCGTGACCGCGCTGGCTGGAAACCGCGCCTGTGCCGCAAACACACTACCCGACCGGCGCTGGCATGCCAGACAGTGACAGACCGAAACACGGCTGGGCTCGGCCGAGGTAGTCGCCACCAATTGACCACAAGAGCATGAGGCGGTGCGAGAGGACATCAGGGGCTTCCACGTGGACAGAATCGGTACTCTGGCACTAACACCGGATTTCTTGCCCTCGGCTGGGTGGGATGCAGCCGCGAACAGCATCCCTAAGGATCCAGATTCCCGGCGCTCTGGTCACGTCTGCTGTCGGGTCCTTGGGTCTCTATGTGCGCGGAGTACGCGCTTTCAATGTCGCGTTTCACGTCGACAGGGTGGGCGATGCGGTCCAGGACCATTGCCGTTTCGCCGCGGCCCGTGATTTCCACGTTGCCGTATCCAAAGATCCGGCCCCAGAAGCTCTGACGCAGGTCCACGGTCTCGATCGAAGCCAGCCGCAGCTCGGTCGTCTCGCGTGAAACGATGCCGGTCTTGCGCACAACCCGCCGGTTGGTCACCCCTTGTTCGATCCCGCGCAGCCACAACCACTGGTAACCGCCCACAACGACGGTCAGAACGGCTGCAGCCAACGCCGCCCAGGTTCCCCAGGCAACGTGCGCCGCATGAAATGCGATCACGGCAACCAGGCCGAGCACGACCACGATCCAGAACCTGATCCACATCGACCAGTGCAGCCTGAACATCGCCACGATCGCCTCTCCGGGCGCCAACGACTGGATCAGATAGGACATTGGCGCCTCCAGCAATGGTGTCAGGGACAATCTAGTCGCCTGGACGTCGCGGTGGAAGTCGCGAAGTGCAAAAGAAACCGCCCCTGACACCCCTTTCCCGGACAGGGCCACTCCCGGCAGCGGGTTCCATTGCTTCGATGCGCTGATTTTGCCTGGGGCTGCCCTGCATCGTTCCAAAGCTGCTGAGGCGCCAGGTTCGACACTGAGGTATTCCCGGATTCCTGTGCAGCATCACGCGGCCGCCATCATGGCGTGGCGGCACGCGCGTCCTCAGTGTTTGGCCACCAGCGGCAGCTCGACATAACTGGCCTCGTTGGGCGCGTGATAGATGTGCTGGGTGGCCTTCTGGTAATCAGCGGGTTGGGCCAGAAAGATGTTCTGCACAAAAGTCTGCGGGTTGCGATCGTAGAGCGGAAACCAGCTTGATTGCACCTGCACCATGATGCGGTGACCGGCGCGGAACACGTGGTTGGTGGTCGGCAGGTCGAACGCATACAACAGCGGTGCATTCGCCTGGATGGCTTGCGGATGCGCGAAGCTGGTGCGGTAGCGGCCGCGGAAGATCTCCATGGCAATGCCCAGCTGGTAGCCGCCCAGCTTCGGCTCGGCCGCGACCTGATCCGGATACATGTCGATCAGCTTGACCACCCAATCCGAGTCGGTGCCGCTGGTAGAGGCCACCAGGTGCATTTTCGGCTGCCCGGCGATGGTGAGGTCATGGTCAAGCACGCCTGATTCAAAGCTCGCGACGTCGGTGCGGCCGGAGAACGGGCGCTGGTCGTCGACCAGCCATTGCGACCAGGTCATGCCATCGTTGTAGCCCGATGGCTGGATCGGCCGCGCGCGGAACGGCACCGGTTTGGCAGGATCGGAAACGTAGCTGGTCTCGGCGCTCTCGGTGGCGGTCGGCGCGGTGAAATCGGCCAGGCCATTGGCATGCAGGTAAAACGGCGTGGGCTTGATGTCGCAGCCACTGGCGCAGCCTTGCGGCCACGACTTGAGCTGTTCCCATTGGTTGGCGCCGGTGCGGTAGATGGTGACCGGGGCGACCGGGTTGGGCGGCGCATCGTTCTTCAGGTAATGGGCCAGGAACGGGGCCAGCACCTGTTGCATGAAATACGTGCCGGTATCGCTGCCGAAGCGGATCGCGCCCAGGTGATTGGCAGGCTCGATCTCCTGACCGTGATACCACGGCCCCATCACCAGATAGACCATGTTGTTGCCCGTGTCACTGGGCTCGATGGCCTTGTACACGGCCATGGCACCGTAGCTGTCTTCCTGGTCCCACAGGCTGGCGACAAGCATCACCGGTACCTTGAGCGGCTGTTTTGCGAGGATCTTGTCCATCGCCTGCCCGCTCCAGAAACTGTCGTAGGCCGGATGCTCGACCAGCTTGTTCCAGAAACCTATCTGCCCCATGCCGTAAGCCTGGCCCATGGCACCAGCCGAGCCGTAGTGCATGTACAAATCGTAGTCATCGTAGAAACGGGTCCACCATTTGACGCTGTTGTCGCGGGTGGCTTCCTGCTCGTAGACATAAGGCATGTTCTGCTGGCGGAAAGCGCCGTTGTGGAACCAGTCATCGCCCATCCAGCCGTCGACCATCGGATTCATCGGCACCACCACCTTGAGCGCGGGATTCGGATTCATCATCCCCACCAGCGCCTCGTAGCCGTCGTAGGAAATGCCCAGAATGCCGACTTTGCCGTTGCTCTGCGGAACATGCTTGACCAGCCAGTCGATGGTGTCGGAAGTGTCCGTCGCCTCGTCTACGGGCGTCTGGTTGAGCGGGCCGCGAAAAGGACGATTCATCACGAAGTCGCCTTCGGAGCCGTACTTGCCGCGCACGTCCTGGACCACGCGGATATAGCCGCCCTCCACGATCACCGGCACCGCATTGTCATAACCCGTAAGTGCATCATCCGCATCGCCTCGCAGGGCGCTGCCCATGTCGCCGCTGAGCTGACCGTGCACGGTTTCGGTCACCATGCTGGAGGCGTCGTACGGGGTGCGCGTGAGCAGCATCGCCGCATCGTGCGCACCCGTGGGCACCATGATCACGGTATGCAGCTTCACCCCGTCGCGCATCGGGATCATCACATCGCGGACGCTGTAGCCGAAACTGGAATGATCCGGCATGAAGTGCGCCGGTGTTTCGCTGGGCAGTGCCGGATATTGTTGCGGACGTGCATCCCCGGCATGAACAGCAACGACGGATATCAGGCCAGCCACAAGCAGCGCCGCCACGAAACGGATTGAACGTGTCATCAACATTCCCCGAGTCGAATGTTCCGGGCGCTAAACATAGCGCAAAGCGGGCTCGACCGACACATGGATAGTTCTTCCTTGATACGTTTTCTCGCAAAGGCCGCAGGGGACCTGATCCCTTGAGATCTCGTCAGGTGCAACCGCAAAAGCGGCATGTCCTCATCGCCGGGTTTCGGGGGCTCTGACCTGCGGCGTAACGAAATGAACAGATGCGTTTTCCATTTCCAGAGACCGTCAGGGGCTCAAACCCACTTAGCCCGCTTGGTGGCAATGACCACGATGCTTGCGAAGCCTTTGGCCAGCATGGCGCCTTGGCCGGCGTTCAGCCTGCGGCTGAGGCTGGCGTGTGTCACCGGGTAATTTGCGCGCCGCATTCGCCGTAGCAACCAGGCCACGAAATTGAGGAGTGTCCAGACGCCTTTTCGCCGGCGTCCCTCTTCCGGGCGGTGAGGGTCAACCTGCAGAGGCGTCGCCCGCAGGGAAAACACATTCAAAGCAAGCCGGCTTGTGACCATCACTCGATTGGCAAATGGCCGTAACTGAACACGCGAGTGACCTCCCAACGGTTGTCCAGATGGTGCCAGAGGATCAAGAACTGGGCTTCGCCAAAACACTTGCCTGACTTCAGCCAGCAGAACTTCTGCTTGCCTTGCTCGATCGCACCGTAGTCCTTGACCGGAAAGACTTGCAAGCTGCCTGCGATGAGTTTTCGGCGAAATTGGCCGCAAACGTTATTCCTGGTGTTGGCAAGGTAGTCCTGCCGCGACCACGTGACGCCGCCCTTGTCATGGTAGAACTCCAGGTTCGGCACGAGGTAACTGGCGTGCTTCTCCAGTTGAGCCGGTGACGCACAGTGATTGAAGGCGTTGAAAAAGTCGATATCCAGCTTTGAGACGGTACTGAACAAGGCTTGCTCGGTGGACGTGGCGCCCGTCGTCGGGCTTGCCGCTTCAGCGCCCACCGAGGGGATCGCCAGAAAGAGCACGGGACAGACAAGCATGGCAAGTCGTTTCATGGTGGTCTCCGATGTCGTTGATCAAGGGGTCGCGACGGTATCGTCGATCCACCTCGGGTGAGGTTAAATATGTCAGTTGGAAGATTTCTGCCCGCAGACGCGCCCAGCGAAATGTTCCGGCGCCGCGAGAAGGTCGGCCTTCAGGCCATGCAGGTCCGTGATAGTGCGGCCACTTTTCAGACGCCTTTGCGATCTTCCACCATGGGAGCGAAAGACTTGACCTTGCGTTGTCCTTTGGACCCCACCGTCGAGATACAACGGCAGCGACACCTGTGCTCGTGGCGCACGTGCAGGCTGCCGTCCTCAAGCATTGCTTGCAAGCAGCTTGGGACAGACCGGTCCGAATGGCCGACCAGGCGGCGATTTCGGCGACGAAACATCGCGCTTGACCAGCCGTTCGACAGTGAAAAGCCCCTCGCGAGATTCAAATCTCTTGAGGGAATTACAGCCAGGTAAGTGCTATTTGTCCCTCAAACCTTTTTTCTGACGCCTTTTTCATTTTCTCCGGGCGATCTGCGCTCGGTTGGAGCGGACGTGGATCGCGCGTGACCTCTCGCTGGACACGCTGCCCCAGATGCGCCGGAGGCTGAGTCGACCGAGCGAGACGATCGGAGCCGGTTCAGAGCCGTTTCCCTCAGAACAAATCGAGCAAATCCAAAGACGGGGACGGGTTCTGACCCAATTGGTTGGATCCAGTTAGTTGGCCTCTTGCCGGGACCAGGTGCGCAGGTGTCATCATCGCGCAAGCGGCTATCCAACCCACAACCAGTTTCCGAGCATCCGGAGGCTCCGTGAACGCATCGACGGATTTCACCGACTTCGAAGTCGGCTATGACATCCCCGCCCTGCCGGGCATGGACGAGGCGGATATCCAGACTCCTTGCCTGGTGCTCGATCTCGATGCGCTGGAACGCAACATCATCAAGATGGGCAGCTACGCCCGGGCCCACAGCATGCGCCACCGCAGCCACGGCAAGATGCACAAATCGGTCGACGTGCAGAAACTGCAGGAAGCGCTGGGAGGTGCGGTGGGCGTCTGTTGCCAGAAGGTGTCCGAAGCGGAGGCGTTTGCACGTGGTGGCATAAGGGACATCCTCGTATCGAACCAGGTACGCGACCCGGCCAAGATCGACCGGCTCGCGCGGCTGACGCGCCACGGCGCGCGGATCACCGTCTGCGTCGATGACGTGGCGAACGTGGCCGAGCTCTCAGCCGCGGCGCAAACGCGCTGCAGCACGCTGGAGTGCCTCGTCGAAATCGACTGCGGTGCCGGCCGCTGCGGCGTAGCCACGGCCGGCGAAGCGGTCGATATTGCCGAAGCCATCGCCGCCGCACCGGCCCTGCGCTTCGCCGGCGTGCAGGCTTATCAGGGCGCCATGCAGCATCTCCAAGGTTACGCGGAGCGCAAGGCCAGGCTCGACGACGCCATCGCCCGGGTGAGCAGGGTTGTCGAAGCCCTGCACGCGGCCGGGCTGCCACCCGAACTCGTCTCGGGCGGCGGCACAGGGTCCTATCATTTTGAGTCGAACTCCGGCGTATACAACGAACTGCAATGCGGCAGCTACGCGTTCATGGACGCCGATTACGGGCGCATCCACGACGAGGATGGCCAGCGCATCGACCAGGGCGAATGGGAGAACGCGTTGTTCATCCTGACCTCGGTGATGAGCCGCGCCCAACCTGGCCAGGCAGTCTGCGATGCGGGTCTCAAGGCGCAATCGCTCGACAGCGGCCTGCCCGTCGTCCACGGCCGTGACGACGTGGCGTACATCAGCGCCTCGGATGAACACGGCGTGCTCGAGGACAAGCGCGGCGTCCTGCGCATCAACGAAAAGCTGAAGCTCATCCCCGGCCACTGCGACCCAACCTGCAACCTCCACGACTGGTACGTGGGCGTGCGCCAGGGCAAGGTCGAGGTGGTCTGGCCGGTGTCGGCACGTGGGAAAAGCTATTGACGGCGCATCCGTTCGAACAGGCCGGGAGCGGCAATGGTCGGTGCATCCTTGATCTTTCCTGCCGTGACCATCGCCCACGCATCGTCCGGACTCACTCGCTGGCAGGTCATGTCCTGCTCTTCCACGGAGCGCTGCGGTGTCCCGAGCGAGAGTTCGGTCGCCAGAAGCATATGGAAACCCTGATCAGGGAAGCCGTACGCCCCGTGGAAATGTGCGACGTGCTTCCAGTTCGCGGCCGTCAGCCCCGTCTCCTCCGTCAATTCGGCCGCTGCCGCGACCATGGGGGCTGCATCCGGGTCGACTTCCCAAGCCCCTGCGGAAACTCCCAGAAGCGCCAGGCGACCGGATATCGGTACTGCTGCACCATGTGGAAGCAGTTCCCATCGAACGGAATGATGAGCAGGAAATCTGGCTTGTGGACGACGCCGAATATCCCGTCACTGCCATCCGGTCGCCTAATTTTATCCTCGGTGACGGTCATCCACCGATCTTCATGTACGACTCGTGAGCTTTGGCAGACGAATGCACCATCCTCAACAAGGGCGGAGAACGCTTGATGTCAGTCACAAGTGATTTCCATGAAGAAAAGCGGTGTGCAAGCACGAGGAATGTTGTGACTTACCCCTCCAAACAATCAAACCGCCGATCCGCCTCAACTTCCGCCTCGTAATCCACATCCTCCCGATCAAACCCGAACAACTTCAAAAATTCGTGCTTGTACCCGGCGTAATCCGTGATCTCACGCAGGTTCCCGGTGGTGACCGTCGGCCAGATGGTCTGACACGGCACCTGCACGTCGTCGCGCAGTTCCCAATCATCCAGCCGCAAACGTCCTTCATCGTCAGTCGCCGGCGCCGCACCATCCGCGCGGTACAGCCGGTCATGGAACAGCCGGTTCGCCTGCTCGATCGGGTTCTCGTGGATGCCCTTCTCCTTCATGATCTTGAAGGCGATGGACACGTATAGCGGGATCACCGGGATCGCGGCGCTGGCCTGGGTGACCACGGATTTCATCACGCCGACGTAGGCTTGCAGCCCCTGATGGCGGCTGCGCAATTCCCTGGCGGTGTTGTCCAGGTGCTGCTTGGCCTGGCCCAGGGTGCCATGCCAGTACATCGGCCAGGTAATCTCGGTACCGATGTAGCTGTAGGCGATGGTCCGGGCGTTTTTGTCCAGCACACCGGCGGCGCTCAGCGCGTCGATCCACAGTGCCCAGTCTTCGCCGCCCATCACGGTGACGGTGTCCTTGATTTCCTGCTCGGTGGCCGGCTCGACGCTGGCCTCGATCACGGTGTCCTTGTTCGTGTCGACCGAGGTGTTGGTGAAGGTCTCACCGATGGTCTTCAGCGCCGAGCGCACCACCTCGCCGGTGTCTGGCAGTTTGCGCACGGGCGAGGCCAGCGAGTAGACGACCAGGTCGATCGGGCCGCCCATCTCGTTCTTGATGATCTCGATCGCCTTGGCCCGGGTTTCGTGGGCGAACGCGTCGGCGTTGATCGACTTGCTGTACAGGCCTGCTTGTTTGGCGGCCTTGTCGAACGCGGCCGAGTTGTACCAGCCGGCAGTGCCGGTCTTGGTGTCGCTGCTGGGCTTTTCGAAAAACACGCCCAGCGTGGCCGCGCCGTAGCCGAAGGCAGCGGTGATGCGCGAAGCGAGGCCGTAGCCGGTGGAGGCACCGATCACCAGTACCCGCTTCGGACCTTTCCCTGCGTCGTGCCCCGCGGCCTGGGTAATCGCGATCTGTTCGAGCACGTTGCGCTCGCAACCAACCGGATGGGCGGTGATGCAGATGAATCCGCGAACCTTGGGCTTGATGATCACTCGGTGACTCCTGCGATGGTGCGGCAATCCGTCATTTTAGCCACGCCGGGCGGCCATGCGCTGCCGTAGGGTCTGGCCGGTTGTGCGAATACCAGCCTTGTCGTGGCTTTGACACGCGCGTCCGTAGCTTGCAGGAATGCCAGATCCCCTGCTCCAGCCCCGACCGGAAGGCCTGTACTGCCCGGCCGGCGATTTCTTCATCGATCCGATGCTGCCGGTGGCGCAGGCGGTGGTGACGCATGCACACGGCGATCACGCGCGCTCGGGCAGCGGGCGCTATCAGGTGGCGCAGGCCGGCATCGGGCTGATGCGCGAGCGGCTCGGTGACGATTCAGTGATCGACGGCCACGCCTACGGCGAGCGGTTTGCCATGGGTGAAGTCATGGTATCGCTGCACCCTTCCGGCCACGTGCTGGGCGCGGCGCAAGTGCGCATGGAGCTCGCTGGCCGGGTCGTGGTGGTGTCCGGCGATTTCAAGCGCGAAGCCGATCCCACCTGCGCACCGTTTGAACCGGTGCCGTGCGACGTGTTTGTCACCGAATCCACTTTTGGCCTGCCGGTGTACCGCTGGCCGCCGATGGATCAGGTGATCGACGAGCTGCTGGCGTGGTGGGATGACTGCACGCGGCGCCAGGTGCCGGCGGTGTTGTTTTGCTACGCGCTGGGCAAGGCGCAGCGCATCCTGGCCGAACTGGCGCGGCGTACCGATCGCACCGTACACCTGCATGGCGCCATGCTTCGACTGGTGGAACGCTATCGCGAGGCGGGCGTGGCGATGCTGCCAACCGAGCCGGTTAGCGAGTCCGCCCACGGCCGCGACTTTGCCGGCGAGCTGATCATGGCGCCGCCCTCGGCCGCCGGCTCGCCCTGGATGAAGCGCTTTGCCAAGGCCTCCACCGGCTTCGCCTCGGGCTGGATGCAGATACGCGGCAACCGCCGCCGGCGCGGCTATGACCGCGGCTTCGTGGTGTCCGACCACGCCGACTGGCCGGGGCTGCTGCGCAGCATCGAGCAGAGCCAGGCCAGCCGCATCTATGTCACGCACGGCGACGGAGAAACGCTGATTCGCCATCTACGCGAGCAAGGCCGCGACGCGCTTTCACTGCGTGTCTTGCGCGAGACCGATGCCGAGAGCGACGGCTGATGCGCCGCTTTGCCGCCCTCTATGCCGAGCTGGATCGCACCACCTCGACGCTGGCCAAGCGCGAGGCGATCGCAGCGTACCTGCGCGAGGCGCCGGCGGCCGACTCGGCGTGGACGGTGTACGTGCTGGGCGGCGGCAAGTTGCGCCGGCTGGCCAAATCCGGCGAGCTGCGCCAGGCGCTGGCCGCCGCCACGGGCTACGCAGACTGGCTGATCGACGAAAGCTACGCCCAGGTCGGCGATCTGGCCGAAACGATAGCGCTGATGTTGCCGCCGGGCGACGGCAAGTTGTCGGCGGTGCCGCTGCAGACCTGGATGGAACAACGCTTGCCCGAGCTGGGCCGGCTGGAAAGCGAGGCGCGAGTGGAACGACTGCAGGACTGGTGGCGCGCGTTGCTGCCGGCGCAGGTGTTTCTGCTCAACAAGCTGCTCACCGGCTCGCTGCGCGTGGGCGTGTCGCACAAGCTGGTGGTGCAGGCGCTGGCGCAATGGTCCGGCCAGCCGACGGACCTGATCGCGCACCGGATGACCGGCGACTGGACGCCCTCCGCCGCGGCCTTGACCGCGCTGGCGGCACACGCAGGCGAAGACGAACATCTGGCCGACCGCCCTTACCCGTTCTTTCTCGCCTCACCCGTGGAACATGAGGTCGAGACGTTGGGCGACCGCGGCAATTGGCTGGCCGAGTGGAAGTGGGACGGCATTCGCGCCCAGCTGATGCGACGCGGCGACAGCGTCGGGCTGTGGTCGCGCGGCGAGGAACGCCTGGACGGCCGATTCCCGGAGATCGAGCGCGCGGCGCTTTCGATTCCGGCGCAGGCGGTACTGGATGGCGAAGTGCTGGCTTGGGATGCCGCCGCCGGGCTGCCGCTGGTGTTCACCGCGCTGCAGAAGCGCATCGGCAAGCTGAAACCCGGCCCCAAACTGCTGGCCGACGCGCCGGTGCGTTTCATGGCTTATGACGTGCTGGAGCATGAAGGCACGGATCTGCGCGAGCGACCGCTGCACGAGCGCCGCGCCCTGCTCGCCAGATTGCTGGAAGGCACCGACCCTGGCGTGATGATGTCGCCATCGATCGACGCCAATTCGTGGCCAGCACTGGCCCGCGAACGCGAGGCGTCGCGGGCGCGTCAAACCGAAGGCCTGATGCTGAAGCGGCTGGACTCGCCCTACCGGGTCGGGCGCAAGCGCGGCGACTGGTGGAAGTGGAAGGTCGATCCGCACACGCTCGACGCGGTGCTGTTGTATGCGCAGCCCGGGCACGGTCGGCGCAGCGGCCTGTTCACCGATTACACCTTCGGCGTGTGGGACGGCGACGCGCTCGTGTCGGTAGCCAAGGCTTATTCCGGGCTCGACGACACGGAGATCGGCAGGCTCGACCGCTGGATTCGAGCGCACACCACCGAACGTTTCGGGCCGGTGCGTGCGGTGGAGGCGGTGCAGGTGTTCGAGCTGGCGTTCGAGGCGGTGCAGCTGTCCGGCCGGCACAAATCCGGCGTGGCGGTGCGCTTTCCGCGCATCGTGCGCTGGCGTACCGACAAGAGCATCGACGATGCCGACAAGCTCGACGACCTCCGCCGCCTGGCGTCGGGCTGAGGCCCGCCTGCGAGCGTGGTTCGCCACGCTCGAGCGCAAGCCGGCGGCGTTCCAGCGCGCGGCATGGCGCGCATGGGCGGACGGCCGCAACGGGCTGATCCACGCCCCCACTGGCACCGGCAAGACACTGGCCGCCGTGGGCGGCCCACTGATCGACGCGGTGCTGCGGCCACAACGCGGCCTGCAGTTGTTGTGGATCACGCCGCTGCGCTCGCTGGCCACCGATACCGCGCAACATCTCGCCACGGCGGTGGAAGCGATGGAACTGCCATGGCGCGTGTTGCGTCGCACCGGCGACAGCAGCAGCAGCGAGCGCGCCAGGCTGCGCCGCGGCGATTGCGAGTTGCTGGTAACCACGCCGGAAAGTCTGGCGCTGCTGCTCAGCTACCCCGATGCGGCTGATCGCTTCAGGCATCTGCGCGGCGTGGTGGTGGACGAATGGCACGAGTTGATCGGCAACAAGCGCGGCACCTTGCTGCAACTCGGCCTGTCGCGCCTGCGCACGCTCCAGCCCACGCTGCGTGTGTGGGGATTGTCGGCGACCCTGGGCAATCTCGATGAAGCCCTGGCCACGTTGGCAGGCGAAGGCGTCTTGATCGGCGGCGGCGCGAACAAGCGTGTGCAGATCCAGACCGCCCTGCCCGACGAGAACGAACGCTTCCCGTGGGCGGGACACCTGGGCCTGAAGCAGTTGGTGCGGGTGCTGAAGGCGGTACTGGAGGTTCGCTCGGCGCTGGTGTTCGCCAACACCCGCTCGCAGGCGGAGTTGTGGCACGAAGCGCTGGCTTCGGTGTGGCCGGAACCGCCGGAAACGTTGGCGATCCATCACGGCTCGATCGATCCCAAGCTGCGCTTTGCCACGGAGGAGGGTTTGCGCCAGGGTAGCTTGCGCTGCGTCGTGGCGACTTCCAGCCTGGATCTGGGCGTGGATTTCTCCAGCGTGGATCGAGTGATCCAGATCGGCAGCCCCAAGGGCGTGGCGCGCCTGCTGCAACGCGCGGGACGCAGCGGCCATGCGCCCGGCCTCCCGTCGAAGATCCTGTGTGTACCGACGCATCTGCTGGAACTGGCCGAGATTGCCGCTGCCCGCCGTGCGCTGGCCAAGCATCACCTGGAACCACGCCGGCCGCTGCGCGGCTGTCTCGACGTGCTGGCGCAGCATCTGTTGACGCGCGCGCTCGGCGGCGGCTTCGAGGCCGCTCAGGCCTATGCGGAAATCGGCGGCACGCGCGCCTACGCACAGCTGCCGCGCGCGCAGTTCGATGCCGTGCTGGACTACCTGCAACACGGCGGCACGGCGCTGGCTGGCTACCCGGAGTACCACAAGCTGCAGCGCGACGAGGCCGGCCGCTACCACGTGGAAAGCGGGCGCGTGGCGCGGCTGCACCGCTTGTCGATCGGCACCATCACGGCCGACGGCAGCATCCAGGTGCGCTACATGAAAGGTGCGCGACTGGGCGCGGTGGAGGAAAGTTTCGTGTCGCGCCTGCGCCAGGGCGACCGCTTTCTGTTCGCCGGCCGCCACCTGGAACTGGTGCGCGTGCGCGACATGACCGCGTTCGTGCGGAAGGCGTCCAATCGCCAGGGCGGCGTGCCGCGATGGATGGGTGGTCGCATGCCGCTGTCCGGCGAACTCTCCGCCGAGCTGCGGCGTACCCTGGCTGATGCGGACGCGCCCGAAGCGGAGATGAAAGCCCTGCAACCATTGCTGGCAATCCAGCGGTTGCAGTCACGCGTGCCGGCCGACGACGAGTTGCTGGTCGAACGCTGCCACACGCGCGAAGGCGATTACCTGTTCGTCTATCCGTTCGCCGGACGGCTGGCCCACGAAGGCCTTGCCGCCGTAGTCGGCTATCGCCTGTCACAGCTGGCCAAGGCCGACTATGGCTACGCGATCAACGATTACGGCCTGGCGATCACCGCGCGCAAGCTGCCGCCTCTGGACGCCGAAGCGATGCGCCAGTTGCTCCACCCATGGCAACTTCGGCGCGATATCCGCGCCAGCATCAATCTCACCGAACTGGCCCGGCGCCAGTTTCGCGAGGTGGCTCGCGTGGCCGGTCTCGTCTTCAACGGCTATCCGGGCAGCGGCAAGACCCTGCGCCAGCTGCAGGTTTCCAGCGGCCTGCTGTTTGACGTGCTGCGCCGGCACGATCCGGACCACCCGCTGCTGTGGCAGGCCGAGCGCGAGGTACTGGAGCAGCAACTGGACTACGCCCGTCTGCGCGACTGCCTGATCCGCTGCGCGCGCAACCGGCTGCTCTGGGTGGAGACGCCTCGATTGAGCCCACTGGCCTTCCCGCTCTGGGTGGAACGCCTGCGCGGGGGTGTGCACGCCGATGACTGGAAAAGCCGAGTCGAACGCATGCTCGCCACGCTCGAAACGGCTGCCGACCGGTGAACGAAGTACGCCTGCGCATCGCCGGCGACAGCTGGACGCTGCACGCGGAACGCGCGATGTACTGGCCGCGGCAGCGGGCGCTGCTGGTGACCGACGTGCATTTTGGCAAGGGCTCGGTGCTGCGCCGCGCGGGCATTGTGCTGCCCACCGGCCAGGCCTCGGCCGACCTTGCCCGGCTCGATGCGCTGATCGCGCACTACCGGCCGCAGCGCATGTTCGTGCTGGGCGACCTGGTGCACGGGGCCGCGCCGGTCGACGCCCCCTGGATTCGACTGGTGCGTGCATGGCGCCAACAACACGCCGACATCGTCATGACCCTGATCGCCGGCAATCACGACCGCCACTTCGATGCACGCGAGCTGGGCTTCGAGGTGATCGCCGAATCGCTGCGCATCCGCAACGTGGTACTGCGCCACGCGCCCGGCATCATCGACGGCGCCTATGTCCTTGCCGGCCACGTCCATCCTGGAGTCATGCTGCACGATGGCTGGCGACGGCATCGGTTGCCGGCATTCCGCTTCGATGAGCACGGCGGAGTGCTGCCTGCGTTCGGCACCTTGACCGGCTTGCACGAAACGCCGCCGCTACCGGACGAGCGCATCGTGGCGGTGACTCCCGCAGGGCTGGTGCCGATGGGTGGGGTGGAGCGATCGGAAAGCAGCTGACCGGTCGCGAGATTCGCTCAAGTTCCGGTTGGGTTTTGCGCCGTCTTCTCCAGGGCCGTGACCAGCGCACGTACCTGCTCGACATCACTGCGCAGCTCGCCACCTTCCATGTCGGACAGCAGCGGTCGCCGAGCCTGCATGGCCGACGGCAGCTGGTGCTTGGCGGAGGCATGGAACTCTTGCGCGCCAGTGGCGGCGGCGAGCGCGGCGATATTCTGTGCGGTGACGCCGGCGCCGGGCATCACGGCAAGACGCCCCGCGGCCTGCATCACGAGCTCGCGGATCATCGCCGCACCTCCCTGTGCGCTGGTCTGCGTGCCTGAGGTGAGGATACGTTCGCAGCCGAGCGAGACGATCTCCTCCAGCGCCTGCCCGGGATCGCTGCAGAGGTCGAAGGCGCGGTGGAACGTGACGCCGAGTTTGCCGGCAGCGGCGATCAGCGGGCGGCAGCGAGCGGTGTCCACGCTGCCCTTGGCGTCGAGCACGCCAAGCACGACGCCGTCGCAGCCCAGCGCCACGCAGGCTTCGATGTCGCGCCGCATCGTTTCGCATTCGAGGTTGCTGTAGAGGAAATCGCCGGCACGTGGGCGTATCAACACGTATAGCGGAATGTGCAGGCGTTCGCGGGCCAGCGCGATCTGCGCCTGCGATGGCGTGAGGCCTCCCAGCTCCAATGCCGTGCATAGTTCGACCCGCGCTGCTCCGCCTTGCTGGGCGGCCAGCGCGGAGGCGACCGAGTTGCCGGCGATTTCCAGGATCACGAATAGCTCGTGGTGTAAACGCTTTGCGACGGGACCAGTCCGTCCTGCTTTTTCGCATCGCATACGGCGTAGGAGAAGCCACGCTGGATCGCATATGCGCCGACCTCGCCGGCACTGTTCATGGCGAGGAAACCGACCTGCAGGGTCTTGGAAGCCTCGGGGCGTTTCCTGACGATGCGCATCACCGCCTCCTTGCACGCCTCGTGCGGGGAGCGGCCATGGCGCATCAGCTCGACCACCAGGAAGCTGCCGGCGTTGCGGATCACCTCCTCGCCGACGCCAGTGGACGTGGCGCCGCCGATCTCGCCGTCGACGTACAGACCGGCGCCGATGATCGGGCTATCGCCGACGCGACCGCGCATTTTCCACGCCATGCCGCTGGTGGTGCAGGCGCCGGCCAGGCGGCCGTGTGCGTCTATTGCCAGCATGCCGATGGTGTCGTGGTTGTGCGCGCCGCCGGGCCTGCCGGGACCGCCGTAATCGCGCACTTCGCCGTTGATGGCTGGCTGGTAGTGGGCTGTTTTCTGCCACTCGTGCCAGGCTTTTTCAGCTTCCGGCGTGAGCAGGTTCTGCTTCTTGAAGCCTTGCTCCAGCGCAAACTGCAGCGCACCTTCGCCGACCAGCAGCACATGCGGCGTGCGTTCCATCACCCGGCGAGCCACTGAGATCGGATGCTCGATGTGCTCGATCGCCGCCACTGCACCGCAGTTGCCATCGGCGTCCATGATGCTGGCGTCCAGCGTGACGTGTCCGTCGCGATCGGGGTAGCCACCCTTGCCGACGCTGTGGTTTCTCAGATCGGACTCGGGCACCTGCACGCCGGTTTCCACCGCGTCGAGTGCGTGGCCGCCCTTGCCGAGGATGACCCATGCCGCCTGGTTCGCGGCGATGCCGAAATCCCAGGTCGAGACCACCCGCGCGCCAGTGGCCCTCGCGCCACTGGCCAGGGTTGTGGCAGCGAGCTTGCTGCCCCAGCCCAGCATCGACGCGGAAACTCCCAGCAGGGAGGCCTGGATGAAACGCCTGCGATCAGTCATGACTATCTCCAGCTCACCAAAGCAAAAACCCCGCACAGGATGCGGGGTTTCATTCTTGCCATGCAACGTTTGCCGGGCAGATCACGCAGCTTCAACCGCCGACGCCTGTGCCCCCTTGGGCCCCTGGGTTACTTCAAACTTCACCCGCTGGCCTTCCTGCAGGCTGCGGAAGCCCTTGCTGGTGATGGCCGAAAAATGGACGAACACGTCCGCTCCCCCTTCCTCAGGCGAAATGAAACCAAAGCCCTTGGCGTCGTTGAACCATTTGACCGTACCGAAACTCATTGCGTGAACCTCTGGATCCATGAAGTGGTGGGCCAGACTGGGTGCGGCGGATCCCCCCGGTTCGCCACGCTGGCGTGGAGAAAAATAGCAAGAGGTGAAGGGACATTGCAATACGAATATGTCGTGTGGGTGCACGAACCCGCAACCGCGGGCCTGCCGACGTCGCCGGTTTAGCCAAGGATTCGATCGTGCGAGGGCAGGCAACCACGCCAAGTGCGGCGGATTGTGGATCGCGCAGGGACGCATTCGCCGACTGACGGAACATCGCCCGACAGGCTCCTTGCGTCAGGAGCCGGCCAGCTGGGCAAGAATGCGCGGCACCTCGGCGGTCGCGGCGGCCAGGTGCGCGAAGATCTCCTCGATACAGATTTCATCCTCGTCACCGCAGCCGGCGGCAAAATTCGCCACCAGTGCCAGGCACGCATATTCGAGTCCGAGCTCCCGTGCCAGCACCGCTTCGGGCATGCCCGTCATGCCGACCAGGTCGCAGCCATCGCGCTTCATGCGGGCGATCTCGGCACGGGTCTCCAGGCGTGGCCCCTGGGTGGCGCCGTAGCAGCCTCCGTCGACCGCTTCCACCCCGGCCGTCGCTGCCGCCGCCAGCACCTGTCGGCGCAGCGAGTCCGTATAAGGCTCGCTGAAGTCGATGTGCTTCACTTCCGCACCGTCGGCGTCGCAATAGCTGGTATAGCGACCATGGGTATAGTCGATCAGCTGATCGGGGACCACGATCGCCCGTGGTCCCAGGTCGCTACGGATGCCGCCTACGGCATTGACCCCGATGACCCGGCGCGCGCCCAGGCTGTGCAGCGCCCACACATTGGCGCGGTAGTTGACGCGGTGCGGCGGCAGCGCGTGGTTTTCGCCGTGGCGCGCCAGAAACGCTACGTGCATGCCGGAAAAGTCGCCCAGCACCACATCGCCCGAAGCAGCACCATAAGGCGTATCCAGCGCCCGGCGTGTCGCGCGCTCCAGCCCCGGGAACTGGTACAGGCCGCTGCCGCCGATGACGGCGAGGTCGATGGATGTTGGCTCAGCTTGAGACATCGTTGTGGTCAGACTCCAGAGGGAGGTCGGGCGCCCAGGCATCACCGTAAATCCCGGCGCCTGGTGTAGGAGCGCACCCTGTGCGCGAATGCTCTTGATCAAGGTCGAAGAACTAGAGCATTCGCGCCATGGTGCGCTCCTACAGGGTGTTCTTTTCCTTCAAGGCATAGATGCCCGGCAGGTTGCGTCCCTGCTCGTAGTAATCCATGCCGTAGCCGAACACGAAGCGATCGGGCAATTCCATGCCGTTGAAATCGGAGGCGATGCCTTCGATCAGGCGGTCATGTTGCTTGGTGCACAGGCTGGCAATATAGACCTTCTTCGCGCCGCGCCGGTAGCAGTCGTCGCGCACTTCCTTCAGCGTGTGGCCTTCGTCGAGGATGTCGTCGACCAGCAACACGACGCGACCTTCCAGCGACACCATGGGCTCGCGCAGCCATCGCAGCTCCTTGCCGGAGGTCGCGCCGCGATAGCGGGTGGCGTGCACGTAATCAAATTCCAGGTCGGTGCGGATCGCCAGCGCCAGCTGGCCGGCGAAAACCAGCGCGCCGTTCATCACGGTGAGAAAGACCGCCCGTTCGCCATCCAGCGCGGCGTCGATGCGCCGACCCATCGCATGAATGACGGTTTCCAGTTCGGCGCGTTCGTGCAGCAGGTCCGCTTGCGCCAAAGCGTCCGTGAGTTCGTGTGTCGAGGTGTTCATGCGATTCCCTGTTCGGCGTTCAGCGCCGTGATGCGCGCGACGAAGCGGTCGCGCTGCGGATTGTTGATGAGGCCGTCCCAGCTGGCACCGACGGCACCACGCAAGGCAGACAGCGATGGGGGCAACGCTGCCGCGGCTCGCGTCACGGAAGCCAGTGCCTCGTCGACCACGTCCGGGAAGCAGGCCAGCACCAGGTCGCAGCCGGCATCGAGATGCGCCCGCACCCGCTCGCCGATGCTGCCGACGGCACCGGCGGCGGCCATGCTGATGTCGTCGCTGATCACCGCGCCAACGAACCCCAGCTCCTTGCGCAGAATCTGCCCGATCCAGGTTTTCGAGTAGCCTGCCGGCTGGCTGTCGACCGCGGGGTAGGTAACGTGGGCCATCATGACCGCCTCGACATGCGCCCCGATGCACTGCGCGAACGGCAGCAGGTCGCTGCGGCGGATCTCATCCAGACTGCGCGAATCAGTCGCTGTCACCCTGTGGGTATCCCCAGTGACCGAGCCATGGCCCGGAAAGTGCTTGAGCACGACCGCCATGCCGCCCAGGTGCATGCCGCGCACGTAGGCCTGTGCCAACTCGGCGGTGATCGAAGGGTCGGCATGAAAGGCACGCAAACCGATCGCCGCATTGCCGCGTGCCAGGTCAACCACCGGCGCGAAACTGAAATCGACGCCGCTGGCGCGCAGCTCGCTGGCCATGACCCAGGCATGCTCTTCGGCAAGCCGGATTGCCTCGTCGGGATCGTGGTCGAACTCGGCGCCAATGGCAGCCAACGGTGGCAGGCGCGTAAAGCCCTCGCGGAAACGCTGCACCGGGCCGCCTTCCTGGTCGACGGCCACCAGCAGCTGGTCACCGCCGACCTTGCGGATGGCAGCGCAAAGCGCGCCCAGCTGTTCGCGCGAATGGTAATTGCGTGAAAACAGCAACACGCCGGCGACGGCGGGTGAACTCAACCAGACTTCTTCGCGCTCGGCCAGTTCAAGGCCGGCCACGCCGATCATCAACATGCGGCATCCTCCGCAGCGCGCTCGGCCGGCGTCCATTGCCGGTACGGGTACGCGATCAGGTTGACGTTGTAGTAGCGCGTCAACGCGCTCACCTCGCGGCCCAGCCACGACGGGCGCGGGAACGGCGCATCGACGGCAGGCAGCTCGACCTCGGCGACCATCAGTCCGTCGTTGTCGCCGTTGAACTCATCGATCTCGAACAGTACGCCCTCGACACGGACGTGGTGGCGAACCTTTTCCAGCACGCCGTCGCACAGGCTCGCCAGCATGGCGCGCGCATCCGCCACCGGTACCGGATAGTCGAATTCGGCCCGCGCAATGCCTGGCGTGGCGGCCTTGATATTGAGCCACGCCTGCTCGCCAGCCAGACGGGCGCGCACCGAGGCACGCGCATGGCCCTCGCGCAAGGCCTGCGCACCGACCAGATAACCTTGTGCCATGGGCTCGCTGCGTTCGATACGCTCGCGCCAGCTGTCGTCGGCCATCAGGAATTTGCGTTCGATTTCGATACCCATGCCCGCCTACCCTCGCTCGAACAGCGCAATCGACTCGACGTGCGCGGTATGCGGGAACATGTCCATCACGCCGGCCGAACTCAATCTGAAGCCGTGACGGTTGACCAGGATGCCCGCATCGCGGGCCAACGACGCGGGATGGCAGGAGACGTAGACTATGCGCCGGGTCTGCCTGTGCGGCAGGTACTCCAGCAGCTTGTCGGCACCGGCGCGCGGCGGGTCCAGCAGCAGCTTGTCCCATGGCTGGCGCGCCCAGTCCGCATCGCCTTGGTCCTCGAACAGGTTGGCGACGTGGAAGCTTGCGTTCTGGATACCGTTGCGCGCGGCGTTCTGCGCGGCACGCTCGACCAGGCCGTGCTCGCCTTCCACGCCGACTACCTCGGCGACCCGGCGCGCGATCGGCAAGGTGAAGTTGCCCAGTCCGCAGAACAGGTCGAGCACGCGATCGGTTGGCTGCGGATCAAGCAACTCCAGCGCGCGCGCCATCATCAGCTGGTTCATGCCGGCGTTGACCTGCACGAAGTCCAGCGGCTGGAACTCCAGTTCCACGTCGGCGAAACGCGCGTCGTCGCTGGCGATGCGGAACGCCAACCGGGGATGCTCCGGCCACAATGGATGCACGCTGCTGGCGCCACCGGGCTGCAGGTAGATCGCCAAACCATGCAGCTGGCCAAATGCGGCAAGCGCGGCCAGGTCGCGCTCGCTCAGCGGCTGCATGTGGCGGAACACCAGCGCCATCAGGTCGTCGCCGGCGGCGAACTCGATCTGCGGGATCGTGTCCACCGCCTCCATGGTGCCGAGCAGATCGGCGAGCAGGCCAACCTTGGGCCCGAGCGACGGGTGCATCACCTCGCAGCGCTGGATGTCGGCGACAAATCGCGGGTTCTGCTCCTCACGAAAACCAACCAGCACCCGGCCCTTCCTGGCCACGTTGCGCACCGACAACCGCCCCTTGCGACGATAGCCCCACGGCTGGGCCGTGAGCGGCGACAGCCAGGAGTGCGGGGTGACCTTGCCGATGCGCTCGAAATTTTCCGCCAGCACGCGCTGCTTGGCGGCGATCTGCGAGGGTGCGTCCAGATGCTGTAACGAGCAGCCGCTGCACTGCGCGAAATGCTGGCACAACGGTTCGACACGGTGTGGCGAAGCGGTGAGCACCTCGACCACCTCGGCTTCGTCGAAGTGCCGATGGCGTTTGCGCAACCTGGCCATCACCTGCTCACCGAGCAAGGCGCCGCTGACGAATACCGTCTTGCCCTCGATTCGGGCCACGCCACGGCCGTCGTGGCCGAGAGCGGTAATGTGCGCTTCGAACGGCTTGGCGGGGACGGAGTTGGAACGGGACATGGGCACGCAAGGTGAAGGCTGGTTGCCGATTATCCCAGATCGGCCAGGTTCACGCCCCGCGATGCGTCTTGCGAGCCGCTACTTCTTCTGCCATGCGCCCGCAGCATTCTGGTAGTACCAGCCTGCGTGCGCTTTCTCGATCCAGCCCTTGGCAAAGGTCGCGCGGATCTGCGACTCCCACTCCGGGTGGTTGTTGGCAACGGCGACTTCGCGGTACAGGGCGGCGCGATCGCGGTTCTCGTCGGCCACTGCGGCATTGGCCTGCGCGCGCTGACTCAGCGGCACCTTGGCCGCGTCGTGCATGGCCACCATCCCGTCATGCGTGAAGCCGACCGCGCCACTGTCGAGCAGGTTGCCCAGAATGCCACTGAATCGCTGTTTCATGCGACCGCGGATCGCCTCGGTGGTGCTGGTCTGGATGCGGATGTCGGGCACATCGGCAGCCTGCGCGGCAGGAATCAGCAAATCGAGCAGCATGGCCGAGGGCTGCCTTCCGCCGTCCTTCGGCGCGGGCGGCGGATCTTTCGATTCCGGCTTGCCGGCGGGACTGGCCTGATCCAGCACGTTGCCGATGAACTGATCGGCGGCCTTCTGCGCCGCCGCTTCGGGAAAGTAAACGTTGATGGTGACGCAGCCGACCAACGCCACGGCCATGGTGGTCAGGATGACGTAGACGAGCTTGCGCATGATTTTGACTCCGGTACGGGAAGATTGATTTTCAAGATCAATGGATTTCGGGTGCCGCGCCGTGAATGGCATCCTCAAGACGCTTCACCAGAGTGGGCCAGTCGACCTCGGACTGGTGGCCAATCACATGCAAGTGCGGCAGGCCACTACCCTGGACGATAGTGTAGCCATCGTTGGTCGGTTCGAGGCCACTCATCTTGCATACCGTCCCTTGCAGCGTGCAATTGAGGCCGATCTGCTTGTAGCCGAACGTCTTGAACAGTTTCAGCACGGCGCCCTGCAAGCCGGCTGCAATCCCGCCGCCACCGACCGAGGTGAGGTTGTTCACCGCGCGCTGGCTGATCCGTCCACCGCTGCCGGCGAGCAGGCTTGCCTTGAATGCCACCGGGTTCCAGTTGACGAGGCGCAGGCCCTCGATCGAGCCATCCATTCGTCCGGTGATGCTGCCGAAATCGAACACGCTGGTGATCGCGCCCAGATCCAGCTGCTTCAGGGAAATGTCGGCATTGAGCACCGGGCTGGGTCCGAACGGCTGCTGCAATGACAACCGGGTGATGTCGACAAAGCCGTCGAACACGTTCGCGCTGAGCCCGCCGTCGAGTTCCAGGCGATCATCGACCCAACGCAGGGAAGGCACCGCTCCCGCCAGCGTACCGGGGAATGCGGGCCAGCCCATGGCCCGGCTGAAGGCGGCCATGTCGACACCGGTGAGTACCAGCGAGGTTGCCAGCCGCTGTCCCTTGTCGGCCGCTGGTCGCCAGTCAAGCTGGCCAACACGCAACTGACCTTGCAACACCGGCACCTGCAGCGGCTGCTGCAGGCTCAGCGTGCCGTCGCGGCTTTGCCAATGCGATTGCGCCGCACCGTTGTCGATCCGATAGAACTTCAGACTGTGCCATGCCATCGTGGTGGCCGGCCGTTCCCCCTGCACTGCCCAGTCCAGCCCGCCGCGCAGGCCAGCGACTGCCAGACGGCCGTCCGCGTCGGCCAGGTCCAGTCCGTCGGTGTTGAAGGAGAAACGGCGCGGCGTATCCCCGCGCAGGTCGACGCTGGCATCCAGTTCGCCCGTGATCTGCAGGCCGTGCAGACCCAGGGTATCCAGCCAGGCTTTTCCGTAGCGGCTGTAGGCCGCCGGAAAGGTGGCGTGCAGGTGATCCAGTCGCAGCGTTTTCAGCTCTCCCCTGGGGTCGAACGACAGCGCACCATCCAGTTGCATCGCGTCGGCGTCATTGATCCGCAGACGACTCAATTCAACCGCGCCGGCATGGGCGCTGGCGTGCAGGTCCAGTTGCACCGCGTGGTCGGGCAACTTGGCGTAGATCGGCCCCAGCAGGAGCTCGCCGCCGCGCAAGGTGGCATCCAGGTCGATCTGGGTCGGGCCGCCACTGGAGTCGAGGTTGAAGCGTCCGCTCGCGCCGATATCCTGGCCGGCGAGCGTGCCGGTGGGCGTGTCGAATCCCACGTTGCCGAGGCTGAACTGGCCGGACGAACGCAAGCCCGGATCGCGCATGTCCAGCGCCAACTCCGCATCCAGCCGGCCGCCGGTGGGGCGACCTGACCACACGGTTCCGAGCAAACCCTGCAGCCAGCCCGCCGGCAGGTTTTGCAGGCGGATCTGCGCGTGGCTGGGCTGGTCCAGCGGCAGCGCAGCACTGAGGCCGGCCTTGTCCTGCGACAGGTCGATCAGCAAGGTGTTGGCGGCGGGACTGATCCTGACCTGTACCCGGGCGTCGCTGAGCGCGCCGCCCGGAACCCTGGCAAGCTTCAGCTTGCCATCCAGCGCCCACGCCAGCTGATTGTCCCGGCGCAGGCTACCGTCCAGATCCATGGCCAGGCGCCGCCAACCCATCGACGGCACCTCGGCGCTGTCGGCGTGCAGGTGCATCGTGATCGCGCCCGCACCGTCATCACCCAGCGTGAGGGTCACGCCTTGCAGAGTCACGCCCGGCACGCTGATCGCTTTCGCGGCAAACAGGACATCGGCGCGCACCGGCCCGAGCCAGAACAGTCCCAGCAGGAGCCCGCAGCAGAGCAAAAGATGGCTTGATGTTGGCCGCATGTCGGCCCATTCTGCCAAATCCAGATGAACGACAAGGATTTCGTCATGAGCGAGCGTCCGGAAACCACTTCGTTCCGCCCGACTGCCCCGAGCCATCTGCGGGTACTGGTTGCCGATGACGACCCCGGCAGTTGCCGCTTCCTGGGCGATGGCTTGCGCTCGCTGGGGGCCATCGTGGAAACCTGCGTCGACGGCGCCACGGCGCTTGCGCGGGCCCACGCCGAACACTTCGACCTGCTGCTGCTCGACTGTCACATGCCGGACGGCGGGGCGCTGCGCATCCTGACCCGACTGCGTGGCGATGCGCAGGCCAGCTCGTCGGATAGCGCCGCGGTGGCCACCAGCGCCGAACTGGCACCCGCTGACCGGCGCAACCTGCTCGGCGCCGGTTTCAACGAGGTGCTGCTCAAACCCTGCACCCTTGCCGACCTGCAGCATGTCTTGTCGCTTGCCCATGCCGAGCCAGCATGCTGCGTCCTTGACGATGACGCCGCGCTCTGCAGCAGCGGCGATCCCACCACCATGCGTGCGCTGCGCCTGCTGTTGCGTGGCGAACTGGGACTGCTGCAGCGCGAACTGGACGGTCTCAGCCGGGACCTGCCAGCCTTCGCCGACCGCTTGCACCGCCTGCGCTCGTCATGCGGGTTCTGCGGCGCTACCGCGCTGGCGCAGCGCACCGTGCTGATGCAGCAGCAGTTATCGCGGGACGGCGCTACACCGGCCGCCATGGCGAGCTTTCGCAAGGCGATCCAGGCGACGCTGCAGGCGTTGAAAGACTAGGGAACCGTGGTATCGCGACGTCGCGATATCGCCATCGCCAACACGCGCCAGGCACGCAGCTCGCCGCCGCCCAGCTGGAAGCGGATCATCTCCCGCATCAAGTCGCGCAGTGCCTTGAGCCCGCCGCTGTCGGGCATCTCGTCCCGCGCAAGCGCCAGCAGGTCACTGCCACGCATGGCCTGCGGACTGCCGGCCACGCAACGTACGGCGCCCTGCTCGGCCTGGTACCGGTACCAGCCCTCGGGCTCGATCGCCTCGCCGCTGTCAGCCTCATGCAGCAATTGCAGGCCATAACCCGTGGCGTCCAGCAAATCCCGCTCGAAACGGCGCAGGCTCCAGCCGGTTGATTCACCCGCGGCAAGCCGGGCCAGCGTCGTGGCGTAGGCATCGAACAAGCGCGGCAAAGGATCCTGCCTGCCGGTCAAGCGCACCACCAGTTCATTGAGATAGAGCCCGGCCAACGCCACATCGCCGGCAAGCCGCTGCGGCAAACCTACCGCCTCGACTGCCGTCAGCGTCGCCATCTCCCCACGCAGCAACAGCCCCAGGGCCAACGGCTGGAACGGCTCCAGCTGCGCCCGCCGCAACCGTGAACGTTCGCCACGCACGCCACGCGCCACCACACCGAGTCGGCCATGCTCGCGAGTCAGGCATTCCAGCAACAGCGAAGTTTCGCGATAGGCTCGCGCATGCAGCACGTAGGCGGGTTGCTGTTCGATGCGCATGGTGTGGGAGCCGGGGCCGGGGGTCTGGATTTGGCATGCGCAAGGGCGTCCCTGGTTCGGGGCTCCTGCGATTACCGGATCCCGCTCTAATCCGTATACCCGAACTTCTTCAACATGTTCTCATCGTCGACCCAGCCCTGGCGCACCTTGACCCACAGTTTCAGGAACACCTTGCGCTCGAACATGCGCTCCATGTGGCGGCGGGCGCTGGAGCCGATCGCCTTGAGCTGGGCGCCGCCCTGGCCGATCACGATGGCCTTCTGTCCGTCGCGCTCGACCCAGATGATCGCGTGGATCTCGGCGATGCCGTCCGGGCGGTCGCTGAACTGCTCGATCTCCACCGTGGTGGCGTACGGCAGTTCCTGGTCGAGTCGAAGCATGAGCTGCTCGCGCACCATCTCGGCGGCGAGGAACCGCTCGCTGCGGTCGGTGACCTCGTCCTCGCCGTAGAGCGGCGCCCGTACCGGCAAGCGCTGCAGGATCGCCTGCTCCAGTGATTTCAGCCCCTGCTCCTTCAGCGCGCTGACGTAATGGATTTCGTCGTAGTGATGTTTGTGCGTCAGCTCGGCCACGAACGGCAGCATCACGGTCTTGTCCTTGTTGAGATCGACCTTGTTGATCACCAGCAGGCGTGGCGCGGATTGCTCGACCAGGGCGGTATACAGGGCCTCGTCCTCGTCGGTGAAACGGCCGGCCTCGATCACCTGCACGACCAGGTCCACATCGCTGATCGCCGAACGTGCGGCGCGGTTGAGACTGCGGTTCATGGCCCGTTTGGCGCCGCGGTGCAGGCCCGGCGTATCCACGTAAAGGATCTGCCCGGCCTCGCTGGTGTGGATGCCAAGGATGCGATGACGGGTAGTCTGAGGACGTGGGCTGATGATCGACAGGCGGAAGCCGATCAGCGCGTTGAGCAGGGTCGATTTGCCCACATTCGGCCGTCCGGCCAGCGCCACCGTGCCGCAGCGAAAGTTCTCGTGCGGCAGGCTGCCGTCGGCGGAGTCCAGGGAGTGGTTCATGGCAATGAAGTCGGCAAGTCGGGGGGCAATTGTAGTGCCTGCGGCCGCCGGCGGCGGGCAGCCGGGACATGCAACGAAACGGTGCCCTAGGACTCGCGCGCAGGTTCCAGCAGTTGCAGCAGTACACTCTCGGCGGCATCCTGCTCGGCGGCGCGACGGCTGCCGGCGGTCGCTTCGGCGACCAGAGTCAACGGTTCGCTGACACTGCAACGCACGTCGAAGGTCTTGGCATGGTCCTCGCCATGACTGCCGACCAGTTCGTACTGCGGCAGCAGCCAGCCGCCAGACTGCAAGTGTTCCTGCAACCTCGTCTTGGCGTCCTTCGACGATCGCCGCAGTGCGGCCACCCGTTCGCCGAACAGGGCCCGCACGCTGTCGCGGCAGGCCTCGAATCCGGCATCCAGGTAGACAGCGGCAATCAGCGCCTCGAATGCATCGGCCAGGATCGAGTCACGCCGGAAGCCACCACTTTTCAACTCGCCCGGACCCAGCTTCAATTCGTCACCGAGGTCCAGTTCTCGCGCCAACACGGCCAGGGCCTGACCGTTGACCAACTGTGCCCGCAACCGCGAGAGCTCGCCTTCACTGGCCTTGGGATGCACTTCGTACAGCAACTCGGCGATGATCGCGCCCAACAGCGCGTCACCCAGGAACTCCAGTCGCTCGTTGTTCGGCCTGCCGGCACTGCGGTGAGTAAATGCCAGCTGCGCCAGCGCCGGCTCGCGGAAACGGTGACTGAGTTTCAATGCTTACTGGCCGACATTGCCCGTCAGCGGCACACTTTTGTTGAAGTGCAGCAGAAAATCGATGTTGTACATGAACGGGATCTCCTTGTCGTAGGCGACCCTCAGCTCACTGGCGCCACCGGCATCGCGCTTGATCGTGATGTCCGAGGGTTTGATGGTGGAGTCGTCGACGTACTGGAAACCCATCTTGAACATCAGGTTGCGACGAATCTCGTCCAGCGACTTGCCGTTGGTGCCCTCGGTCGCGATCTGGTTCATCGCCTTGGCCACGCCCATGTACTCAGAGTACGACGGCAGCAACTTCATCGCCATGTAGGCAAAAAAGCCCACCACGGCAATGATGATCAGAAACCCGATCAGGGTGACGCCCGACTGCTTCGATTTCATAGTCCCCTCGCTTTGCCGCATGGCGGCCTGTGAATCTGTGGATGCCCCTGGTACCGCCAGCGCCTTCCCGACGTCGGCCGGGCCGAAGCCCGGCATACCGATTATGCCTGCGGATTCTCGCACTTGTTGATCGCGTGTGCGGTCAAATCCCTGCTACTCCGTCACGCTTTTCGACGCGGCGGGTCGAACACGTCCGTCTCTCAATGGATGACGGTACCGATCCGGGAGAAGTCAATCCCGCCCGTACCCCAGCCTTTCCAGCTCATCCAGATCAGGAACGCCTTGCCAGCCAGGTTCGTCTCCGGCATGCAGCCCCACCAGCGGCTGTCCTCGCTGTTTTCGCGGTCGTCGCCCATCACGAGGTAGCAATTCTGCGGCACCACCGCAGGCATGTTCGGGTTGGGCACGGGTGGCGTGGGCATGCGGTCGGGCATGCGCGCAATCAGGTGGGTCACGTTGCCCAGGTGCTCCTTCCAGACCGTGGCGCCATATGCCAGCAACTCCTCGTCGGCCGGACGCGCGTGGTTGCCCACGAACGGCCCGAGTTCCTCGGCCTTCACCGGCTTGCCGTTGATCACGATCTCGCTGCTGCGAATCTGTATGGTGTCGCCAGGCAGGCCGATAACCCGCTTGATCCAGTTCTGGTTCGGCACGGGAACGCTGCAATCGGCGTTGCCACCATGCACCACCGTGCCATCCGCCTGGTGGCAGGTAAAGCCAGGCCAACGGAATACCACCACGTCGCCACGCCTGGGTTCGCCGAGATCGACAATCTTGTTGTTGAATGCCGGCAGGCGCAAACCATACGCGAACTTGTTGACCAGGATGAAGTCGCCCACGTCCAGCGTGGGCATCATCGATCCGGAAGGAATCCGGAACGGTTCGGCCACGAACGAACGCAGCAGCAGCACCACCAGCACCACCGGAAACAGCGAACGGGCCCAGTCCACCGGAATCGGATCGCGGTACTCCTCGCCGGCCGCATCGAGGCGCGCCTTGCGCCGTTTGTACAGGAACAACCGATCCAGCCCCCACACCACGCCAAACAGCACGGTGAGGCCAAGCAGAATCGCCGCAAAATCAAATTCCATGTGGGGCTCCTATGGGAGCGGGTAACGGGAAACGGGGAACGCGGAACACAAGCCAAGCCGCAGCCTGGACGTTCCCCGTTCCCTGTGCCCTGTTCCCCGCCACACTATTTATCCGTTCTCAAGACCGCGAGGAAGGCTTCCTGGGGGATTTCCACCCGGCCGACCTGCTTCATGCGCTTTTTGCCTTCTTTCTGCTTTTCCAGCAACTTCTTCTTGCGGCTGACGTCGCCACCGTAACACTTGGCCAACACGTTCTTGCGCAGCGCCTTTACGGTGGAACGGGCAATGATCTGCGCGCCGACCGCCGCCTGGATGGCCACGTCGAACTGCTGACGCGGGATCAGGTCCTTCATGCGCTCGACCAGTTCGCGACCGCGGCGATCGGCATGGCTGCGATGCGCGATCAGCGAAAGCGCATCGACGCGCTCGCCATTGATCAGCACGTCGGTGCGCACGAACGGGCCGGCCTCGAAGCGGTCGAAGTGATAGTCCATCGACGCATAGCCGCGCGAAACGGATTTCAGCCGATCGAAAAAGTCCATCACCACCTCGGCCAGCGGCAACTCGTAGCGGATCTGCACCTGGTTACCCAGGTACTGGATCGAGCGTTGCACGCCGCGTTTCTCCTCGCACAGCGTAATCACGTTGCCGATGTAATCCGGTGGCGTGAGGATGTTGGCCACGATGATCGGCTCGCGAATCTCCTGCACGAGGCTGGAATTGGTCGGCAGCTTGGCCGGGTTGTCGAGCTGCATGATGCTGCCGTCGCTCATCAGCACTTCGTAGACGACGGTCGGCGCGGTGCTGATCAGGTTCAGGTCGTACTCGCGTTCGAGTCGCTCCTGCACGATCTCCATGTGCAGCATGCCCAGAAAGCCGCAGCGGAAACCGAAGCCCATGGCCTCGGAGGATTCCGGTTCAAAGAACAACGAGGCATCGTTGAGGCGCAACTTGTCCAGCGCCTCGCGCATCGCGGGAAAATCATCGGAAGACACCGGGAACAGGCCGGCGAAGACGCGCGGCTGCATGTGCTGGAAACCAGGCAACGCCTTGTCGGCCGGCTTGCCGGCATGCGTGAGCGTGTCTCCCACCGGCGCGCCATGAACATTCTTGATCGAGGCATTGATCCAGCCCACCTCGCCCGCACCGAGCACCGCCGTCTTCGTGCGCTTGGGCGTGAACACGCCGACATCATCCACTTCGTGGGTGCGTCCGGTCGACATCACCAGCAGTTTGTCACCGGCCTTGATCTCGCCCTGCATCACGCGCACCAGCGATACCACGCCCAGATAATTGTCGAACCATGAATCGATGATCAGTGCCTGCAGGCGATCGGTGTCGCGCGGCTTGGGAGGCGGGATGCGCGCCACGATCGCCTCAAGTACCTCGACCACGTTGAGGCCGGTCTTGGCGCTGATCGCCACCGCGTCGGTGGCATCGATGCCGATCACCGCCTCGATCTCGCCCTTGACCTTTTCCACGTCGGCCGTGGGCAGGTCGATCTTGTTCAGCACCGGCACCACTTCCAGTCCCATCTCCACCGCTGTGTAGCAGTTGGCTACCGATTGGGCCTCCACCCCCTGCGCGGCATCCACCACCAGCAACGCACCTTCGCACGCGGCCAGCGACCGGCTGACCTCGTACGAAAAATCGACGTGCCCCGGCGTATCGATGAAGTTGAGCTGGTAGGTCTTGCCGTCACGCGCCGTGTATGGCAACGACACCGACTGCGCCTTGATGGTGATGCCGCGCTCGCGCTCGATCGGGTTGTTGTCCAGCACCTGCGCTTCCATCTCGCGATCGGCCAAGCCACCGCAGATCTGGATGATGCGGTCAGCCAAGGTCGATTTGCCGTGGTCGATATGGGCGATGATGGAGAAGTTGCGGATCAATTCCATGGAGCGCTAGCGGCCTTTCGGACTTGGGTCTTCTACCATGCACCATGCATGGCGACGCATCACCGTTGGGCAACGCTAACCCCGCATTATCGCATGGAACCGGCGGTTGGCACCCTGCCAAGGCATCCTGACCAAGTGGAAAGCACGGGCGCCGCCCTGTACCCATGGGGGCGC
>JBDTEG010000081.1:0-4199 GCA_039922695.1 Rhodanobacter sp. | reverse complement strand
GTGGCGCGTTCCCGCCAACCGGGACTATCTGCTGAAACTGATCGTGGCTTTCGCGATCACCGCCGTGCTCGGCCTCATCGCGGTGAAGCACGGCTTCAAGCTACCTGAGACAGTGACCCCGATTGCCTGGGCGCTGGTGATCGGCGGATTCTGGATGATCGGCGCGGAATTGCTCGCTGCGCGCCAACCCGAGCGCACCGAGGTGACCTGGCGGGTGGCGATCCTGGTCGGCATCGCGCAAATGGTGGCCGGCATCTTTCCCGGCACCTCGCGTTCGGCGGCCACGATCTTCACCGCGATGCTGGCCGGTACCAGCAACCGCGCTGCGGCGACCGAGTTCGCGTTCCTGGTGGGTATTCCGACCATGTACGCGGCCACGGGCTATGAGTTGCTCAAGGTATGGAAAGGCGGCGGCGCGGCGCACGAGGACTGGAGTGCGCTGATCGTCGGTTTCGTGGTGTCGCTGATCGTGGCCTTCGTGGCGGTGACATGGCTGCTCGGTTACATCCGCACGCACACCTTCACGCCGTTCGCGCTCTACCGCATCGCCTTCGGCGCGGCCTTGTTGATCTGGCTGCCGCACGGCGGCTGAGGCGCCCGTGTCGCCCATGCCGATGCGGTGGCTGATTCCATGATGCCGCTGCACACTCTGGTCGAAGTGCTGGAGCACGATGTCGGGCTGCGCCAACCGCAGTATCTGCACCAGCGACTGGACGCGCTCGATCGACTCGAGCTGCTCGCATCGATCGGCTCCGCTGCCGTGCCGCCGGAACTCCGACAACGTGTTGCCCGGCTGCAGGCGGATTTCGACGCCCTGAATGCGGCTCTGTATGCACAATTGCGGGAAGACATCCGACGCGGCATCGTGCCTCCGTTGCTGACTCGCTGCATGGCCGAAGCCGCGCACGAGGAAGTCACCGGCGACAGCTACGATTGGCGCGACGAGCTGCTCGATGGCGTGCTGCAGCTGTCGCCGCCCGCATCGACCACCGCCGCCCTGCCGCCCGAGATGGTCGCCTACCAGCCCACGCCGGCGCGGCACATCCTGGCCCTGCTCGCGCGCACGCAGCTGACGGCGGACGACGTCCTGGTCGATTTCGGCTCGGGGCTGGGACACGTGCCACTGCTGACGTCAATCTGCACGGGCGCCAAGGCGATCGGAATCGAGTGCGAACCCGCTCATGTCGCGATCGCCCGGGCCGGCGCCCGCGCATTGCAGCTGTCGAACGTGCAATTCCACTGTCAGGACGCGCGCGCGGCGGATCTTGCATCCGCCACGCTGTTCTATCTGTATACGCCGTTCGTCGGCACCGTATTGCACGACATGCTGGAGATCCTGCGCCGGCACAGCGCCGGCCGCAGCATCCGGATCGCCGCCCACGGCCCCTGCGTTGCCGCGCTCGCCGCACAGGACTGGCTGCTCGCCGAGGGCACGCCCGCAGCGGATCGGATCACATTGTTCCGCCCGCGCCGCTGAGCACAGTCAGGCCGCGACGGACGCAGGCGACGGACGTGGCGCTGCGACGACTGGCATGGCTGGCTTCTTGACGCTGTTCGGCTCATTGGTGCGCTCGAACAACTCGCGTACCCATTCGATGAACGCCTGCACGCGCGCGGACAGATGCCGGCGCTGCGGATAGACGATCCATATCGGTTTACCGGTGGAGCGCGTCTCGGTCATCACCAGTTCCAGCATGCCCTTGTCCAGCATGCATGCGGCAAGCATGCGCGGTACCTGGGTAATGCCCAGACCGGCGGCCACGGCCTGCAGCACCGACTCGCCATCGTTGATCAGCATGTGCGCATCGATGTCCACGCTTAGCTGCCCGCCCGGCGTATCGAACTGCCACTGCCGTGGGCGTCCGTTCGGGTGGACGTAATTGATGCAGCGGTGCTGCTTCAGATCCTCGATGCTCTGCGGCGCGCCGTAACGTCGCAGGTAATCGGGCGACGCGCAGACCACGTTGCGCAGGTAGCCGATCTTGCGCGCGATCAGGCTGGAATCCTCCAGCTGGCCGACGCGGATCGCGCAATCCAGCCCTTCGCCATTGAGATCCATCGGCGTGTCGCTCATCGACAGCTCCAGCCGGATGTCCGGGTAGCGCTGCTCGAACTCGGTCAGCCGCGGGATCACCGCGGCACGTCCCACCGACAGCGAAATACCCACGCGCAGTTTGCCGGTCGGCTTGCGGTTGGCGAAGTTCAGCGCCTCGGTCGCCTCGGTCAGATCGGAAAGGATCTCCTTGCAACGTGCATGGAACGCGGCCCCATCGTCGGTCAACCGCAAGGAACGCGTGGAACGAAACAATAGCCGGGCTCCGAGCTGCGCCTCCAGTCGCGACACCGCGCGGCTGACTCCCGACGGAGTCATGCCCAATTGAGCAGCTGCCGCCGCGAAGGTCTTCGCCTCCACCACGCGGACGAAAGTTGATATGGCCGAAAAGTCTTCCATTGCCTCGATTCTCCGGTGATTCGTGATTGCGAGTCACGAGTGTAATGCGCAAGAAGGGGATTTTCTATACCGCAAAGTACACCTATTCTCTCGACCCTCGCCGGGAACCCCGTGCCCGGCCAATCAGGTTTTGGGAGTGCGACATGAAAAAACAATGGATGCTGGCCAGCGTGATTGCAGCGGCGTTGCTGGGTGGATGGCTGGTGCTGCACGGCAACGACAGCCATGCGCAATCCGCCGGCGTGAGCGCGCCGCCCGAAGTGACCGTGGCCCAGGCGTTGAGCCGCGAGGTGAGCGACAGTGCCGATTTCACCGGGCACGTTCAAGCGGTCAACACGGTGCAGGTGCAGCCGCGAGTCGGCGGTTTCGTCGAATCGGTGCATTTCCAGGAAGGCGCACTGGTACACAAGGGCGAGGTGCTGTTCCAGCTCGATCCACGCCCCTGGCAGGCCGAGGTCGACCGCCTGGTCGCGAATCAGGCGCAGGCGAAAGCCGAACTTGACCTGGCCTGGACCAACCAGCGGCGCGCCACGATGTTGCTCGCCCAGCATGCCATCGCGAAGCAGGAAGCCGATCGCCAGGACACCGCCGCGCAAAGCGCGCAGGCCCAGTTCGCCGCCGCCACGGCGGCGCTGGCCGCGGCGCGCCTCAAGCTGGACTTCACCACCGTGCGCTCGCCGATCGACGGCCGCGTCAGTAATGACCGGGTCACTCCCGGCAACCTGGTCACCAGCAGCGACGTGCTGACCAGCGTGGTTTCGGTGAACCCGGTGTACGTCTACTTCGATGTGGATGAACAGACCTGGCTCAAGCTCGATCACCTGCGCGCCGACGCGAGGCAGGCCGGTCGCGGCGCGCGGATCGAGGCGTCGATGGGACTTGCCGACGAGTCGGGCCACCCGCACCAGGGGCGTCTCGACTTCGTCGACAACCAGTTGCACACCGGCTCCGGCACGATCCGCCTGCGCGCGGTGTTCGACAACACCGACGGGCTGTACACCCCCGGGCTGTACGCCCGCGTGCAGCTGCAGAGCGGTCAGCCCCGGCCACGCGTGCTGGTCGACGACCGCGCGATCGGTACCGATCTCGGCAATCAGTTTGTCTACGTGGTCGACGAGCAGCACAAGGTGCAATACCGCAAGGTGGACACCGGCCCCTTGTTCAACGGCTTGCGCGTGATCGACAGCGGTCTGGCGGCCAGCGACGTGGTGGTGGTCAACGGCCTGCAGCGCGTGCGCCCCGGCGTCGAGGTAAATCCGCAGAAAGTCGCGATGACTTCACAGCTGGATGCCAGCGACAAGGCGCTCGTCGAGCGCGACAACACACAGAAAACCGATGCAGAGCTGGCTGCCACGGCCGCGCCGAAGCACCCGCAGGGTTGAGTCCACACACATGAAAAACATTGCCCAGTTCTTCGTCGACCGGCCGATCATGGCCGCCGTGCTGTCGCTGCTGTTCGTGATCACCGGCTTGATCGCGGTGTTCAAGCTGCCGATCAGCGAATATCCCGAAGTGGTACCGCCCACCGTGGTGGTGCGCGCGGCCTACCCCGGTGCCAATCCGAAGGTGATCGCCGAAACCGTCGCCACGCCGCTGGAGGAACAGATCAACGGCGTCGAAGGCATGCTCTACACCTCGTCGCAGGCGACCAGCGATGGCACGATGACAATGACCGTGACATTCGCGCTCGGCACCGACCTCAACACCGCCCAGGTCGACGTGCAGAACCGGGTGGCGCAGGCGCTGC
>JBDTEG010000080.1:0-33223 GCA_039922695.1 Rhodanobacter sp. | reverse complement strand
GAATGTCGTCCGGCCCGTACTGCACCGCGCCGCCATTGGCGGTGATCGCCTTGGCGGTGGCATCGACATCGTCGCTGTAGATGTAGCCGCTCCAGGCCGGTTTGCTGCCGGGATCGGCGGCGGCGATACCGCCGACTCCACGGCCTGCGGCCTCGACAACGACATAGCGGACCGGGCTGCCGGGCTGATCGACGGCGATCCAGCCGACGACGTCGCCGTAGAATTTGGCTGCCGCGTCGATGTCGCTGGTGGCGAGTTCAAACCAGAAGAAATTGGGGGTGCGGGGCATGTTGTGACTCCTCAGGTGTTGGGCTTTACGTGTCGACTACGCACTGGAAGCCGCCGAAGATCGGGTGCCTGCCGTCGAATGGCATCGATTCACCGGCTGCATGTGCGGCTCCTCCATGACCTTCTTCAATACCCGCGTTGCGGGTCGCCTGGTCGATCTTAGCTGCCAGTCGCTACGGTCCGCTGTTCGAAAGTGGCATGCTACTGCAGCGGAACGCGCGACGCGCCTAAGCGTCCCACCGCACCTTGGCAAACACTCAACACCAAGCCCGGTTCGAGCAGGGCATCGATGAAATGCGCAGCGATGCAGTGCCTAAGTTGCCGACCCGCCAGCACATAAACTGCAGCCAGCGCCGTGCCTAGCAGCGTTGTAACTAATGTTGCGCCAGAGGCGGCACGCATGCTTCTGCCAAACAGCCCCATATGCCGTGCACCAGACCGATAACTGCCTTGACCGCCGCCCGGTTAGGTGCGCGGCGAACCACCGCTATCTTGCAATCTGACGGAAGTTGCGACCAACCGGTTGTGACGGGTTAGCGACCGTCGATCATCTGTCGTTGTCTGGCGGCTGGCAGCTGTTGATCGATGCCACCGTGCGACCCAAGCCGGGTCTTCTGCGTCGGCTTCGTTCGTCGCGCACTTAAGCTGGAACGTACGTCAACCTGATCACATCCTCGCCTATTAATTCGCTGGCAATGAGGCGGAGCGGCGGCCGTGGGCCCGCGAAGAATGGCTTGCCGCGACCAAGCACGACGGGGTGGAGATAGAGTCGATACTCGTCGATGAGACCAAGGTCGGTCAGGCTTCGCGCCAATTCGGGTCCGGCGACTTCGATCTCCCCAGTGAGCTCGGCCTTTAGCCCCCGTATCACCGTCTCGATGTCGTCGGCGACGAGGGTGGCGTTCGGACCGACTGACTTCAGCGAGCGCGACATGACCCACTTAGGTTGGCTCCGCCACGTCGCCGCAAAGTCACGCTCGTCGGTGCCCCACCCAAGTGAGTCTTCGTCCCAATAACGCATGACCTCGTACATACGGCGACCGTAAACACTGCCCGTCAAGTCGCGCACTTGCTCGATGAAGTGACGAAAGAGCGTCGGACCAGGCGCAAATTCCTGATGATCGACGTAGCCATCCAATGTCTGGTTCAATCCAAAGACAAGCTTTGCCATGGAAGATCCCCACTTTAGTGACTTCAGAATAGCGTGAGCCGCCGCCGCGCAGAAGTGAGGTTGGTTCACTTCAATGTCGGCGACGAGAATGAACGCGAACGGCAGCTTTCTGGAGCGCTGATCAAGGGAGCCATGGCTGCAGTTGGCCGCTAGCTGACAGCCATTCCGAGGACAAGATGCTTACGGCGCGAGCGCGTTTGCTCATGCAACTTCAAAGCGGTTGCGTACTGAGCGCGTCAGGCTGGCGCGCTGGTCTGCCGGGGACCCGGCTCACAGACTTGGCGGACATGGCGGACATGGCGACGGCGTGCATGCCGGAGTTGAGGCAACCCAGGAGCGGTTGACCGATGCCCGGCAAGCGCCATCCGGGGTGGGCTTTTGGAATCTTGTCTCTTGGCCACGCAAGAGAAAAGTGACTCGGGCGCCGAGGGCGCGCGAAAGCTCTTGATCGTCTGCACACGATGCAACCAGTGCGCGTCTCGTGAACGGCGACAACACGATCAATCATCACTGTGTTCGCGAACCGCCTCCATCGTCAGCGTCGCCAACTTCCGCATTCGTCCACTCCCGGCATCGGCGAGCAACTCCTTCAGCCGCGCCCCGGCATCATCCTGGTCCAGCGTATGCCGCTCGGCGAGCGACGCTGCCAGCGCCCGCCCCATCGAATCGAAAATCAGCGCATAAGCGAATGCGTGCAACACGCCGCCACCCAGCGTGCCCAAACCGGGGAACGCCTTCAGCGCATTGCCGGCCACCGCCAGCACGATCGAGCTGCCGGTGCGCAGTGTCAGCTTTGCCTGCCGCACGAAATCCTCGATCTGCACCTCGCTGACCTTGATGTCGTAGAGCTCGGCGAGCGCCCGGGTGAGGCCGGTGGCGAGCACGCCCTGGATCACCAGGTCGCTGCCGGGGGCCACCGCCGCCATGGCACCGACGATGGCGCGCCGGGCGTATTTGCGCACGATGCGTTCGGCCTGTTCGGCACGGGTCTGCGCTTCCAGCGTGCCGGTACGCTGGTGCAGACCGGCGAGCACGGCGTTCTCGCGCAGAGGTTCCAGGCCCTCGGAGCCGGGGGCGGTGAGCCGGGATAGTGCCTGGAGCAGGGGAGCGATCTGCGGTTTGCGCTGGCGCTCGACGGATTCGGTGCTGCCATCGGCGAATTGGCGCTGGTAGTGCTCGCGGCCTCCGGCGCTGATTGCGATCACGGCGCTGGCCACGCCGCGTGATTGCTGCCGCAGCTTCGCCAGCAGCTGATCGCGTTCGGCGGTGTCCCACTGGTCAGCCTTGTTCAGCACCAGCACCAGCGGCTTGCCGAAATCGGCGAGCCAGCGCAGCTCGTCAACCTGGCCGCGGGTGAGGTCGCCGGCGCACAGGTACACCACGGCGTGCGCACGCAGCGCTTCTTCGCGTGCGATGGTTTCGCGTGCTTCGCCACCGCTTTCGCGGCTGCCGGGTACGTCGGCGAGCACCAGACGGCGACCATCGGGCAGGATGCTGTCGTAGTGGCCGACCGCGCGGGTGGTGCCGCCGCGCGCATCGCTGGCGAGTTGCGCCTGCGGTACCAGCGCGTGGATCAGGCTCGATTTGCCGGTGGAGATTTCGCCGAACACGGCGACGTAGAGACGGGCGCCCAGTCGGCGCCGGTCAAGTTCGCCCAGCTCGGAGGCGAGCGCGCCGGTATCCGCACCGTGTTTGCGCAGCTGCCCGATGCGCTGCTCCAGGTTGCCGCGATCGGGAACCGGCAAGGGCCGTCGTTTGCGTCGCGGGCGCAGCAACCACCACAACACGCTCGAGCCGGCAGCGGCGAAAATTGCCAATAGGAGACCGAGAGTCCATTGCAAGGCGACGGGCAAGGCCAGGAACCGCTGGGTCAGCGCCAGGAACCGCTCGGCGGCGGCGAACAGCAACCACAGCAGCGCGGCCATGGCCAGGGCGGCGAACAGCAATCGCAGGCGTCGGGACATTCGCGCATTCTAGCCGGTGCTGGCATGGCCGGCTCTCGCGCCAGGATGCGTACGCGATCACGTATGCCGAGCGCCTGGCGCTCGCTGCCGCGCGCGCAATTTGTCATGATGAGGACCACGGGGGGAAACGCGCATGCTTGCAACGCTTGTGCTGAATGCGGTTCTGGCGGTTGCGGCGCCGGCGTCCAGCGCCGGTGCAGCACGTGTGGCCGGGTCCGTGGCAGCGACCGCGGCAGAGGCGGCAGGCATTCCCGCCACGCCGCAGTTCCGCCGCTACGGCGTGGCGGATGGCGTGCCCAGCGGCTCGATCTATGCGGTGGTGCAGGATCGACATGGCCTGATGTGGTTTGGCGCCGATGGCGGCCTGGTGCGTTTCGACGGCATTGCGTTCAAGGTGTTCCGGCATGAGCCGGGCGATCCATCGTCTTTGCCGAGCAACCAGATCTACACGTTATTGGTCGATCACGACAACCGTATCTGGGCGGGTGGGGTGTCTGCCGGATTGATGGTCTATGACCAGGTGAGTGGTCGCTTCCGCCATTGGGAGCATGCCCCGACTGACCCGCACAGCCTCAGCAACAACGAAGTGTGGAGCATTGCGCAGACACCGGACGGGCAGATCTGGGTGGCCACGCAAGGCGGCCTGGACCGCATGCGCGTGGACGGCAGCGGTTTCGACGCGCTGCCACTGGATGCCGGTTCGACTCGCGCGGCGTCGTTCGGCCCGACCCGGGCGCTGCTCGCAGGCAGTGACGGTCGCCTGTGGATAGGCACCGAGGGTGGCCTCTATGTGCGTTCACCGGATGGCACGACCCGTCGCGTGGACATCGATCCCGCGTTTCATGGTGACAGCGGCGCAGTTTGGCGCATCGAGGAAGATGGCGATGAAGTCCGCGTATCGGTGACTGGCGGGTTGCTGGTGATAGGCGCCGACGGCATTGCAAGACCGCGGGCCAACGAGCAACTGGCCAAATCGCGCATCCTGGGCAGCGTGCGCGACAAACAGGGACGCTTGTGGCTGGGCAGCCTGGATGGGGTCTGGCTGGGCAGCGGCGAGGGACCGCTGCAACACATCGTGGGCGAACCACTGCTGCCCGGTGGGCTGCCCAGCGATCGCTTGTGGCAAATCTTTCGCGATCGTGAAGGTGGCCTGTGGTTCACCTTCGACCAGTCCAGCATTGCCTATCTGCCGCCGAGCTGGAACGGCTTTGCGCGGTTCACCCATGTGCCCGATCACCCCGGAAGCCTGGCCAATACGGCGGCGTTGTCCATCCTGCCCGGTCGGGACGGAAAGCTTTGGGTGAGCGGGTACAACGGCTGGGTCGACAAACTCGACACGGCGACCGGCCAGGTCACTCATATCCTGCGCAGCCTGCACGGCAACCTGACCTCGCTGGCCGAGGATGCGCGAGGACGCTTGTGGATGACCGGCCCCGGTCGGATCTACCGCTACGAGCGTGGCAAGTTGCTCACCCTGGATGCCGCCCAGACACACATGAAGCGGCCGGTTGCGCTTGTCGTCGGTGCGGACGGGCGCATCTATGCCAGCTCGTGGGGCGATGGCCCGCACGCCATCGACCCGGAGACGCTGGCCTCGACGCCGCTGTTGCCACCAGGCGCACCTGACGATAGTCGCTTCCACGACCAACTCCGCGCGCATGACGGTGCCATCTGGTACGCCAGCATGGCGGGCCTGATGCGCAGTGACGGGCGGGGTGGGCCGATGGCATTCGTGCCCGGCGTGCCGCGGCGGGAGATCTACAGTTTCGCGTTCGGGGATGATGGCTTCTGGATTGCCACGGAGCAAGCGCTGGAGCATTACCGTTACAGCAACGGGCGAGCGACGCGCAATCACAGCGTGGACATCAGCAGCATGGGCCTCATTGCCGACCTGCGTACGATGCTCGTCGACCACGCCAACCGCTTGTGGTTGTTCAGCAGTCCCGGTTTGCGCCGTTTCGATCCCCAGTCGCAGCGCTTCACCGGGTTTGGCACGGCGCAGGGCCTGTCGAATGCGGAGTTCAGCAACGGCTCCGCCGCGATCACGGTGAACGGCACCATGTTGGCTGCCAGCAGCGGCGGCGTGATGGCGTTCCAGCCCAGTCAACTGGCCCGGCTCGAGCAACCAGGGCTGCCACCGCTGTTGTCGATCACCCGGGTCACCGTGCGGCAGGCCGGCAAAGTGATCCAGCTGCCTCTGGACAAGCCGGTGCAACTGGGCTGGCACGACAGCGATCTGCGGGTGGAGGCGCGGGTCGCCTCGTATGTCGATCCGGACGCCAACCGCTATTACTACCAGATGCTCGGTTTCGACAGCGGCTGGGTGGGTGCGGGCAACCTCGGTGAGCGAGAGTTCGTGGGTTTGGGCGCGGGCAACTACACCTTGCAGGTACATGGTCATGGCGCGGACGGCTTGTGGGGCCAGGCGACGCCATTGTCGATTCAGGTGCAGGCGCCGCCATGGGCGCGCTGGTGGGCGTGGCTGCTGTATGTCCTGATGGTGGCCGCGTTCGCCGGAGTGTTCCTGCATGGTTGGCGCCGACGGCTGGCGCAACGTCATCAGGTGCAACTGGCCGAGCAGTATCGACAGATGGCCGAGGCTGCCAGCGCGGCCAAGACCCAGTTCCTGGCCACCCTCAGCCATGAGATCCGCACGCCCATGACCGGCGTGATGGGCATGGCCGAGCTGCTGCTGAGCACAGCGCTGAATCCGCTGCAGCATGACTACACGCGCGCCATGCAACGCTCCGGCGGGATGCTGCTCAAGCTGCTCAACGACGCGCTCGACCTGGCCCGCATCGAAGCGGGCCGACTGGAGCTGGAGCCGGCGCCGTTCAATCCACGCCAGTTGCTGGAAGACGTGGCGCAACTGGAGCAGGGCCTGGCGCATGCCAGGGGCCTCCGCTTCGTGCTGGAGCTGGCTGACGACTTGCCGACGCAGGTGGTCGGTGACGCCGTGCGGATCAAGCAGGTGCTGTTGAACCTTGCCAACAACGCCTTGAAGTTCACCGAGCAGGGTCATGTGACCTTGCGCGCCGCGCCCACCGCCGACGGACTGCTGTTCAGCGTCAGCGACTCCGGCCCGGGCATTCCCGAAGCCAGCCAGGGCCGCCTGTTTCAGCGCTTCGAGCAGGCCGACAGTCCGCAACGCCGCGCCGGCAGCGGCCTGGGCCTGGCGATCTGCCGCGAGCTGGTCGACATGATGGGTGGCAGCATCGAGCTTGAATCTCGCGTCGGTCACGGCACCACGTTCCGCGTGCGGTTGCCGCTGGTCGAGTCGGCAGTAGCCCCTGTCTTGCCAGTGGCCAACGCTGGCGCCAGTTATCGATTGCTGCTGGTGGAGGACGACACCATCGTGGCGGCCGTGGTCCGTGGTCTGCTTGAGCACGAGGGCCACCGACTGGTGCATGTGGTCAACGGGTTGGCCGCACTGGCCGAGTTGTCTCACGCGAGTTTCGATGCCGTGCTGCTTGACCTGGACCTGCCCGGCGTCGACGGCTTCCAGATCGCCCGCCTGATCCGCCAGCGCGAGCCTGCCGGCGAACACTTGCCGATCATCGCGCTGACGGCGCGGTCGGGTGGTCGCGATGAGGCGCGTGCCTTTGAGGCCGGCATGGACGGCTTCCTGCGCAAGCCGGTCAGCGGTGAGCAACTGGTGGCCGCGCTGACCATGGTCATCCATGCACCGGCCGCTGCGCCATCGGCCTGACGCCACCGCTCGCCCGGAGCTACATGTCAAACTTGTGCAGTTCGAAGCCGCGGCGCTGATACTCGCGCCAGCGCTCGCGTGAACCCTCTCGCGCCGCAGGGTCGGCGGCCACGACTTCAAGCACGCGTTCGCAGGGACCATCCGGGCAGTTGTCGCGCAGGTTGATCAACAGCGGCCGGTCCGGCGTCTCCACATCGGGCAGCACGATCAGCACCGCTGTGTGCTCGTCGTCATCGTCGCCGGCCAGCTGGTGCGGAATCATCGCATCCTCGTCGAAGGCCCACAGCAGGTCGTCGACCGCTTCGGCCTGTTCGTAGTCACGCGCCAGGATCAAGGTGGGCTGCTGCGACGCATACGCCTTCTTCGCCAGTTCGCAGACCAGCAGCAAGGGCTGCTGGCGAAAGCGTGGTTTGTCGATCAGGTAGAAGTCGGCACGCATGATGGAAATCCGGAAGGCAGGAATGACCAGCCGAACGGCTGGTCATTCCCAATCACGAATCGCGGTCCAGCAGCCACTGCGCCAGCAAGGTCACCGGGCGGCCCGTGGCCATGCCTTTGCGGCCGTCTTCCCACGCGGTGCCGGCGATGTCCAGATGGGCCCAGCGTTGGCCTTCGGTGAAGCGCGAGAGGAAGCAGCCGGCGGTGATGGCACCGGCTGTCTTGCCACCGATGTTGGCGACGTCGGCGAAGCCGGATTCGAGCTGCACCTGGTAGTCGTCCCACAACGGCAGACGCCAGGCGCGGTCGAGTGTTTCCTCGCCGGCCGCGAGCAATTCGGCGGCGAGGTCGTCGTGCTTGCTCATCAGGCCGCTGGCGTGTTTTCCCAGTGCCACCACGCAGGCACCGGTCAAGGTGGCTGCGTCGATGATCGTGTGGGGCTGGAACGTACGGGCGGTCCAGGTCAGCGCGTCGCACAGGATCAGGCGACCCTCGGCATCGGTGTTGAGCACTTCGATGGTCAGGCCGGAGAGACTGGTCAGCACGTCGCTGGGACGGTAGCTGTCGCCGTCGGGCATGTTTTCCACGCTGGGCACCACGCACACCAGGTTGAGCTTGACGCCCATCTTCACCGCAGCCACGAACGCACCGAGCACGCCGGCCGCGCCACCCATGTCGAACTTCATGTCTTCCATGCCCGGGCCGGGCTTCAGGCTGATGCCGCCGGCGTCGAAGGTGACGCCCTTGCCGACCAGGGCGTAGGGCTTGTCGCCGTCGTTGCCACCCTTGTATTCGAGCGCGATGAGGCGCGGCTTGTTGGTCGAGCCACGCGCAACAGCCAGCAGCGAACCGAAGCCCAGCCTGGCCATCTCGACCTCGTCAAGCACGCTGCAGCTGACCTTGTCGTGGTGGTCGGCGAACGCACTGGCCTGCTCGGCGATGTACACCGGGTTGCAGATATTCGGCGGCAGGTTGGCCAGCTCGCGGGCGAAGCGCACGCCTTCAGCGATGGCGGCGGCCTGATCCAGCGATGCCTGCTCCTCGGCACTGCCGGCGAATGTGAGGCTCGCCAGCTCCGGCGGCTTCGCCTTGTCGCGCGGCTTGAACGTGGCGGTGTAGCGATAGGTGGCGAAGTCGCTGGCCAGCGCGGCCACACGCAGGCGCCAGTGGGCGTCGCGGCCGGGCACATCCACCTCGGTCAGATAGGAGACCGCTTCGGTGAGCGGCAGGCGAGCTAGCGCTCGGGCTGCCTCGTGGTTTACCTTCTGGAAGCGTGCGCCATCGAACGACTTCTGCGCGCCCAGCCCGACCACCAGCACGCGCTTGGCATTGACGCCGGATGGAGCGAACAGCACGCTGCTGCTGCCGGACTTGCCGGTGATGTCGCCGCTCTCCAGTTGCCGCTTGATCAGCCCGGCCGTGGCGTGGTCCACCCGCTCGGCCGCGCTGCTGAGCACGCCCTTCTCGTACACGCCGACCACGATGCACCCGGTGTCGGCGGATTCGGGCATGGTGGCGCCAAGGCTGAACTGAAGAGTCATGAGGTGAGTTCCTGTTCGGGCCCGGCCATGGCCGGACAGGCTAGACTTGCGGTTTTCCGCCCATCGGGGCGAACCGCGCAAGCACACAAGTCTATCGCATGCCGAGCATTCTCGATCGCTATTTCCTGCGCGAACTGGCGCAGACCGTGGCCGCCACCGTGGTGGTGTTGCTGGTGATCGTCGCTGGCAGCGCGTTCGCGAAGGTGTTGCAGCAGGTCGCCAACGGAAGCTTTCCCGCCAGCGTGATGTTTCAGGTACTCGGCCTGCGCACGCTCGATGGCCTTACCAACCTGATGCCGCTGGCCAGTTTCATCGGCGTGCTGATGGGGCTGGGTCGGATGTATCGCGAGAGCGAGATGCATGTGCTGGCATCTTCGGGAATGGGGGCGGCAGGCCTGCTGCGACCGATGGCCGTGCTGGGTGCGGTGCTGGTGGCGATCACGATGCTGGTCTCGCTATGGCTGGGACCGTGGGCGGTGCGCACCAGCGACGCGATGGTGCTGGCGGCCAATCGTTCGGTGATTGCTGCTGGCCTGGATGCGGGCCGTTTCACCAGTCTGCCCGGCAAGGGGGGCATCATCTTCGTTGACAGCTTGAGTCGTGATGGTACCCAGCTGGGCCGTACCTTCGTCGCCGCGCAGCGCACCAGCAAGGATGGCGCGGTGCACCTGAAAGTGGTGAGCGCAGCCACCGGCCGGTTGTATCAGGGAAGCGATGGCGCAGGTCGATTCATCGCCTTCAACGACGGCTGGCAGTACGACATTCCGATGGGCGCCGACGATTGGCGCCGGATGCAGTACCAGCGAAACGATACCTCCTTGTCCAGCGTGCAGGCCGACGACGATGAGGATCCAGCACATTCAAAGAGTACGCTGGCGTTGTTCCAGTCGGACAACCCGGACGACCGCGCGGAGTTGGCCTGGCGCACCAGTGCGCCACCCTTGACCCTGGTGTTGTTGATGCTGGCCTTGCCGCTGTCGCGACAGAGCCCGCGCGAGCCGAAGTACGGCCGCGTCTTGCTGGCCGTGTTGGGATTTTATCTTTATTACCTGCTGCTGGCGTTGGGGCGGGCGCAGATCGGCAAGGGTCACTGGCATAACCAACTCCCGCTGTGGGGGCTGCACGTGGCCGTGCTGGGGCTGGCTTGCTGGATGCTGTGGAAACAGTACTCGCCGCGCCGGTTGCCCAGCCCGATGGCGGTGAATCCATGACGGGCGTGTTCCGCATCAAACGTGTCGACCGACTGGTGGCGATCAGCGTGCTGGGCTCGCTGCTGACGGTATGGCTCGTGCTTACCGGCTTCGATGCGGTGACCCAGTTCCTGCGTCAGCTGGGCAACGTGGGCAAGCATGGCTACACCGCAACGGACGCGGCGGTTTATGTGCTGGTGACATTCCCCCGCCGTGCCTACGAGATGTTCGGCAACGCCGCCCTGATTGGTGGCCTGCTCGGCCTGGGGGGCCTGGCCGGCAGTGGCGAGCTCACCGCGCTGCGTGCAGCTGGCCTTTCCCGCCTGCGCATCGCCGGCTCCGCGGCCGGCGTCGTGGCGGTGTTGATCGTCGGCGTGGTGATCATCGGCGAGACGGTGGCTCCGTGGGGCGACCAGCAGGCGCAGGCGATGCAGTTGCGCATGAAGTCGGGCGCTCTGGGCATGGGTACCGACAGCGGCCTGTGGGCGCGCGACGGGAGCAACATCATCAATGCGCGCGGTACCACGCTGAAGCAGAGCGACGGCGTGCGCAAGGTGCAGCTGACTGACGTACGCGTATTCACCTTTGCGCCAGACGGCCAGATCACGCAATTCCAATGGGCAAAGACTGCCGAGCACGATGGCCAGCACTGGGTGCTGCATGACGTGCGCAAGACCGTGCTTGACGCAGACGGTACCCACTCCACCATCCTCGCCAGCGAACCCTGGCAGTCAAGCCTGAATTCGCAGGTGTTGGCGCAATCGGTGATCCTGCCGCAGTACCTGTCGATGCGCGACCTGCGCCGCAACATGAATTACCTGGAAAGCAACGGCGAGAGCCCGGGCAGTTATGCGGTGGCGTTCTGGGGCCGTGCGCTGTATCCGCTCAACGTGCTGGTGCTGGTGTTGTGCGCGATGCCATTCGCCTTCGGCGCCCTGCGTTCCGGCGGGCTGGGCAAGCGGTTGTTCATCGGCATGTTGCTGGCGATCGGCTGGTATTTCATGCAACAGGCACTGGTGAATTTCGGTACGGTCTACGGCATGCCGCCGTTGCTCGCGAATCTTTTGCCGGCGGTCTTGCTGGCGGGCGCGGCGTGGTTGTATTTCCGACGGCGGGCGTGAGCAGCCAGCTCTTCCGAATTCCAAATTCCGAATCCGGCCCAAACAGGGATGAAGATGGACATGATCGATCTGCGCAGCGACACGGTGACACGCCCGACCCTCGCGATGCGCGAGGCAATGCTGGCGGCCCAGGTGGGCGACGACGTCTACGGCGAGGACCCCACGGTCAACGCCTTGCAGCAGCGCCTTGCCCAGGACCTGGGTCTCGAGGCAGGTTTGTTCGTGCCCAGTGGTACCCAGTCCAACCTGCTGGCCTTGCTGGCGCATTGCGAGCGCGGCGACGAGTACCTGGTCGGCATGGAGGCGCATACCTACAAGTTCGAAGGCGGCGGTGCGGCGGTGCTGGGCTCGATCCAGCCGCAGCCTATTGTGCAGGCGGAAGACGGTTCGCTGCCGCTGGAACGGATCGAGGCGGCGATCAAGCCGCTCGATCCGCACTTTGCGCGCACGCGATTGCTGGCACTGGAAAACACCTGGCACGGACGCCCTTTGCCGCTGGATTATCTGGGCAAGGCCCACGACCTGGCGCGTTCGCGAGGCCTGGGTCTGCATCTGGATGGCGCGCGTTTGTTCAACGCCGCGATAGCTTGCGCTGTGCCAGTGCATGAGATCGCGCGGCACTTCGATACCGTCTCGGTCTGCCTGTCCAAGGGTCTTGGTGCGCCGATCGGTTCGGTGCTGGTCGGTTCGCAGGCGCTGATCGACAAGGCGCGACGCTGGCGCAAGGTCTGCGGCGGCGGCTGGCGCCAGGCTGGCATCCTGGCCGCGGCCGGGCTGCACGCGCTGGACCATCACGTCGTGCGGCTGGCCGAGGATCATCGGCGCGCGGCGTACCTGGCCGGCTGTCTGCGCGAGATCGCCGGCGTCGACCTGCTGGGTCAGCACACCAACATGGTGTTCATCGACGTGCCGGCGGAGCACCTTCGCGAGCTGGATGCCCACCTGCGCGAAGCCGGTATCCGCATCAGCATCGGCTATCTGCCCACGTTGCGACTGGTCACCCATCTGGACATCGATGACCAGGGCGTCGAGCGAACGGTGGCGGCATTTCGCCAGTTCTTTGCGCCGCGTGGCTGACGGTGTCGTCCGGCGCGTCGACGGGCTTTGGGTTGACATGCGACGCGGCGCAAGCCGACAGTCGCGCCAGCCAGCTTTGCTAGCATGACGTCGATGAACCCGTCCTCCGCCCTCGACCTGTTGCAAAGCGTTTTCGGTTATCCCGGCTTTCGTGGCCAGCAACAGGCCGTCATCGAACACCTGAATGGAGGTGGCGATGCTCTGGTACTGATGCCGACCGGCGGCGGAAAGTCGCTGTGCTATCAGATTCCCGCGCTGTTGCGCCAGGGCACCGCGGTCGTGGTGTCGCCGCTGATCGCGTTGATGCAGGACCAGGTCGATGCACTGCGCGAAGCAGGCGTGGCGGCCGCCTATCTCAATTCCAGCCTTGCCGCCGACGCGCAGCGCGAGGTGGAGCGGCAATTGCTGGCGGGTGAGTTGAACCTGCTTTACGTTGCGCCGGAACGGTTGCTGACTGCACGCTTCCTCGACCAGCTCGAACGTGGCGAAGTGGCCCTGTTCGCGATCGACGAGGCGCACTGCGTGTCGCAGTGGGGCCACGATTTCCGCCCCGAGTACCGCGAGCTGGCGATCCTGCACCAACGCTTTCCCCACGTGCCGCGCATCGCGCTCACCGCGACCGCCGACCCGCGTACGCGCGAGGAGATCGTCGAGCGATTGTCGCTGCAGAACGCACGGCAGTTCGTGTCCAGCTTCGACCGGCCCAACATCGGCTACCGGGTCGGCCTGCGCCACAACGCCAAGCGTCAGCTGGGTGAATTCCTGCTCGGTCACCAGGGTGAGTCCGGCATCGTGTACTGCCTCAGTCGGCGCAAGGTGGATGACACTGCCGCGTGGCTGGCCGAGACCGGCGTCGAGGCGCTGCCGTACCACGCGGGGCTCGATTCGCCGACGCGCGCGAAGAACCAGCAGCGCTTCCTGCGCGAGGACGGCGTGGTGATGGTTGCCACGGTCGCCTTCGGCATGGGCATCGACAAGCCCGACGTACGTTTCGTGGCGCACCTGGACCTGCCGCGCAGCATCGAGGGCTATTACCAGGAAACCGGCCGCGCCGGCCGCGACGGCCTGCCCGCCGAGGCGTGGATGATCTACGGCCTGTCCGACGTGGTCACCATGAGCCAGATGATCGCGCAGTCCGAATCGGCCGACGAGCGCAAGCGGGTCGAACGGCAGAAGCTCGAATCATTGCTGGCTTACGCGGAAACCACCGCTTGCCGCCGCCAGCTTCTGCTGGGCACGCTCGGCGAATCCTATCCCGGTCCGTGCGGCCACTGCGACAACTGCATCGCACCGCCGAAGACCTGGGATGCGACGGTGCACGCGCAGAAGGCGTTGTCGGCGGTGTATCGCACTGGCCAGCGTTTCGGTTCCGGCCATGTCATCGACGTGCTGCGCGGCGAGGAGACCGAGCGCGTGCTCAGCCTCGACCATCATCGCCTGAGCACCTTCGGCATCGGCGCCGAGATGGACGACAAGCAGTGGCGCTCGGTGTTTCGCCAGTTGCTGGCGGCCGGCCTGCTCGAAGCCGATGCCGAAGGCTATGGCACGTTGCGCCTCACGGCAGCCAGCCGCGTCGTGCTCAGTGGCGGCCAGGACGTGAAGTTGCGCGAAGACGCCCGCCCCGAGCGCACTCGCCGTCGCCGCCGCGACAGCAAGCACGTTGGCGGTACCGGCAGCCTCGGCATCGAGGCTTACGAGCAGCCGATGTGGAAGGAGTTGCGCGCGCTGCGCACGCAACTGGCCAAACAGCAGGGTGTGCCGCCGTACGTGGTGTTCCACGATGCCACCTTGCTGGCCATGTTGCGTGCCTTGCCCGCCAACGAGGACGAACTGGCCGGGATCAGCGGTGTGGGCGAGGCCAAGCTCAAGCGCTACGGGCCCGATTTTCTCGCGGTGATCAACGCGCAGGCGTAGGCTTCTCTCGCGACAGCCAGATCGATGCATACGTATTCAGCCAGACACGGCCGAGCGGCTCGGTGCAGACTCGGGCTGGTCTGCATGCCATGACGTGGGGAGACGCGATGAGCTCGGTGAACGCGACAGAAGGGTTGGGTCAACACGCGACCCTGCGAGTGGTATCGATCTCGGCGGCGGCTGCGTTGGGCGGCTTTCTGTTCGGCTTCGACACCGCCGTGATCAATGGCGCGGTCGACGCGATTCGCGCCCACTTTGCGCTGGATGCGGGCGAGATCGGAATCACGGTGTCCTGCGCCCTGCTGGGTTCGGCGCTGGGGGCCTGGTATGCCGGCATGCTGGCCAATCGCCTTGGCCGCGTGCGCACCATGCAGGTGGCCGCGGTGCTGCTGGTTGCCGCTGCGCTGGGTTCCGGTCTGGCGACCGCAGTTTGGGACCTTGTCCTGTGGCGACTGATTGGTGGCATCGGCGTGGGTGTGGCCTCGGTGATCGCGCCGACCTATATCGCCGAGGTGGCGCCGGCGCGGATTCGGGGCCGGCTTGGCTCGATGCAGCAGCTGGCGATCGTGCTGGGTATTTTCGCGGCGCTGTTGAGTGACACCTGGTTGGCCGATTTGTCCGGCGGTGCGGCCAGCATGCTTTGGTGGGGCCTGCCGGCGTGGCGCTGGATGTTCCTGGCGGCAACGCTGCCGGCCGTGATCTACGGCCTGCTGGTGCTGTGGGTGCCCGAATCGCCGCGCCATCTGGTGGCGAAGGGGCGGATCGCCGAGGCACGGGTGGTGTTGCGGAAAGTCCTGGACATGCACAGCGAGGCCGCGCTGGACAAGAAGCTGGGCGACATCGAGGTCAGCCTGCGCTCGGAGCACAGGCCGCGCCTGCGCGACCTGTTCAGCAAGGGAACGGGCCTGTTGCCGGTCGTGTGGGTCGGCATTTTGCTGTCGATATTCCAGCAGTTCGTGGGCATCAACGTGATCTTCTATTACTCCACCACGCTGTGGCATTCGGTCGGCTTCAGCGAGGCTGATTCGTTCACGATCACCGTGGTCACCTCCATCGTCAACGTGCTGGTGACCCTGGTGGCGATCGCGCTGGTCGACAAGATCGGGCGCAAACCGCTGCTGGTGATCGGCTCGGCCGGCATGGCGATCACCCTGGCCGCGATGGCGTGGTGCTTCTCGCAGGCCACCGGCAGCGGCGCCGACTTGAGCCTGCCGGGTTCGATCGGCATGGTGGCCCTGGTCGCGGCGAATGCCTACGTGGTGTTCTTCGGCGTCAGCTGGGGCCCGGTGGTATGGGTGCTGCTGGGTGAGATGTTCCCGAACCGGATCCGTGCCACCGCGCTGGCGGTTGCCGCCTCGGCGCAGTGGCTGGCCAACTTCGCGATCACCAGCACGTTCCCGGCCCTGGCCCAGATCGGCCTGACCTTTGCGTACGGCCTGTACGCGGCCTTTGCCCTGTTGTCGTTGTTCTTCGTGCTGTACGCCGTGCGCGAGACCAAGGGCGTCGAACTGGAGGACATGCGGGCGTGAGTACACGTCGGCACGCCTGCTCCATCGCCGCCGGCAAAACGCTACCGGTCACCGCGGGTCGTCGCGTGTACGCAGGCCGCGCCATCCACGACGCGCGCCGCGCAAAGCGGTTAGGATTCGGGAACGGCGACGGCCGCGACATGGCCGGCCGCGCATCGTTTGAGCGGCAACTGGCGGATCGGGTCGCGAATGAAGGGCAAGGCCACATCGATCGACATCGCGCATCTGGCCGGGGTATCCCAGGCCACGGTGTCGCGCGCACTCGCCGGCAGCCCGCTGGTCAATGAGGAAACGCGGCGGCGCATCCAGGCCGCCGCCGAGCAACTCAATTACAAACTCGACAAGAACGCCTCCAACCTGCGCCGGATGCATACCGGCACACTCGCCTTGCTGTTTTTCGAGGACCCCACGGCCGACGAATCGCACATCAACCCGTTCTTCCTGTCGATGCTCGGCTCGATCACCCGCGCTTGCGCGCTGCAGGGCTATGACCTGCTGATCTCGTTCCAGCAGCTGTCCGACGACTGGCACGCCGATTTCGCCGACAGCAAGAAGGCCGACGGTCTGATCCTGCTCGGTTACGGCGATTACCTCGCTTATCGCGACAAGCTGGAGAAACTGGTTGCGCAGGGCACCCGCTTCGTGCGCTGGGGCGCCGTGTTGCCCGACCAGCCCGGCGTGTCGTTTGGCAGCGACAACGTGTGCGGTGGCACGGAAGTGGCCGAGCACCTGCTCGAGCGCGGCTGCCGCCGCATCGCCTTCCTCGGCGACGCCTCCAGTCACTATCCCGAATTCTTTGGCCGCTATCGCGGCTACGTTGACGCGCTCACCAAGGCCGGCGTCGACGTCGACCCGGCGCTGCAGGAAAACGCAGAAAGCACGGAGCGTTCCGGCTATGAGGCCATGCGCCGCCTGATCATGCAGGAAGTCGGCTTCGACGCTGTCTTTGCTGCGAGCGATTTGATCGCGATCGGCGCCATGCGCGCGCTCAGCGACCACGGCTTGCGCGTGCCGCAGGACGTCGCCCTGGCCGGCTTCGACGACATCGCCACGGCGAGTTTCGTGAACCCGCCGCTGACCACGGTGCTGCAGGATACGGGCCAGGCTGGCGCGGTGCTGGTCGACAGTTTGCTCGGGCTGATTCGTGGCGAAGTAGTGCAGAGCGAAGTGCTGCCGGTGAAGCTGATGGTGAGGAAGTCCAGTTTGCGCTGAAACACGCGACGCCGGGCTTTGACTCGGGATGGCTGCATCGGACTTGCGTTGAAAGTGGCTGGGTATTCCGGAATTTGGCAATTCATGACCTCATTAGAGGTCCCTGCTTGTGCCGGCATGAGGCAATGCAAAGTGTGACTCGGAGGTTGAAGGTGTCAATGCGAGAAATGAATCCAAGGATGTTCGCAGCCTGGCAAGAGGAGTTCGAATGTTTTCGCTGATGCTGTTGGCGCTGGCCGCTGCTGTCAGCACGAGTCCGACCTCGGACATCAACATTCCTGTCAGCTATCAGGCCGGTCGCGTCATGGTCCTGGCGCGCACGACGAACGGGCAGACCCTGAATCTGTGGGTGGATACCGGCGGTGGCGGAGGGTCGGGCATGTACCTGCTGACCAAGGAATCCGCCGGGCGTCTGCATCTGAAAATCAGTCGCCTGGTCTTGGACCGACAGGCGGTTCCGGTCGCTGAACTGCCGAAGTTTGCGCCCGGCGCCGGCGTGCCACCACCGGCCGGCAAATACGCCAGAGTCATGCTGATACCCGAAAAAGGATTGGCCGGACCCGGGGACACGACGCATTACGACGGCATGCTGGGCGCAGGCTATCTGCCCGGCAGCGTGGAAACTCACGAGCGCATCTGGACCTTCGACTACCCTCGCCAACATCTCACCCTGCAGGGCAGCGGTTGGCGGCCGCACGCCGCTGCGCGTCCGACGCCGCTGCACTTTCCGCTGAATGCGCAGGGGCAGCTGGAATCGGGATTCGCCCGCATCGTCGTGCACGTTGGCGGAACGTCGCTCAGCCTGCTGCTGGATACCGGCGCCACCGGCTATCCGACGCCGGTCGCGCTGGCCGCCCAAGGCGGAACGGCTGCGGTGCGCGCCACCAGTTTCATCACCACCAGCCAGCTTGAGCACTGGCACAAGGCGCATCCACGATGGCGAGTGGTCGAGGACGCTGACCGCTTGCGACCCAAGGGCAAACCGATGCGCGCCATCGAAGTACCCGACGTCGTCGTTGCCGGCTGGCACGCCGGCCCGGTGTGGTTTACCGAACGACCTGATGCCAATTTCCACGACTTCATGTCCAGCATGATGGACAACCAGGTCGAGGGTGCTCTCGGCGGCAACCTGTTCGACCACTTCGTCATGACGGTGGATTATCAGGAGAGCAAGGCATGGTTCCGCTGCGTACGTGGTTGCAAGTAGGACAGGGCAGTGTGTTGTTTCTACCTGGAAGCGCGCCGTCGGGTCTTGTTTTGAAACGTGCCAGTCGTGTGGTGGGCTGGCCGTCAGCTTCTGCGGCGATCGCGTCCACAGGTCGAGCGCCTTGCAGCAGGAAGCAGCAGTTCGCGTTCCAATCTGGCGAGCCGCTTTCGCGAAGTGATCGGCGTGCCGCCGATGCACTAACTGGCGAACCTGCGCATGCAACTGGCCGCGCGCCTCCTCGAGGAACACCGTTGCGAGTGTTGCGGCCCTGGCTGAAGAGGTGGGCTACGATTCATGCGCTGTATCCAGTGCGTGTTCAAGCGCCTCGGCGTTTCGCCCGCAGCCTGGCGTAGCGGGCACTGAGGCGGGGACCGGTGGGGCAACTCAAGTGCTCAGGTCGGAGAAGTCATTCGTCGGGCTCACGCCCGGGAAATGACGTATCTGCTCCGTTTGCCAAGGCCCCGCTGCTGAACGTGCGCGCTGGTTGCCAGGTCGCCTACCTTGGCAGGCGCCAATCCGCCACCCGAAGCGACGCCCTCATTCGCACACGGCGAGGTCGCCGTCCGGGTGGCACTGCGGCGGCCAGCCGTGAACGTTCCAGTAGTCGATGATGTGGGTGCGGTGAAGGTAATCCTGGAATGCAGGACCGCGGCGATGGTTGGCCAGTTGCGGGCTCCACAACATCTCGCCGAATCCGGTGTAACCGCTGCGCCAGGTGTCTTCCAGTCCGGCGATATCGCGTTGGACATCGGGTTGCGGGTCCAGGATGCGGGTCCAGTTGAAAACATTGCCCGGTTGCTCCGACGCGGCAATGGCCTTGCGCGCCGCCGGCCACAAGGCTGGATTGGCCAGCGCTGCGGTCACCGCGGCGTAGGAGTCGTGCCAGCGCGGATCGGGCGTAATCAACTGGCGCGCCTGCACCAGATCGCCGCGCCATACGGCATTGAACCAGCGATTGTGAGTGTCTCCGGGATAGTCCTTCATCGCGTTGTGCAAGGGCAGCGCCTCGTCATGGCGTCCCAGCGCATCGAGCATCCGCGCCAACTGGAACCGGGTCGCGGCCGCCAGCGGATCGCTGGCGTAGGCGATGCGCATCTGCGTGAGTGCCTGGTCGGCATAGCCGAGCCGCATCAAATGCGCCGAATGCATCAGTCGGTACGCGACATCAGCCGGTGCGAGTCCCACCGCGCGAGCGCCCATGGTGATGCAGGTTTCCCAGTCCGCCGCGCGGCAGGCCGCATCGGCCAGCACCGCATGGGCATCGGCCAGGTCGGGGTTCAACTGCAGCGCTCGTGTCGCTTCGGCACTCGCCTCTGCCAGCACTTTTCGGGCGATGGTGGGCGAGGCGAATGACGGCGGGCTCAAGGCGATCGCCAATCCGGCGTGGGCGCGACCATAGTCCGGCGCATCGGCCACCAGCCGGCGAAAGGCAGCTACCGCTTTCCACGCATTTCCCGGACCGGTCGCCACCAGCCGGCGCGCTTCCAGATAACGACGATACAGCTCGGGGTCGCCGGTGTCCTCCAGATAGCGCTGCACGTCACGTCCCAGCTTCAGCGCCAGGCTTGCGGCCACCGATTGGGCGACGCTGCGTTCCAGCGCGAGCGGGTCGTTCGCCGCATGATCGTACTGTTGCGCCCACAGCGTCTGTCCGGTGGCGATATCCACCAGACGCAGGGACACACGCACCGTGTCGCCATCATGCCGCACGCTGCCTTCCAGCGCGTGCGTCACCCCGAGCAGACGGGCCAGTTCCGGCAGACTCTTGCCGCTGTCCTGCGCCAGCGCGGCCGAGGTGCGAGCGATGACGTGCAGACCCTCCACCTGAGCCAGCAGTGAGATCAGCTCCTCACCGAGGCCAGCGGCAAAAGTCGCGTCCTGCGCCGTGCCGCCGATCACCTGCAGCGGCAACACGATCAGCGAACGCGAGGTCGCCGGTGTGACCACAACAGCCTTCGTGGATTGGCTGTGCGCCGCCGCCACGGTTGCGGCAGGTTGCCGACCGGAACGATAAGCCAGGCTGAGCAGTGCGGCCAGCGCCACGACGCCAAGCGCGATGGCCCATCCGCGCCACCGGGCCGCTGCCTTGATCGGTACAGGGTCGGGATGGGCAAGATTCGGCTCCACTGGCACCATGGACGCCTCAGGCAAGCCCGGCGCAGCTTCGGTTGACGCAGCCACCACGTTCGGGCCCTCGTCGCGGCGCACGGGCGCATCAAGGCGATAACCCACGCCATGCACGGTGCTGAGATAGCGTTTGCTGGTGGCGCTTTCACCGAGCGCATGACGCAACAACGTGACGATGCGATTGAGTACCCCAGGGGTGACGTGGCTGTGTCCCCATACGGCGTCGAGGATCTCGTCGCGGGTGAAGACGCGACCGGGTGACTGCGCCAGCAGCAGCAGCACCGAGAACGCCTTGCGCTCGATCGTGACTTCAACCCCGTCGACGAGCAGGCGATGCCCATCCACGTCGATCCTGACCGCATCGAATGTCAGCCAGCCGGTTGCGGGAAGTGGGACGTTGTTCATCGCGGAACCATTTGCACCGGATTGCGCCCTTCACCCGGAACTATACGCGTGAATTCAGCGCGACCCACGCATTGCCCAGGCCTCACGCCCACCGATTGGCCTGCGCCCCGATTCCCCCGCGCTGCGGCCGGATCACGCAGAATCGCTGCCCGGTGGGTGCTTCCATCACCACCCAGGTCCTGATCGCTTCGACCTTCCTGGCGCCCAGGCCTTCCAGGCGGCGCACTTCGGCGTCGACGTCGTCGCTTTCGATGTCCAGGTGCACGCGGCTGGGGTGATCGACCTTCTGGACTTCAATCACCAGTTCGTCGTCACGGGTGACGAGGCCGACGTAGTTTTCCTGCACGGCATCGGCGCTCACCCTGATGGGGCGTCCGAGGGCTTGTGACCAGAAGCGCGCGGCTGCTCCAAGGTCATCGGTACGGCAATCGATGACCAGGCTGCCCAGCTGGCTGTGATGCATGGTGTGGCTCCCTTGGTGGAGGTGGGTTGGCACTTGAATCATGCGCATGTGAATCTCCGGGGGCAAGGAGCGCAGGTGTCGCACGGGCAACGCGGTGCAGCGTCGCCTCCAGGCCTGCCAACTTTCCGGACGATGGTGGCCTTTGGTCGTCGGCCGCGCCAGTTGCTACCGTGGTGCCTCCGCGGCGTTCGCTGATTTGCAGGGAGCTACTTCATGCAGGACCTGGCCGATCTGATTCGCAGCGTGTCCGACTTTCCCCGTGCCGGGGTGATGTTCCGGGACGTCAGTCCGTTGCTGGCAAGCGCCAGCGGTTTTACGCGCTGCATCGATGCGCTGGCTGAACCCTGGCAGGGGCAGGGTGTGCAGGCAGTGGGCGGGATCGAGGCACGCGGGTTCATTTTCGGTGCCGCGCTGGCGCTGCGGCTGCAGGCGGGATTCGTTCCCCTGCGCAAGCCGGGCAAGCTGCCGCCGCCGGTGCGATCGGTGGACTACGAGCTGGAGTACGGGCGTGATCGACTGGAGATCCAGCAGCACGTGCTGCCCCCGGGAACGCGGGTGCTGCTTGTGGACGACGTGCTGGCTACCGGTGGCACGCTGCTGGCTGGCGCAGACCTTATCGGGCGTGCGGGGGCCGAATTGATCGGGGCGGCCGTCGTTATCGAACTGACCGCGCTGGACGGGCGATCACGCTGGGCAGAACGAGGCCCGCTGCACAGTTTGCTGCGTTATTGACCCGGGGGACGTGCCGTTTCGTCGCAGTCGACGCGGCGAGCTTCGGCCACTGTGCGAGAATGGCGCACGCTCGCGCGCCACTTGCGCGCGAACCGTTTGCCACCGAGGTCACTGATGTTCAAGAGAATGTTGCTGTTGGGGCTGCTCGGACCGGCGAGCCAGGTGTTCGCCGCTTCGGCGCCCGCACCGGTGGTGGGGCCAACGATCAGTCCGGCCACGGTGCAGATGGTGCAGCAGGCGATCCACAAGCTGTCGGCCAAGGTCGACGTGGATTCGATCCAGCCCGCCAAGCTGCCCGGCTTCTACCAGGTGATCGCCTCGGGCCAGATGGTCTACATCAGCGCCGATGGCAAGTATCTGATGCACGGCGATGTGGTCGACCTTGCGCAGGGCAGGAACCTCAGCGACGAGGCCTGGGCGAAGTTCCGCAAGACCGCGCTGGCCAAGGTGCCGGCGTCGCAGCGCATCGTCTTTGCGCCAGCCAACCCGAAGTACACGGTGACCGTGTTCACCGACGTCAATTGCGGGTTTTGCCGTGCGTTGCACGAGCACGTGGCCGCGTTCAACAAGGCGGGCATCGCCGTGGAATACCTGGCGTGGCCACGCGAAGGCGTGACGACCACCTCGGGTAGTCTCACGCCGACCTACAAGGAGATGGTTTCGGTGTGGTGTGCGAAGGATCCCAAGGCCGCCCTCACCGCCGCGACCAAGGGCCACGCACCACCGTCGGTGACCTGCGCCAATCCGGTTTCGGACCAGTTCGAGCTGGGTCTGAAGGTCGGCGTCAGCGGGACCCCCGCGATCTACGGCCCGAATGGCAACGTGCTGGGTGGATTTGTCACCCCGGAGCAATTGCTGAAATCGCTGCAGACGGGCGGTTGAGCTGATCGCGCTCGCGTGTCGCCCGGTTATGCCGTATTGCAGCATGGGTTAGAATAGGCGTTTTCCCCGCACAGCGCCGTTACCCCGCATGATCGCACTCGACGGGCAGAGCGCCCTTTCGACGTTTCGCCTGGACCGCCTCAATGCGCACCTTGGTGCCCTGCATCGGGGCGTGCGAGTGCAGGCTTCCTGGTACGTCTATTTTCTCGATGTCGATGGCGCACCGGAAGGCGCGCTGCGCGAACGGCTGTTGTCCGTGCTGGAGGCCAGGGATGCTCAGCCGCAGCCCGCCACGCTGTGGGTGGTGCCGCGGCTGCGCACGATTTCGCCGTGGTCGAGCAAGGCCACGGACATCCTGCACGGTGCCGGCTTCGAGCTCCGGCGGGTCGAGCGCGGCCTGGCCTGGCAGATCAGCGGCATGCCCGCAGCCGATGCCCCGGACTACGCGGTGATCATGGCCGTGCTGCACGATGCGATGACCCAATCGGTGCTCGCTCATATCGAGGAAGCACAGGGACTGTTCCTGACCGGGACGCCCGGCGACCTGGTGCATGTGGCGCTGGGTTCCGACCCGCAGGCGGCGCTGGCCGAGGCGAACCGGCGACTGGGCCTGGCGCTGGCCGACGACGAGATTGACTACCTGGTCGATCGCTACGCGGAACTGGGTCGCGATCCCAGCGACGCCGAACTTTTCATGTTCGCCCAGGCGAACTCCGAGCATTGTCGACACAAAGTGTTCAACGCCAGCTGGACAGTGGATGGCGAAGAGCAGGACAAGACCCTGTTCGGCATGATCAAGCACACTCATGAGCAGTCGCCCGCGCATACCTTGTCTGCCTACAGCGATAACGCGGCGGTGATCGAAGGCAGCCGTGGCAGGCGGTTGCTGACCGATCCGGAAGACCGGGTGTGGCGCAAGCACGAGGAGCGCATCGACTTCGCGATCAAGGTGGAGACGCACAATCACCCGACCGCGATCGCGCCCTGGCCTGGTGCGGCCACCGGTGCCGGCGGTGAAATCCGTGACGAGGGTGCCACCGGCCGTGGCGGCAAGCCGAAGGCGGGACTCACCGGCTTCTCGGTCTCTGATCTGCACATTCCCGGTCATCCGCAACCGTGGGAAGTGGAAAGACCTTTGCCGCCGCGCATGGCCACGGCGTTCGAGATCATGCGTGACGGTCCGCTGGGCGCCGCTGCATTCAACAACGAGTTCGGCCGCCCTTGTCTGGGGGGCTATTTCCGCACCTACGAGAATGAACTGCCTGGCCAGATCGGCTTTCGTCGCGGTTACGACAAGCCGATCATGCTGGCCGGTGGCGTCGCCAACCTTCGCCCCGGACTCGTGCTGAAGCAAGCCGTGCAGCCGGGCCATCTGGTGATCGTGCTGGGTGGCCCCGCGATGCTGATCGGTCTGGGCGGTGGCGCCGCCTCGTCCGTGGCTGGCGGCGCGTCGAGCGAGGAACTGGATTTCGCCTCGGTGCAGCGTGACAACGCCGAGATGGAGCGGCGTTGCCAGGAAGTCATCGACGCCTGCTGCGCGCGCGGCGAGCGCACTCCGATTGTCAGCGTCCACGACGTTGGCGCGGGCGGGCTCTCCAACGCGATCCCCGAGTTGCTCAATGACGCGGGCGTGGGCGGCGTGATCGACCTGTCGAAGATTCCCTGCGACGATCCTTCGCTGTCGCCGATGCAAGTGTGGAGCAACGAATCCCAGGAACGCTACGTGCTTGCCATCGCGCCGGCTGATCTGCCCGACTTCGAAGCGATGTGCCAGCGCGAGCGGTGCCCGTACGCGGTCGTCGGCGCAGCCACCGCTGAACGCAAGTTGCTGGTGACCCGCTCTACCGACTCCGGACTGCCGATTGCCGACTCCCGCGACGTAGTCATTGATCTGCCGATGGATGTGCTGTTCGGCAAGCCGCCGCGGATGCACCGCGATGCGAAGCGGGTGAAGCCTCGCATTGACCTGGTGCCGGATCTCACCGGCATCGACTTGGACGAAGCGTTGCTGCGCGTAATGCGCCTGCCTACCGTGGGCAGCAAGAGCTTCCTCATCACGATCGGAGACCGCACCGTCGGCGGTCTCAGTCATCGCGACCCGATGGTCGGCCCGTGGCAGGTGCCTGTGGCGGATTGCGCGGTGACTCTCCTTGATTTTGACGGTTATGCCGGTGAGGCGATGGCGATGGCCGAGCGCGCACCGGTCGCCTTGCTCAACAGCGCCGACGCGGCACGACTGGCCGTGGGCGAGGCGATCACCAACCTGGCCGCGGCGCCGATTGCCAACCTGGGGGAAATCCGGCTGTCGGCAAACTGGATGGCTGCGGTCAACCATCCGGGCGAGGACGCGGCACTGTTCGATGCGGTGCGCGCAGTCGGCATGGAGTTGTGTCCGGCATTGGGGATATCGATCCCGGTCGGCAAGGATTCGCTGTCCATGCAGACGGTGTGGATGGATGGCGAGCAGGAGCAGCGTACGGTGTCGCCGGTGTCGCTGGTCATCACCGCCTTTGCGCGGGTGGGCGATGTGCGCAGAACGCTGACGCCGCAGCTCAAGCTCGATCGCGGCGATTCAGAACTTTGGCTGATCGATCTCGGCGCCGGTCGCGACCGGCTCGGCGGGTCGGTGCTGACCCAGGTGTTCAGTCGCGGCGGCGGGGTGCCGCCCGATCTTGACGATCCGAAACGCCTGAAGGCGATGTTCGATCTGGTCCAGCAGGCGAATGCGAGCGGCCTGCTGCTGGCCTATCACGACCGCTCCGACGGTGGCCTCACCACCACCTTGCTGGAGATGGCGTTCGCCGGCCATTGCGGCCTGGAGATCCGGCTGGATGGGTGGGGCGAAGCGACCTTGCGCGCGCTGTTCAACGAGGAACTGGGCGCGGTGGTACAGGTGGCCGAGGCCAACCGGGAAGCGTTCGAGGCCTTGCTGGTGAAGTACGAGCTCGCCGCGGTCAGTCATCGCATCGGCCGACCGAAGCAGAAGCTCGGCATCAAGCTGTTCCTCGGCGACGAGACGCTGTTCAAGTGGAACTGGTGCACCCTGTACAGGGCGTGGAACGAAACCAGCTTCGCCATGCAGAGCTTGCGCGACAACCCGCTCAGTGCCGAGGCGGAGCTTGAGTGGCGCATGGACGACGCCGACCCTGGCCTTTCGCCGAAGCTGAGCTTTGATCCGGCGCAGGATGTGGCCGCGTCGCTGATCGCCAGTGGCGAGCGTCCGCGAATCGCGATCCTGCGCGAGCAGGGCGTCAACGGCCAGGTGGAGATGGCGGCTGCGTTCAGCCGCGCCGGCTTCGAGGCGGTCGATGTGCACATGACCGATCTGGCCAGCGGGCGCGTGAAGCTGGCCGAGTTCCGCGGCCTCGCGGCGGTCGGCGGATTTTCCTATGGCGACGTGCTCGGCGCCGGTCGCGGCTGGGCCACCTCGATCCTGTACAACGAGATGCTGCGCGAGCAGTTCAGCGCGTTTTTCGCCGACGAAAGCAAGTTTGCTCTGGGTGTGTGCAACGGCTGCCAGATGCTGTCCCAGCTGAAGGAGATCATCCCCGGCGCACAGCACTGGCCGAAGTTTCTGCGCAATGCATCGGAGCAGTACGAGTCGCGTGTGGCCACACTGGAGATCCTCGATTCGCCGAGCATCTTCTTCAAGGGCATGGGCGGTTCGCGGATTCCGGTGGCTGTGGCGCACGGCGAGGGACGCGTCAGTTTTCCGCAAGCCTGCAGTCCGTCGAAGTCCCATGGCGCGGTGCGTTTTGTCGACAACCGCGGCAAGCCGACCGAGAATTTTCCCCTCAATACCAACGGCTCGCCCGGCGGCCTTGCCGGCTTCACCGCTGCCGACGGCCGGGTGACGATCATGATGCCGCATCCGGAGCGCGTATTCCGCAGCGTGCAACTGAGCTGGTGTCCTGTTTCGTGGGGTGAGGACTCACCGTGGATGCGCATGTTCCGCAATGCCCGGGTGTGGTGCGGCTGACCCACTCCGCCTCGTCGAGTGGCTGAGCGTGGCTTGGCACGCGTCAGCGTGGAAGATCGTGTTGTACACCTTGCTCTGGGCAGTGCTGCTTGCGCTGTTGCCGTGGTGGCTGGGCTTGCCGTTGCTGCTCGCGCTGGTCGCTGCCGCCTTGCTGTTGCAACATCGGCTGGCGCCGCGTCATCTCGCCCTGATCCGCCACGCGCTGCGCTGGGGGTTGGCAGCCTGGTTGTTGACCGTGTCGCGCATGCTCGGTGGTGGCGTGATCGGTTGGGGCGCCGCCCTGCTGGGGGCGCTCGCGGGATACACCTTGCTGGCCGGGCTGGATGCGTGGCTGAAGCGCGATCAACGACGCGCCCCTGCAAGCGGCGAAGCGTCCGACTGGCCTGAACTCGCGCACGCTTCGACAGGGCCGCCGGCGGAAATCATCGAGTTGCAGGAGCCGGCATGGCAACCTGCCGACCGCGAGCTGGTCGATCCGCGGGGCGGGTGGGTGCATTGCCGCGCCGATGGCTGCCAGTTCGGCAACGGCAAGCGTGTCGATGCGCCGAATGCATCGGCGACGTTCGCGCAGGCCGGCTTCAGCCCCGAAGGACGCTGGTTCGCCGCATGCACGTCCGATCAGCACGTACTGGTGTTGTGGGACCGCCAGCGCGATCGCCAGCATCGGCTGCGTGGCTGGCACCTCAGTGGCTGGCATCACGAGCAGCCGTGGTTGAGTCGACGCGACGACGCCATCCCGCTGGCCCTGCACGCCGTGCTCGGGCATGACGACGACGATTGAGACTGATCGTCACGCGCAACTTGACTGGCGTCGAGATCAAATCGCGGCGTCCTGCTCACATCCTGCGTGGATGCAGGAAAGCCGTTGGGGAGTGCCCGCCCTGCCATCGCCGCGACCGTGGGGCGGGCACTGCGCGCCGCCTGTGCTCTTGAAGCCCAGGTGCCGATCATGTCGCCTCCGCCGGTGTCCCCGCCAGGCGGCAGCGTGCATACTTGGCCGATGGATAACACGCACTACCAGTCCCCTCCGCTCTCGCTGGCCCTCAGCGTCATCATGGTAGCGGCGGACAGCGGGCCGGAGCTGCGCGAAAGTGTGCGCCTGATTCTGGCCTGCGCCCTGCCGCTGGAGCTGATCCTGGTTGACAACGCCTCGCTTGACGGCGTGCCCCCGGCGATCGAGCGCGCGTACCAGCACGAAGAGCGATTGAAGGTGGTCTACAGTCATCGCAACATGGGCTTCGGCCCCGCGGTGAACCTTGGCGCGAAGCAGGCGCAAGGCCGTGCGCTGCTGATCCTCAACCCCGATTGCCTGCCCGGCGAAGATGCCCTGCGGCGTTTGTTGGCCTTGCAGGCTTCCAGCCCGAAAGCCGGCCTGATTGGCGCCGTGGTCTGTGACGCGGACGGGCGTCCCGATCCGGCGTCGTGGCGTCGTGATCCACTGCTGCGACGGTCGCTCAACACCATGCTGGGGCGGCCCGGCGAGAAAGTGCAGGTGGAACAGGAAATTCCTGCCGCGGCGATCGAGGTCGAGGCGATCTCCGGCGCGTTGATGTTGCTGACGCGCGAGATGTTCGAGCGTCTGGGGGGTTTCGACGAAAGGTACTTCCTGCATTGCGAGGATCTGGACCTGTGCCGTCGCGTGCGCGACAACGGCTATCAGGTGCTGCTGGCCGGTGACGTGCGCGTGGCTCACGGCAAAGGCAGTTCAAGTCGGCACCGGCCAGTCTTCGTCAGCCGCCACAAGCATCGGGGCATGTGGCGTTGGTTTCGCCTGCACGATCCGGCGTCACGCAATCCGTTGATCGCCGGCTTGGTGTGGTTGGGCATCTGGGTGCACTTCGTGGCGCAGATTCCGGCGCAGCTTTGGCGGCTTGGGATGAACAGGAAGGGAGAAGGGGAACGGGTAACGAAGAACCGGGATTAGTCGCGACCTGTGCCGCATTACCGTGATGCGCCCTTTGATGCGTTGCCAGTCAGCACACCCGCTGTTTCGCACTTCGCCGTGATCTGCTTTGCGTTCCCCGTTCCCCGTTTCCCGCTCCCCCCAAAGCCCCATGCCATCACCTCGCGCGATCACCACTCTTGCAACGCTGGGCCTGGTCGTGATGACCGCAGTCTGGGGCTCGACGTTCGTGTTGATCAAGGATGTGGTCAGCCGGATGCCAGTGGCGGATTTCCTCGCCGTGCGCTTCACGGTTGCCGCGTTGGCGATGCTGGCACTGTTTCCGCGGCAGGCATGGCGCCTCGGTCGCGCGCAGATCCTGCGGGGCCTCCTGCTGGGTGCAATCTACGGCATCGGGCAGCTGCTGCAGACCTGGGGGCTGGCGCTGATCTCGCCCAGCGTCAGCGGCTTTGCCACCGGCATGTACGTGGTGTTCACGCCAATCCTGGCGCTCCTGGTCTTGCGCCAGCAGGTGGCCGGCATCGTGTGGGTGGCCGTCGCACTGGCGACGCTCGGTCTGGGTCTGCTGACCCTCAACGGCCTCGACGTTGGTCTGGGCGTGTGGCTCACCCTCGCGTCCGCGGTGTTCTACGCGCTTCACATCGTCCTGCTCGGCCAGTGGTCGCGGCAGGGCGAGGCGTTCGGTCTCTCCGCGGTGCAGATGGTGGCAATCGCGCTCGTCTGCCTGCTCGCCACCGCCCCACATGGTCCCACGCTGCCGCCCGATCCAGGCGCGTGGATTGCCATCCTGTACATGGCGCTGATTGCCGGCGCCGGCGCGATGCTGATGCAGACCTGGGCGCAATCACACTTGCCTGCAGCACGCGCCGCGATCGTGATGACCACCGAGCCGGTGTTCGCCGCTGCTTTCGCGGTGGTGCTCGGCGTGGACGCGTTGAGCTGGCGCATGCTGGTTGGCGGGGGGTTGATTCTCGCCGCGATGTATCTGGTGGAACTGTTGCCGCGGCGTCGGGGTGATCCGGAGGCGCCGCCGGTTGAGGCGGTGCATCACGAGGTGTGAGAGGGTGGCGTGATCTGTGCGATCCGCGCACCGAAGGACAGGAATTCTCTTCAGTGGCGGATTCGCGCTCCTTTCGGACTGTGCTTTTCAGAGCAAGAGCGTTTCGTCCACCTGCGGTGGCCGAGCCACTTTTCTCTGTTTGGCCAGAGAAACGTGGCCCACTGCGCTGCAGCAGTAGCCACGATCATCCAGGCGCCGTCGTCGACCAACAACCGCGACAAGCAGCGTGACCCTGACATGCGCCAGACGAAGAAGGGCCAGCAGTGGTACTTCGGCATGAAGGCGCACATCGGCGTGGATGTGGAATCGGGGCTGGTGCACACGGTGACGACGACACCGGCGAACGTGGGCGACGTGACCGAAGTGGACAAGCTGCTGTACGGTCGGGAGCAGACGGTGTATGCCGACGCCGGCTACCAGGGCGCCGAGAAACGGGCACCCAAGCGGGGCCGCACGTGGTAAATCGCAGCCAAACGCGGCAGCGTGAAGGTGATGCCCGAGGGCGACCTCAAGGTGCCGTCAAGCACGCCGAGCACATGAAGGCCGCGGTTCGATTTAAAGTGGAACATCCATTCCGGGTGGTAAAGCGCCAGTTTGGCTACCAGAAGGTACGCTTCAAGGGCTTGCTCAAGAATACCGCTCAGATACTCACGCTGTTCGCGCTATCGAACCTGTGGATGGCGCGACGAACGTTGCTGGCTTCCGCAGGGGAGGTGCGCCTGTGAGGCAGAAAAATGAGGTGAATCGAGGTACATTCGCGCTGCGAAGGCGACGGGACACCCCAAAAATCACCCTTCCATCGTAGCAAGTCACGTATTTTTGCATTGCCTTCTAGACGGCCATTTCGAACTTAATAGATCAGAACATCCTTAGGCCCCGCGAACACGACGGTGGAGACTCCCATGCAGACGGACAAGCTCATCGAACTCCTTGAAAAGTACTCGAACGCGATCCTCGGCTTCATAGTTCTTCAGTCTGTCGCCTTCGCCTTCACGTACGGAACAAACGCAAGGTTCAGCTGCTTGGTGAAGAATGAGCCATGGCTCGCGCCGGGACTCATTGCTCACTTTTTCCTCTCAAGCCTGCTCGCATGCGTCGCCATTGTTTTTCTGGGTCGCACTATTCGAAGAGTCCTTAAGCTTGAGCAGCCAGCTTCCAATATCTTCAGGCTGGTCTATTGGGCAAAGTCAGTCACCATAGTGCTGTTTGCGGTCATTCCGATCTTCACAATCGCCATGTATGGAGCGAGCAGCGCGAAAGATCCTCAACGGTGTGAGGCAGTCAAGGGCGGCTAGCCAAGTACCTCTCGGTGCAGAATGAATCCGCGGGCGTGGCCTAACCTTCCGTAAGAGCTTCCCGCAAGCGGACGGTCACGAATGTCGCCTTGGGGTCGACAGTAGTCGGCCAGAAGCGGACATCGCCGCGATGACTCGCGAAGCCGTGAAGGTGCTTGTGGAGAAAGGGGCGCCAAAGCATTCTTGAGGAAGGCGTCCAAGGCCTCATCGGGCCAGGTAGAAATCCATGGGGATCAGCTCGACGGCCCATCCGCCTTCTTCGCCCAGCGTGGCGGCCGGGTGCATGGATGCGATGCGCAGCGCCTCGTCACGGCTGTCCGCCTCGACGATGAACAGGCCGCCCACCACTTCCTTCGACTCGGTGTAAGGCCCATCGGTGACGTGCGTTTTGCCGCTGTGCGGGCGAAGCGTCCTCCAGCTGTCCAGATCGCCAAGCGACGCGGAAACCAGAACCTTGCCGGTAGCGCGCATCTTCTCGTCCAATGCCGGGCATTGGCTCACCAATTCCTTGGCGTCGTCTGGCACCATCGCGGCGAATTTTTCGGGGGTGAAGTAGGCCAGGCCGAGGTATTTCATGGGAGATCCTTTGGGTGGGCATGCACTGACGACGAAGCTGATGATCGGAAATCGACAATGCTCTCGGAGAGTTTGTAGCGGGTCTCGGCCAGCCTGTCCGCTTTGGGTCGCACAGCGACCATCGACGATATCTTCCGACCGGACCGAACAACGCTTGGCGTGCGACAGTCGCTGATCGGCCAAAACGCGACAGTCGCCACCTCAATCAATCCGCCCTAAAGCCGCCGCCGAATCAAGTGCAACAGCGCCGCATCCGGTAGGTGGTCCTTGTGCGCCCGGTGCGACTGGCAACGCGTCCGCCGTTTCCTTTCGAAGAGGTGACGGACGTTGTCGATCCTACCGCGTCGTGGCAGCAGCCGGAACGGCGGCGTCCGGCAGCACCTTGCCCCTGCAGCGGCAAGGCCGCCTGCTTGCACAAGGCGGCCAAGCGCGGGTCGTGCTGGTAGGCCCGCGTGATGAACGGGTGGCTGAGCAGGTTCTCAATCAAACTCCGATCGTGCTCCGTCCAGGCGCGCCGCAGCCACTCGAACGTGTCGTCCGGTTGCAGCGGCGGCTGAAAATCAACGGAGGCATGCCGGATCAGCAGTGACCGTTTCTGCCTGGAGTCGCGCAGGAAGCTGACGGGTGACATGCATAGCGGCTGTTTTGCGGAGCCGCGGACTTCGATCGAAAAGGGGGCTTGTTTGGTCGCTCGCGCATTGTAGCGGCGACAGGCGCCGCAGGTCAGTGCAGTGCCTTCATGACATTGTTGAGCCCGAGCCCCAGCACCGCGGTAGCAGCCAGCAGCGTTGCCGCCCGCGCCGGCATATGGCGGGCAAAAAACGCACCCAGCGGAGCGGCAGCCACGCCGCCAACAATCAGGCCCAATACTGCCGGGCCATGGGTGGCGCCGACATGCAGCAGGAAGCTGATACTGGCGGCAGCACTGACCACACATTTGGCCAGATGCACCGTGCCGATCACCGTGCGTGGCGTGGCGCCACGAGCGACCAGGGTGGTCACGGTCACGGCGCTCCAGCCGCCGCCGGCCACCGCATCAACGAAGCCGGCAATCAACCCCAGTGGACGGGTGGCGCGTGGCACGCTGTCGTCATGGCCGCTTTTACGTCGTGTCCCGCGCAGCAGCAGGAACAGGCCCATGCCCAGGAGGTAGGGCGTCAGCGCCAGCCGCATCCACGGGGCAGGAACATGGCTGACCACGTAGGCACCGACCACCGCGCCGATCACCCCGGGAATGACCAGCGCCCAGAACAACCGTCGCCGCACGTTGCCGGCGGCCAGGTGACTGAGACCGGAGGCGCCGCAGGTGAAGGTCTCCGCGTAATGCACGCTGGCGCTGGCCACCGCCGGCGGCAGGCCCAGTCCCAGCAACATTGCCGCCGAGACGACGCCATAGGCCATGCCCAGCGCGCCGTCGACCAGCTGGGCGAGCACGCCCAC
>JBDTEG010000079.1:0-8302 GCA_039922695.1 Rhodanobacter sp. | reverse complement strand
GGCGGCGGCGACCCGGTGCTGTACCAGCACGTGTTCTGGTTCTTCGGCCATCCCGAGGTCTACATCATGATCCTGCCCGCGTTCGGGATCATTTCGGAAATCGTGCCCACCTTCGCGCGCAAGCCGATCTTCGGCTACAAGGCGATGGTGTTCGCGCTGGCCTGCATCGCGTTCCTGTCGTTCACGGTGTGGGCCCACCACATGTTCGCGGTGGGACTGCCGGTAGGCGCCGACCTGTTCTTCATGTACGCAACCATGTTGATCGCGGTACCGACCGGCGTGAAAGTGTTCAATTGGGTCGCCACCATGTGGGGCGGGTCGATGACGTTCGAGACACCGATGCTGTTCGCCATCGCGTTCATCATCCTGTTCACCATCGGCGGCTTCTCAGGCTTGATGCTGGCGCTGGTGCCGGCGGACTTCCAGTACCAGGATACCTATTTCGTCGTGGCGCATTTCCACTACGTGCTGGTGACCGGCGCGCTGTTCGGAATCATCGCGGCGGCCTACTACTGGCTGCCGAAATGGAGCGGCCACATGTACAACGAGTTCTGGGGCAAGGTGCACTTCTGGAACAGCGTGGTCTGGGTGAATGTGTTGTTCTTCCCGCAGCACTTCCTGGGCCTGGCCGGCATGCCGCGGCGCATTCCCGACTACAACGTGGCGTTCGCCAACTTCAACATGATCAGTTCGATCGGCGGTTTCCTGTTCGGCGCCTCGCAGTTGATCTTCCTGGGCGTGGTGATCCACTGCGTGTTCTTCTCCAAGAAGAAAGCGGCCGATCGAGCGTGGGAAGGCGCCAGGGGTCTGGAGTGGACGATACCTTCACCGGCACCACACCATACGTTCGCAGTGCCACCGGTGATCCATGACGAGGAACTGGCGCACGGCGACGTGCACGCCTGATCCGGGTGCGGAAACCTGTGGAAATGACCCAGCCGATTGCAGACAAGCACGCCGCGGACAGTCGTCGCGGCGTGCGGCGTACCGTGAAGATACTTGTCGCGGTGGTGATCGTGTTCTACCTGCTGGCGTTTCTGCAGATATTGCTGATGAAGTAGTGATCGCACGGCATCATTTGGTACCCTCACGATCGCGCTTGGACAGGGTCGGTGGGCAGTTCCCCGCGCGGCAGGCGGGGCAGGGTCATTCAAGAAAAATCCACGGGGTTCCCGCATGAGTCAGCAACACGACGTCTACTTTGTACCGGCCATGAGCTACTGGCCGATCGTCGCCGCGGTGGTCATGTTCGTCTTCATGTTCGGTGCCGGGCACTGGCTCAATGCGGCGCCAGGTGACACCGCGTTCGGCAAGATGGTGCTGACCGTGGGCGTGATCGGCATCCTTGCCATGTTCTTCGGCTGGTTCCGTTCGGTGATCCGCGAGTCGCTTGCCGGCGACTACAACCATCAGGTCGACACTTCCTTCCGCATGGGCATGATGTGGTTCATTTTCTCCGAGGTGATGTTCTTCGGCGCGTTCTTCGGTGCGCTGTTTTACATCCGCCTGTTCTCGGTGCCGTGGCTGGGCGGCGAAGGCCACGGGGTGCTTACCCATCAATTCCTGTGGAGCGACTACGCGGCCGCGTGGGGTGCCTTTGGCGGCAACGGCCCGGCTCACGTCGGCGGCGCATTCGAGATCGTTCCGGCCTGGGGCCTGCCGTTGCTGAATACCCTGATCCTGCTGAGCTCCAGCGTGACCGTGACGATCGCGCATCATGCGCTGCGTGCCGGTCATCGTGGACGGATCCTGGTGTTCCTGGGCCTGACCGTGCTGCTGGGCGCGCTGTTCCTGAACTTCCAGGCCCATGAATACATCGAGGCCTATCACGAGCTCAACCTGACCCTGGGCAGCGGGGTGTATGGCTCGACGTTCTTCCTGCTGACCGGTTTCCATGGCCTGCACGTGACCCTGGGCACGATCATGCTGTTGGTGATCTGGTTCCGGGTGCTGAAGGGACATTTCAGCAAGGACCACCATTTCGGTTTCGAGGCGGTGGCCTGGTACTGGCATTTCGTCGACGTGGTATGGCTTTGCCTGTTCATGTTTGTCTACATCCTTTGAGCGGATTCGACTCGTGCTTGACGAATCAGGTCCGCCCAGCCCCGGCCTGGTTCGCTTCGCGGGACGGCCGCAACGGTTGAAGCAAACTTGCAGCCCTTGCCGAACACCCTCCCGCGCGATCTGGCTACAGGCCGCTGCCACCCCACCAGGTGCATCCATCAGGCCATGAGGGCTCACCGCTCGCGCGGCACGGCGGCTTCTTGGCAATCCCCTGACTGTCTTCCAGAATGGGAAGAACATCTGGCGGCGAACGAGCATGGTTCGAGGACTCGCGCCGCGAGAAAGGTCTGACAGCGCGGCGTGGCGTCGCGCGCCGGGGTCCACTCCATCATCCAAACCCATGGGGACAGCACGCATGCAACAGCTGGACAGCACCAGGATCGCCATCGTCGGATTGGGCTACGTCGGTCTGCCGCTGGCCGTGGAATTCGGCAAGCGATACGACACGGTCGGATTCGACATCCGCGCCGCGCGCGTGGATGAACTGCGCAGCGGGCACGACCACACGCTGGAAGTCGACGCAGCCGAGCTGGCGAGCGCGTCGCGCCTGCAATTCAGCGCCAGTCTCGACGATATCCGCGGCTGCAACGTCTACATCGTCACCGTGCCGACCCCGATCGACAACGCCAAAAGGCCGGACCTCACTCCGCTGATCAAGGCCAGCGAGGCGTTGGGGCAGGTGCTCAAGCGGGGCGATATCGTGGTGTACGAGTCCACCGTCTACCCCGGTTGCACCGAGGAAGTATGCATTCCGATCCTGGAGCGGGTGTCAGGCTTGATCTTCAACCAGGATTTCTTTGCCGGCTACAGTCCGGAGCGAATCAATCCCGGCGACAAGCAGCACCGCGTCACCTCGATCCTCAAGGTCACTTCCGGCTCCACTCCCGAGATCGCCGACTTCGTCGACCGGCTGTACAGCTCGATCATCACCGCCGGCACGCACAAGGCCAGTTGCATCAAGGTGGCCGAGGCGGCCAAGGTGATCGAGAACACCCAGCGTGATCTCAACATTGCCTTGGTCAACGACCTGGCCAAGCTGTTCAACAGACTCGGTATCGACACCCTGGAAGTGCTGGAAGCGGCGGGCACCAAATGGAATTTCCTGCCATTCCGGCCTGGTCTGGTCGGCGGCCACTGCATCAGTGTCGACCCGTACTATCTCACCCACAAGGCACAAGAGGTGGGTCATCACCCGGACGTGATCCTGGCCGGCCGGCGCACCAACGACAGCATGGGTGAGTACATCGCGAGCGAAGTGATCCGGCTGATGGTGCGCAAGGGCATCAACCCCGTGCGTGCGCGCATCCTCGTGCTCGGGCTGGCGTTCAAGGAGAACTGCCCGGACCTGCGCAATACCCGGGTGGTGGATATCGTCGAGGCGTTGCGCGGTTACAGCGCCCAGGTCGACATCGTCGATCCATGGGTCGATGCGGCCGAGGCCCGGCATGAATATGGACTGGACCTGATCGAGGCACCGTCAGCGGCATGCTACGACGCCATCATCGTGGCCGTGGGGCACCGCCAGTTTGCCGAGCTGGGCAGCAGCGGTGTGCGCGCGTTCGGCAAGCCTTCCAGCGTGCTGTATGACGTCAAGTATGTGTTGCCACGCGAGGCGGTGGACGGACGTCTGTAAGCGGCGCTCGCGGGCGCGACTGCGTATCATTGACAAGATAGCCAAGCCACAGGTCGCGCTCGCATGAAAGTTCTCGTCACCGGTACCGCCGGCTTCATCGGCTCCCACGTCGCCATGCGTCTGCTCGAGCGCGGCGACGAAGTGATCGGCATCGACAACCTCAGCGACTATTACGATGTTGAACTGAAGAAGGCACGCCTGGCGCGCTTCAGCGACAACCCCGCGTACCGGCATGAGCCGGTCGACCTGTCCGACCGCGCGGCAGTCGAGGCGGTGTTCGCGCGGCACCAGCCGCAGCGCGTGATCAACCTGGCGGCGCAGGCCGGCGTGCGCTACGCGGCCGAGAACCCGCACATCTACGTTTCGACGAATGTCACGGGCTTTCTGCACGTCATCGAAGGATGCCGTCATCACGGTGTCGAGCATCTGGTGTACGCCTCCACCAGCTCGGTGTACGGCGGGGACACGCACATGCCATTTTCAGAGCATCAGTCGACCGAACATCCGCTGACCTTGTACGCCGCCTCGAAGAAGGCCAACGAGATGATGGCGCACAGCTACGCCCATCTGTACGGCCTGCCGTGCACCGGGTTGCGCTTTTTCACCGTCTACGGACCATGGGGGCGGCCGGACATGGCGTTGTTCCTGTTCACCCGCGCGATCCTGGCCGGTGAACCGATCAATGTGTTCAACCACGGCCACCACAAGCGCAGCTTCACTTACATCGACGACATCGTCGAGGGTGTCATCCGTGTCCTGGACAAGATCCCGGGCAAGGACGATGGTTGGGATGGCAACGCCCCGGATCCCGCCAGCAGCGGCGTGGCGCCCTATCGCATCTACAACATCGGCAACGAGCAACCGGTGGAGCTGCTGCGCTATATCGAGGTGCTGGAGCAGTGCCTGGGTCGCAAGGCGCAGATGGAGATGTTGCCGCTGCAGGCTGGCGATGTGCCGGACACCGAGGCCGACATGTCGGCACTGGTCGCCGCCGTGGACTACAACCCCAGCGTGCCGGTAGAGCAGGGTGTGGCCAATTTCGTGCGCTGGTATCGGGAGTATTACCGGGTGCCGGGCTAGTCAGGGCTGGCGTGATCGTCGCGGATTGCACGCATTGCCGCGGCAGCGGCGCCGCGAGGGCGCAACCGCTACAATCACTGGCCGATGTCGTGCGGATGCAGCCATCCCATCCAGATGCCGAATACCACCATGGCGATCAGCACGAGCGACAGCCCGATGCGGCGCGTCAGCGCCCAGACCGTGCGTTTGTCGTCGTCCTTGTCGGTCATCATGAAGTACAGCGCCTGACCGAGGCTGAAGATCACCACCAGCAGCATCACCACCAGTGCGATTTTGTAGATGGTTTCCACGTGACAAACCTGATGTATTTCGACAGCGGCAGTATAGCCACGCACGGCGGCCGATCCGCATGATCGGATTTCGTCGTCCGTCGTGGTGGGCGGTGCTGTTGACTGTGGCCGGAGCCTTGCTTTTCATACGCCTGGGCGTCTGGCAGCTGCATCGCGCGGCCTTCAAGGAATCGCTGCTGCGGCGCTATGCCGCGGCAGCGACGGCGCCGCTGCAGGACTTCGCTGCGGTCGCGACGAACCCGCCCGCGGACAAGTTCCCGCGGGTGCAGGTGCGCGGCCACTATCTGGTTGACCGCCTGTACCTGCTGGACAACCCACGGCATGACGAGCGTGGCGGGGTCGAGGTGTTTGCGCCGCTGCAGATCGGCAAACACCAGCACCTGCTGCTGGTCGACCTGGGCTTCCTGCCGGGCAACGGCAGCGGAAAGAGACCGCAACTGCCGCCCTTGTCGGGCGGCGAAGTCGACCTGCGTGGCATCTATGTGCCGCCGCCGCCGACCGGTTTCGAGATGGGCGGCGATGCGCTGGCGCGACAGACGCACTGGCCGAAGGACAGCATCTACCTGGCGCCGGCGCAAGTCGCCAGCGATCTCGGGCGGCCGCTTTATCCCAGGGTGCTGGCGCTGGATGCCGATGCCGCGTCGATCTACGTGCGGCGGCACACACTCGATCTGACCATGCCGCCAATGCGACATCGCGCTTACGCGTTCCAGTGGTTCTCGTTTGCGCTTGCCGCCGTGGTGATCCTGCTGGTGCTGCATCGCAAGCGCAAGCCGCGCCAACCTTGACCGACGCCTCCGAATCCACGCCATGACCGCTCCGATGAATCCCGTTGACCCGAAGTCCCTGCGCAAAAGCCGCATGTTCCTGCTGCTGATCGCGCTGGTATTTGCCGCGCCGATGATCGTGGCCGGCCTGTTGACCGTGGCCGGCTGGCAGCCTGGCGCCAAGGGCAGTGGCCACGCAATCACGCCGCAGCGCAATTTCGTGACGGAACAGCTGCATATACAGATGGCCGGCGGTGGCGTCTGGGCCTGGCGCGACACTGAGCCGCGGATGACCCTTGTTGCGCTGGCCGGCCCCGATTGCGCCGTGCGATGCCTCGACGCCTTGACCGCGATGGCCAAGGCCCGGGTAATGCTCAATCGCAATCAGTCGCGGCTGCGCTTGCTGTATCTCGGCGCACCGCCCGGCGAGGCTGCCGCGCGCCAGGCCATGACCACCTACTGGAGCCTGGGTACGGACGTCGACGGTGCGTTGGCCGACTTCCGCCCGAAGGCACCGGACAGCGTCAGCGCCCTCCTGGTAGAGTCCAACGGCACGGCCTTGTCGTTCTATCCTGCTGGTTTCGACGCGGCCGGCCTGCTGCGTGACCTGCGCAAGGTGATCAAGTGATCTCGCCGCGCCAGTTGAGGAATCTGCGCGGACTGTCCCTTCTGGCGGCGGTATTTGCCTTTGGTCTGGTGATGTTCGGCGCGTTCGTGCGCTTGTCCAATGCCGGGCTGTCGTGTCCGGACTGGCCGACGTGCTATGGCCAGGTCACCTGGCCGCAGCATGCGCAGGCGGTGGCGCACGCCGACGTCGAGTTCCCGGGGCGGCCGTACGAGGCGCACAAGGCCTGGCGCGAGCAGGTGCACCGGTTCCTCGCCGGCACGTTGGGCGTGATGGTGCTGGCGCTGGCACTGCTGGCCAGCTGGCGCCGGCGCAGCGCGGTGCTGGGGGTCATCATCGGATCAGTCCTGGCGGCGGCGGGAGTCGGTTTGTACATGAGCGGCGAACACCTATGGTCGTCGTTGCTGGCGGCCTGCGCGATCGCTTTGCCGTTGCTCGTGGCGTTTCGGCTGCTGCGGCCGGCCGCATGGAAGATCTGCGTGCTGGCGCTGGCGGTGATCATCTTCCAGGCGATGCTCGGCATGTGGACGGTGACCTTGCTGCTGAAACCCTTGGTCGTCACCAGCCACCTGCTGGGTGGCATGCTTACGTTCGGCCTGCTGGCGTACGTGGCACTGCGCTTTGCCGGCGTGGCGGCGCCCGACGGACGACTGACCGGTTTGCGCAGACTCGTGATCCTCGGCCTGGTGCTGCTGGCGTGCCAGATTGCGCTGGGCGGCTGGACGTCGTCGAACTACGCCGCGCTGGCCTGTGGTTACGGGCCCGGCTCATTCCCGCAATGCCTCGGCCAGTGGGCACCACCCACCGATTTCCATCAGGGCTTCGTGCTGTGGCGCGGGATCGGCGTGAACTACGAGGGCGGCGTGCTGGACATGGCCGCGCGCAGCGCCATCCAGATCGCACACCGGATCGGTGCGCTGGTGGTGTTTTGCTATCTGGGCTGGCTGGCGTACAAGACGGCGCGGCGCGGGTTGCATAAATACGCCCTCGCCATTGCGCTGACGCTTCTTTGTCAGGTGTTGCTGGGTATCAGCAATGTGTATTTCGGGCTGCCGCTGGCACTGGCGACCGCGCACAATGGCGTCGCCGCCCTGTTGTTGTTTACCTTGCTGGCCACGTTGGCGCGTACCCGTCGTGCCGTGCCGATGCCAGGGGAGTCATGTTGAAGTGGAATTGATTCACGAATATTTCCAGTTGACCAAGCCGCGCATCGTCGCGCTGCTGGTGTTCTGTGCCGTGATCGGCATGTTTCTGGCGGTGCCCGGGATTCCACCGTGGCGCGCGCTGGTATTCGGCACCCTGGGTATCTGGCTGGCCTCCGGTTCGGCGGCGGCGTTCAATCACCTGATCGACGAGCGAATCGACAAGCTGATGGCGCGTACTGCTCGCCGACCGCTGGCCACCGGCAAGCTCAACGCGCACCAGGCCTTGCTGTTTGCGGTAGCGATGGGGATCGCCTCGATGGTGGTGCTGGACCTGCTGGTCAACCGGCTGACCGCGCTGCTGACCTTCGCCGGATTGATCGGCTATGCGCTGGTCTACACCCGTTACCTGAAAAGGGCGACGCCGCAGAACATCGTGATCGGCGGCCTGGCCGGTGCAATTCCGCCGGTGTTGGGCTGGACCGCGGTGACGGGTGAGTTGCACGCGTTCGCGCTGCAGCTGTGCCTGATCATCTTCGTGTGGACGCCGCCGCACTTCTGGGCGCTGGCGATGTTCCGCCGCGACGATTACGCGCGCGCCGGGGTGCCGATGCTGCCCGTGACCCACGGCGTGGTCTACACGCGCTGGCAGGTGCTGTTCTACACCATCCTGCTGACCCTGGTGACCCTGCTGCCGGCGC
>JBDTEG010000078.1:0-24742 GCA_039922695.1 Rhodanobacter sp. | reverse complement strand
ACCCTGTGCGCGATGCTTTGATTTCTTTGCGTGCCAGGAGCATCGCGCACAGGGTGCGCTCCTACAGCAACGCGGTGGAGTTCAGTCGCGGAAGTTGTCGAATTGCAGTGGCAGCTCGACGTCGGCTTTGCGCAGCACCGCCATCGCTTCCTGCAGGTCGTCACGTTTCTTGCCGGTGACCCGCAATTTGTCGCCGTTGATCTGTGCCTCGACCTTGAGCTTGGCCGCCTTCAACGTGGCCACCAGTTTCTTTGCCACCGCTTGCTCGATGCCTTGCTTCACGGTGACTTTCTGACGTGCGCCGCCGAGGTTGGTTTCCGGGTCGGCCGCGTCCAGCGCGCGGATGTCGATCTTGCGCGCCACCAGCCGTCCGCGCAGGATGTCGAGCATCTGCTGCAGCTGGAACTCGCTGGGCGCGACCTGGGTGATCACGAAATCGTCCAGCGTGTAGGAGGCATCCTGGCCCTTGAAATCGAAGCGGTTGGACAGCTCGCGATTGGCCTGATCGACGGCATTGGTCAGTTCGTGCTTGTCGACTTCGGAGATCACGTCAAAGGAAGGCATGGCAGTGCTCGTGCAGGGCGGCGGCCCAGTGTAAGCGATGCGACGTATTGCTGAGGGATAATGCCGCCCACGAGGCACGGCGGGAAGAGCAGGACGATGATCGAATGAAGGTGGACGTGTTGATCATCGGTGCGGGTGCCGCGGGCCTGATGTGCGCGATCACCGCCGGCCAGCGCGGCCGCCGCGTGCTGGTGCTCGATCACGCCAACAAGGTCGGAAAGAAGATCCTCATGTCCGGCGGGGGGCGTTGCAATTTCACCAATCTCGGCGTCACGCCTGCACAGTATCTGTCGGCAAATCCGCATTTCGCGATATCCGCGCTGGCGCGCTACACACCGTGGGACTTCGTTGCGCTGGTCGACAAGCACCGCATTGCCTACCACGAGAAGGAGCAAGGTCAGTTGTTCTGTGATGACTCGTCCAGACAGATCGTGCGCATGCTGCTGGATGAATGCACGACGGCGGGTGTCACGGTGGAGGCGGGTTGCGGCGTGCAACGCGTGCGCAAGGGGCCGGAAGGTTTCAGCGTGCACACTGCCCGTGGCGAGGTGCATGCGCAGTCGTTGGTGGTGGCCAGCGGTGGCCTGTCCATTCCAAGCATGGGTGCCAGTGGCTTCGGCTACGAGTTGGCGCGCCAGTTTGGCCATGCCGTGTTGCCGACCCGTGCCGGCCTGGTGCCGTTGACGCTCAGTGGCAAGCATCAGGAGCACTACCACGACCTGGCCGGCGTGGCGCTGCCGCTGTCGGAGGCCCGGGTGGGAGGGCAGAGTTTCCGCGCTGGCCTGCTGTTTACCCACCGCGGTCTCAGTGGGCCGGCCATCCTGCAGATTTCCTCCTACTGGCAGCCTGGCGACGATCTGCGCATCGACCTGCTACCCGAACTGGAGGCGGGTGAGTGGCTGGTCGAACAGCGCCATGCCCGTCCGCTCGCCGAACTGAAGACCGTGCTCGGCGACACATTGCCGAAGCGCCTGGCGCAGCGCCTGTGCGAGCACTGGATCGACAACCGCCCGATGCGCCAGTACCGCGAAGCCGAGCTCGACCGGATCGGCGACCAGCTCAAGTCCTGGCCGATCACCGCAAGCGGCACCGAGGGCTATCGCACGGCCGAGGTCACCCTTGGCGGCATCGATACCGATGGGCTCTCGTCCAGCACCATGCAATCCAGACTCGCGCCCGGTCTGTACTTCATCGGCGAGGTGGTCGACGTCACCGGCTGGCTCGGTGGCTACAACTTCCAGTGGGCGTGGGCCTCCGGCCGGGCTGCCGGCGAGGTCGCATAGGATCGGGAATGTTTCAACGACCTGCATGCCGGACCATGGCAAGTGCGTGTCCTGCAGAGCGTTTCCTGCATAGAGTGCGGCGTGCCACCGGCTGGACCGGGGCCTGTGTTGGATCACACTGTTGATGCGGCTGCTGCCATCAACAGCAACAGTTCGGCCGGCTTGAGCGGAACTGGTTGTAGCCTGGAGTACCGAAATGCATGCCCCCGGCTCGCGGTTTGGCAAGGTGTCGGGCCGGCGCGTGGCCAAGCCATCGCGCAGGATGGAACACTTGTCGTGCAAGTCGGCGTGAGGCCACCGGGGCGGCGGCGGGCGACTTCGCGAAGCATGGACGTTCCGCGTGTTTCACTCCGCACCGGACAACCACGAGGAATGCTCCATGAAAGTCGGGTTCATCGGTCTGGGCGCCATGGGCAGCGCAATGGCCAGCAACTTGGTTGCAGCCGGTCATGTGGTGACGGTATGGAACCGGTCCAGCGAGGCTTGCGAGCCCCTGGCGTCGCTGGGTGCCAAGGTCGCCTCCACGCCCGACCGCGCCGCACAGGGCGACGTGCTGTGCAGCATGTTGGCGAACGATCAAGCGGTCCGTGCGGTGATTGTCGACAGCGGATTGCTGGATTCGATGGACCGCGGCACCGTGCACGTGAACCATGCCACCATTTCGGTCGCGCTGGCTCGGGAGCTGGCCGCGGCGCATGCGGAGCGCGGCCTGGGCTACGTGGCCGCACCGGTATTCGGTCGCCCCGAGGCGGCCGCCGCCGCGAAGTTGAACATCCTGGTGGCAGCCAAGGCAGCGCTGGTCGAGCAGGTGCGGCCGCTGCTGGAGGCGATGGGCAGCAGGGTCTGGCCATTGGGCGAGTCACCGGAGCGCGCCAACGTGGCCAAGATCGCGGGCAACTTCATGCTGGCCAGCGCGATCGAGAGCATGGCTGAGGCCACAGCACTGACGCGTGCCCATGGCCTCAGCGCCGCCGACTTTCTGGAGGTAATGACCAGCACCATGTTTGCCACGCCTGCCTATCAGGCCTATGGCAAGCTGATCGCCGGGCAGCAGTTCAAACCCGCCGGCTTTTCGCTGCCGCTGGGATTGAAGGACGTCAGCCTCGCACTTGCGGCGGGTGAGGCAGAGCGGGTGCCGTTGCCGTTCGCCGGCGTGCTGCGCGACAGCTTGCTCGAAGCCTTGGCGGCAGGCGACGAAGATATGGACTGGTCGGCGTTATCGCTGGTGGCGGCCCGTCGGGCGCATCTGGACGAGCGCCCGTAGCGGAGCAAGGGCTAAGGCACCCACGCCAGGCTGCCATCGACGACGGTGCGGCTGCGACCGCCAACCCAGATCGTATCGCTGTCGACGTGGACGATCAATTGCGCGTCGTGCCCGATCTCGCGGCCCTGACTGACCAGATATCCGCGGGCCAGCGGGCCGTGGGGTTCGGCGCGCGCGATGTATGCGGCGATGAGTCCGTTGGCGGCGCCCGACGCGGGGTCCTCCACGATCCCGACACCGGCTGGGAACGCGCGCACTACCAACTGTCGTTCGCCTTGTGCGGCGCGCGCAAACGCGCACACGCCCATGCTTTCAGTTGCCTCGGCCAGTGCCAGGATCGCTGCGTGATCGGGTTGCCACGCACGCAGGCTGGCCTCGTCCACCAGTTCAGCCAGCCACCAGCGTCGTCCTCCATCCACCAGCGCCGGTGGCAAGCTGCCACATTCGATACCGGCGAGACTTGCCTCGAGCAACGGGTGCGCATCACGGCCTGTGCGCAGCACACGCTCGCCGGGGGATTTCAGCAGCAGTTCGCGGCCGGCTCCGCTGTCCTCGACCCGAATCGGCAGCACGCCCGCGCCGCATTCCTGCCATAGCAGCCCATCACGTGGCTGGGTCAGCCCACATTCGAGCGCGGCATGGGCGCTGCCGATGCTCGGATGGCCGGCAAAGGGAATCTCGCGGTACGGCGTGAAGATGCGCACCCCATAACTGGCCTTTGGATCGGTGGGCGGCAGCAGGAACGTGGTTTCGACCAGCGCGGTCCAGCGTGCGAAGCCTTGCATCGCCGCGGCGTTCCAGTGGTCCGCGCCGATCACCACGCCCAGGTGGTTGCCACCTCCTGGCGTGGCGGCGAACACGTCCAGGTGCAGGTAGCGAAGCAAGGTCATGCAATTCACCCGAGCGCGAGGAGCGGCGCAAAGCAGCCGATGATATAGGCGCGGCCGTGATTGCGACATCGCTGGTGTGCGCTATCAGCCACGCCGTCGTCCGGGGCGACTGCGGCGCAAGTCGACAAGCCTGGTTCGACGCGCCAAGATGCCACCTTTTGCGCGCGCCACGGAATCGTCCATGTTGGTCACTCTGGTCATCATCGCCATCACCTCCATCGTCTCGTTCATGGCGTTCAAGAACAGCCGCCTGATGAACGACTTGATCCTTTGGCCTCCGGCGATCACCCGTCAGCGTGAGTACCATCGGTTGGTGACCTATGGGGTGGTGCACGCGGATTTCGGCCACCTGTTGTTCAACATGTTCACCCTGTTTTTTTTCGGGCGGGCGATGGAGCCGTTCTACACCGGCATGCTTGGCACGCTGGGTTTTGCGTTGTTCTATATCGGCGGTCTGGTGGTTTCGATCCTGCCGACCTATCTGAAGAACCGCAACAATCCGGACTACCGCAGCCTGGGCGCGTCCGGAGCCGTGTCGGCCGTGCTGTTCTCCTACATCCTGATCGCGCCGTGGCAGCAGATCATCGTGCTGGTGATTCCGATGCCGGCGATCGTCTACGCAGTGCTTTACACCGCCTATTCGATCTATATGGACCGACGCGGAAGCGGTAACGTCAATCACAGTGCGCACCTGTGGGGCGCGGCCTATGGCGTGTTGTTCACCATCCTCGTCAATCATCGGGTGCTACCGCATTTCGTCGATGCCGTGCTGCACCCGCGCTTCTGAATAGTTTCGCGAAAAACTTCCCGGGAGTTGCAGGGTGGCACGTCGGGGGATGAACGTTTCGTGCACTGGATAATGCCGCGTGCGTCCAAGACGTGCATACTGGGCCCGGATTCCATTGGTCACCGCAGGAGAACGAACGCATGGCTATGACACGCAAGTTGGCAGCGAAGAAGTCCGCGGCAAAGAAGACGCCCGCCAGCAAGACAGCGACGAAGGAAGAGAAGGCATCGACGAGCAAGGCATCGAGCAGCAGCTCCGCCAAGTCGGCGTCACGCAAGTCGGCAGCGAAGAAGCCTGCGGCGAAGAAGCCTGCGGCGAAGAAGGTGGCGGCCAGGAAGTCGACAGCGAAAAAGCCAGGCGCGAAGAGGGCAGCCTCGCGCAAGGTCGCGGCAAAAAAATCTGCGTCCAGGAAAACGGCAACAAGGAAGGTCGCGACGAAGAAGCCTGCGGCCGTCAAGAAGGCGGCGAAGAAGACGGACGCAAAAAGGACCAGCGCGAAGAAAACTGCAACCCGCAAGACCGCGCCGAAACGCGCAGCGACGAAGAAGCCGACCAGCGCAAAGTCAACCGCTCGAAGGGCGGCCCCGAAAAACGCAGCTCCCGTGGCGGCAACCCCCCAAAAGTCTGCCGCCGCGAAAACCGCGCCGAAAAGGCCGGCTTCGCGCAAGCACCCCGGTTCCGTGCAAAAACCGGTGCGGCATATCAGTCCGGAAGAAGCCGTCGCCCATATCCAGGCGTTGCTCGATGCCAAGCACGAACGCGTGCAGCAGGGGCCCACCTGGCCGGGCGCCAATCCCTCTCATCCGGCGTCGAATGGAGCGGAAATGCACCCTCCAGTCGTCGGTGCCGGTGGTGGTGGGGATGCGCACGTACCGGCGCCCCAGCGCAACGAGCAAAGCAAGCGCAAGAGCTGAGGCCTGCGTCGCGGTGAGTTGCTCGCCGCCGGGCGTGGCTCGTGACGACCATGTCGGCCATGCCTGGCGACTCAGTACGGGTTCAAGCGCGCTGGTGCATGATTGGTCTGGCAATCGCAACGGAGACGGCGCATGAAACGCGTGTTGGCCAGCATGGTCCTGATCGCCGCCACATCGGCATTGGCGGGATGCTATTACGACCCCGGTTACAGCTACGTGCGCAATTCCAGCGTTGGCGGGGATGCTTACTACGGGCAAGGCGGCGCCGTTTACGAGGCCGCGCCGGGCTACTACGGCAGCTACTACGGTGGTGGCGGTTACTACGGTGGCTACTACCCGGGCTACTACGGTGGCTATGGCGGTTACGGTTGCTGCTATGCACCTGGCGTGACGATCGGCGTCGGCAGGACCTGGTACGACGGTCGGCATTACCGCGGTCACAGGAATGACTACTACCGGGGCTATCGAGGTGGCCGTGACCACGTCTATCGCGGCAACGGCAGCGAAACGCGTCTGCGTGCCGCCCCGACCCGCCAGCTGTCCGCACCGCGGCGCGATGCGGAGCGGGGCAATGCGGTGAGTGGCCGGCACGAGCGTGCCCGCATCCAGCAGTAAACGGGCGCACCGCGACCCATTTCGCGGACGGGACTGATTCAGATGGCGTCCTTGCGCTGGTCATTCCCCGGTCTGCTGGCGGTCGCGATCGCCAGCCTGCTGTTGTCAGCCTGCGGCAGCATCCGCTACTACGCGCAAGCCGTTCACGGGCAGGGCGAGTTGATCGTGCATCGTCGCCCCATCGGCAAGCTGTTGCACGACCCACACGCTGATCCTCGGTTGGCCGCGCGTCTGCGGCTGGCGCTGCAGGCGCGTCGGTTTGCCTCGCAGCAACTGGGTCTTCCAGACAACCGCAGCTACACCAGCTACGTGCAACTGGATCGCCCGAACGTGGTGTGGAACGTGTTCGCTGCGCCACGCTACTCGGTGCACGCGGTGCCGCAATGCTTTCCGATCGCCGGTTGCGTGGCTTACCGCGGCTGGTTCAGCGAGGCGGCGGCCCGGGCCGACGCGGCGCGGTTGCGCGCGAAGGGTGACGACGTGTGGATCGGCGGCGTACCGGCGTACTCGACCCTGGGTTGGTTTGCCGACCCGATTCTTTCCAGCATGTTGCGCTGGGATGACGACGAACTGGCGGGCACCATCTTTCACGAGCTGGCCCATCAGCTGATCTACGCGAAGAGCGATACCGCGTTCAATGAATCGTTTGCCACCTTCGTGCAGGAGCAGGGCTTGCGCATGTGGCGCACCTCGCGTGGGCTGCCTCCGCAGGACGGGCAACGGCAGACCATGGCCGACGGGTTTTCGCGCCTGGTGCTGGATCTGCGTGACCGACTGAAGACTTTGTACGCCAGCAGTGTTGCCGAGGCGGCCATGGAGGCCGGGAAGCAGCGCGAGATTGCAGCGTTCCGCACGCGCTACGAACAATGGCGCCAGCAGCGCTGGCCAGACGACCACCGTTACGACGCGTGGGTTGCGAAGCCGATCAACAACGCGCGGCTGCTGCCGTTTGGTTTGTATGACCAATGGACGCCGGCATTTGCGGCGCTGTTCCAGCAGGCAGATCACCACTGGCAGGCGTTCTACGCCGAGGTGCGCGCCTTGGCACGAGAATCGAAGCCGACGCGGGACCGGAAACTGCAGGCGTTGTTGCCCGCCAGCCCGCATATGGGTGTGGCCGCGACCCCGGCCAGCCAGATGTAGTCCCCATTCATGCCTGCGCAAAAACCTGCAGCAGCGCCAAATTCGCCGAGCAGTCGGCGAACTTCTGCCGCATGCCGGCGGGGACCACGAAGGCATCGCCTGCCGTGAGTGCTTTCGGGGCCAACGCATCGACCTGCAGGTTCATGCTTCCGGCCAGCACGAAGGCAAAGGCGAAGGCCTTGTCCTGGCGCATGGTCAGGTCGGGCGCTTCCATGCTTGCCGTCCGACGCATGACACGAGCCGTGGCCAGCGCATCAGTCGCGGCGCCGATTCCGAGGTCGCGGCTTGTCCAGCCTGCACCTTCGCTGTCGCTCCATTGTGCTTCGCTGGCCTGATGCAGCACGAAGCGCTGGCCCGCGTAGTCACGTTGCGGCAAGTGGCGACCGGTGGGCAGCTGCATCTCGTAGTCGAGGCAAGTCATGTGTTCGGCCGGGCTGCTGACCTCGATGACCTCCAGACCCTCCGACGACTCCAGCACCCGATGCCGGATATGCGGCGGCTGCAGCACGCAATCGCCCGCGCGCATCACGAACGGTTCGCCCTGGTCCTCGTAGACCAGTCGTACCCAGCCACGTCGGCAATAGATCAGTTGCAGCCGGATTGCGTGGTGATGCACGTTGTCGCCCACCGGCCCGCCGCGGAGGATGCGGATGTGCGAGGCGATGAACCGGCCGCCCTGTCGGTCGGGGATGAGGTCGCGATACAGCATGCCGGCGCGCCCGGCTTTCCACACACCGGGCGCGCCGTCGTCGTGAACGATGCTCAGGCACGACTGCAACGCAGGCAGGTGCATCGGCGCCAGCACCGGCTCGAACTCGATGCGCGTGCCGTTCGGCGCGACGATCGGCTCGCAACCCTCGTCGTCCGAGGTGCCGAGCCGGAGTACGCCGGGCCCACCCTGGTAGTCGGCGTCCAGCAGCAGGCACAGGCCGTGGCCACGAAGCCGCGCCACACGCGGGTCTTCGGCCGGCATGATGTTGTCAAGGCGAAAGCCCAGGCACTCGATGAAAAAGCTCAGCGTGCTGGCCAAGTCGCCCGCCGGCAACACGCATTGGGCCAGTTCGATGCCCGGGATTCCGGGTTTGTCGGGCGTGCCACGAATCTCCTTCGGGTCTTCTCGCGTCATGAGTGTCGGCCTGTCTCAGTGCTGGATGGCGGCCTGGATCTTGTGGGCGGCCATATAGCGCAGATAGGCCAGCACGGCGTCGAGATCGGCGTCGGACAGCGCCCGCGGGTCGAAGCCCGGCATCTTCGCCTGCGGCCATCGGCGCAGCGATTGCGGATTGCGGATATACGCGCGCAACAAGTCGGCACGCAAATACTCGGTGGGGTTGTAGGGGATGTTCAGGTCCGGCCCCAGCGTCGCGTCGCCGGCACCGTTCAGCGTATGGCAGGCGAAACAGGTAGCTTGAAACACGGCCAGACCGCGTCGTACCGGGCCGTCAGCGGGCAGGGTCGGATCAGGCAGGATCGCCGGGAAGCGCGCCGCGACGCTTTCCAGCTTGCGAATCGTGGCCAGCCGGTATGGCCATTGCTCCGGGCCGATCCGTTCAGCCTGCGGCTTTGTCCACACGACGTAGAACGGCCCGGCACCGCCATGCTGGCCAGGAAGGTCCGGCCATGGCCGGGCTGGCTCCTCGATGGCCAGCCAGGCCTCGCTGCCGTGCTGGTTCAGGATCAGCCCAGCCGGAATTTCGGCGGCGAAGCCGTCGGCGCCGACGAACTGCAGGTGGTCGGCCGTGGTGATCCCGCGGAGCAAGTCAGTCAGCGGTATCGCCCGATAGCGCATCGGGCGTTTGAACGCCACATCGGCGGGCACGTTGATGGACTGTACGTCCTGGCGTGCCAGCAGCGTGGCTGTCGACCAGCGGACCGTGCCATGCCCGAGGTCAATGCTGAGCTCCGCCGCCCGCGTGGGCAGTATTACGCCCGTCACGAGCAGGGTCAACGCGATCAGGCAGCCGGTGATCAGCTTCATCGGTACTCCAGCCAGGGAGATTTTCGCGGGGATGCCATTTCAGTGTAGGACAGTCGCGGATCGTGGCGTTGAGCAGGAGCAGCCCGCGTTCCCTGTCGCCACGCTGAACGCCGTAACACGTGCACATTGAACTCACATGGGCGGGGACACACTAATTCCACGTATCGCCGTGATGGCGACAGAAAGTGGTGCAAGTCATCGCGCTGCTGAGGGGCCGGCCTTACCTCCCCTGGAGGCCGCCTGACAAACCCCTTCGGTCCTCCCCTGGCCGGTGGGGTTTTTTTATGCGCCGTGTGCGGTGTCTCTGCCATCGGGCCAGCCGTGCTGCGTGGATAATGGCGGGCAAGGGCGTCCGCCACTCGTCTGGGGCACTGATGATCATTGACTCGCTGCTCGACACCGACCTTTACAAGTTCTCGATGATGCAGGTGGTGCTGCACCAGTATCCGGCCGCCCAGGTGGAGTATCGCTTCAAATGCCGCACCCCGGGCATCGACCTGGTCTCGTGTATCGACGACATCCGTATCGAGCTGGCCGCGCTGTGCCGGCTGCGCTTTATGGCGGATGAGCTGGACTACCTGCGTGACTGGCGTTTCATCACCAGCGACTTCGTCGACTTTCTGGGCCTGTTCCAGCTCAACGAGAAATACGTGCGGATCACGCCTTCACCCGACGTGCCCGGAGAGATGCACATACACATCCGTGGCCCCTGGTTGCACACGATCATGTTCGAGGTGCCGCTGCTGGCGATCATCAACGAGGTGTATTTCCGCCGTACCGGCGCCGGGCTGGATCTGGCCGAGGGGCGTCGGCGCCTGCGCGAGAAGATTGCACTGTTGCGCGACGCGCCGGACTATGCCGGTTGTCGGATTGCCGACTACGGCACCCGCAGGCGCTACTCGCGGCGGTGGCAGCAGGAAGTGGTCACCACCTTGCGCGATGAACTCGGTGCGCAGTTGGCCGGCACCAGCAATGTGTGGCTGGCGTGCAAGCTGGGCCTGACTCCGCTGGGCACTTTGGCGCACGAGTACCTGCAGGCGCATCAGGCATTGGGACCGCGGTTGCGCGACTCGCAAGTGGCCGCACTGGAAGCGTGGGCGCGCGAGTACCGCGGCGATCTCGGCATTGCGCTGTCCGACGTATACGGACTCGATGCGTTCCTGCGCGATTTCGACATGTACTTCTGCAAGCTGTTCGACGGCACCCGGCACGACTCCGGTGACCCGTTCGAGTGGGGCGAGAAGGTGCTCGCCCACTACCGTGCCAACCGCGTCGACCCGCGCAACAAGGTGCTGGTTTTCAGCGACGGACTGGACATCCCCCGCGTGATGCAGCTTTACGCGCATTTCCGGGGCCGCTGCCTGCTGGCGTTCGGCGTGGGCACCAACCTCACCAATGACGTCGGCCCCGCGCCGCTCAACATCGTGATCAAGATGATCCGCTGCAATGGCCAGCCCGTGGCCAAGCTGAGCGACTCGCCAGGCAAGAACATGTGCGAGGACCCAGCCTACGTTGCCTACCTGCGCCAGGTGTTCGAGATTCCCGCCTCGCAGGGTTGAGCGCTGGCGCAGCGGGGTTACGACCTTGGCTTGCGCATCGTAAATGGCTGTCGGATTTGGCCATCCAAACGACAATCCATGAACGAACTGGATGCATGTAGCTTTGCTGCGAACCGCTCGTCCCGGGCAAAACAGGCGTGGATGGCGTACGCTGACAGATTCTTCATTGCCACCGGAGCTCCGCCATGACGACCAGCGTCTACGATTTCACCGTGAACGACATCGATGGCAAACCCCGTTCGCTGGACGAATGGCGAGGCAAGACGCTGTTGATCGTCAACGTGGCCTCCAAGTGCGGGTTCACCCCGCAATACCTCGGACTGGAAACGCTGTGGCAGGACCAGCGTGACCAGGGGCTGGTGGTCCTGGGCTTTCCATGCAACCAGTTCGGCCACCAGGAGCCTGGCGATGAAGCCGAGATCAAGGACTTCTGCCATGCCCAGTACGACGTGACCTTTCCCATGTTTGCCAAGGTCGAGGTGAACGGTGACCATGCCGATCCGCTGTACAAGTGGCTGAAGAGCGAGGGCAAGGGCATTCTTGGCAGCGAGGCAATCAAGTGGAACTTCACCAAATTCCTGGTGGGCCCCGATGGGCAGGTGGTGAAACGCTATGCATCCACCGACACTCCGCAAAAGATAGCCGCGGATACGCTGGACAGATTGACCGCCTGATCGGGAGCGGCCCTTTTCCGGCACGGTCCTTGCTCAAGAAACAGTGAGCGATCAATGGCCGCCCTTGTCGACCGCCTGCAACACGCAACTGTGTCCACGTCACCGTTGGCAGACGGCGCACCGGCCGATAACTCAGACCGGGCAGGTAGAAGATTTAAACGTGGCGACGCGACGACTCGCCCATCCGCACCGTATCGCCAATCGTGTCGCGCACAGGGCCGGCCGTGTCGTTCTGATAGTCTTGCCACCCCGTGGCTATCGCCCTGTTGATGAATAACCGACTCCTTCATGAGGACTGATATGCAGATTGCACCAAACTCCGTTGCCGCCTTCCATTACACGCTGACCGATGGTCAGAGCCAGGTTATCGACAGCTCGGCAGGTCGCGATCCGTTGACCTACCTGCATGGTAGCGGCCAGATCGTGCCCGGCCTGGAGAAGCAGATGGAAGGCCGCTCGGTGGGAGACAAATTCAATGCCGAGGTGGCGCCCGAAGAGGGCTATGGCGTGCATCATGCCGAGTTGATGCAGGAAGTGCCGCGTGACGCGTTCCAGGGCGTCGAGGACATTCAGCCCGGCATGCAGTTCCAGGGTCGCGGTCCGCAGGGCGAGATCAATGTCACCGTAACCAAGGTCGAGGATGGCAAGGTGTTCATCGACGGAAACCATCCTCTGGCCGGCAAGACGCTGCATTTCGCCATCGAGGTGACCGACGTGCGCGAAGCAAGCGCCGAAGAGCTGGAGCCCGGGCACGTGCACGGCGCCGGCGGCCATCAGCACTGAGCCTGAGCGTCGAGCCCGTACGAGGAAGGCGCGGCAAGGTTGGTCGCCGCGCCTGCGTCGTCGAGCGTGCCATCAGTACCAGTCGAGCAGCGACACACCCACGCCCACATAGGTGGCGTTGTGGTTGTAGTCGATCAGGCTTTCGCCGTAACCCTTGAACACTTCCGCGTAGCCGCGCAGATTGCCCGCAATCGGGAAACTCCAGTTGAGGCGAGCCGAGCCATGCTGCCGGCTTCCGCCGCGGAATGAATCGCGGACGACCAGGCCGAACTCCTGACCTTGCCATTCGTGCACGATTTGAATCTCGCCACGACCCATGTAATCGCTGATGTCGGGATTGTCGTCGGTGTCCAGGGGTTCGGGTATGCGCCACCAGGGTCGGAACATGACGGTCCAGCCGGCGCGCTCGAAGCCGACATTGGCAACCACCCGGTTCCAGCCGCGCGACAGTGGATTGTCGCGCCCGTTGGACTGGTGATCCACGCCAATACCGAGCAGTCGTCCCTCCCAACCCAGGACGCTGTAATGGGTATTGAAAACCAGCATTGCCTCGGGTTCGTAGTCGGTCTCGCGAAACGGGCGCGACTGATGGCTGTCATAAACCTGCCAGCGGGACGATTGCGTATAGCCGACCCACAGATCGCCCGCATCGCCGAACACGCCCTGCCAGACCTTGGTCTTCAGGCTGAGCTGGAATTTCAGCTCGACGTTCTGCAGTGGTTCGCTCTGACTCACTGTATTGTCGGGATTGGGACTGTGCGGACGCCTGTTCTGGTTGCTGCTGGCGAAGACCGGAAGCACATAGACCGGTTTGTAGCCGCGGACGTTGAACGTGCCCAGTTTGCTTTCCGGAGAAAGTTCCCAGCGACTGTCCAGCAGGGACAGCGGAGCAGCCACAGCGCTGTTGCCCGTGGTCGAGGCGCCATGGGCGTCATGGCCAAACATGTTCGTACCCGCCGGTGCTTGCACTTCGCGCTTCTGCGCGGCTGGAAGATTCACCCGGCCCGTGACGTGGTCGTAGCAGATCAGCCGCTGTGCGTCGCTCTCGATCGCCGTGCAACCACGGATGTCCGTGGGATCAGGGTTCTGCGCGCGAGCCGGCGTCGCGGTCGCGCACCATGCCAGTGCTGCGCAGGCGACAGCCAGGTGAAATTTCATGGGAACTTCCAGGGTATAGGGCGGCCGACCCGCCGTGGCAGCAGGGTCGGTTCGGGTCTGACGGCAAGTGTATCCAAAGCACGTGAACGCGCGTTTCACGCCTGCCTGTCCTGACACACCACCGGATCCATACCGTCGCGGCGGCATGGCCCTTGGCGCCCTGTGCCCGTCAGTTGAGCTGCTTCACCCAATGTGCGTATTCGGACTTGCTGATCTTTCCGTCCTTGTTGCTGTCCGCATTGAGAAAGTCGTTCGCCAGCGGCGGATAGGAGGCCGCCTGCTCGGAGGTGATGCTCTTGCCGCCGCCCGACAGCTGGCTGAAGTCGGGAGCCGGACCAATCGTGGGTGCCGGCGCGGGCGCGCTGTTGACGATGACCTGGCCCTGCGGTGTCTGATAGGTGGCGGAATGCGTGCTGGATCCGCTCATCGCCGTCGAGGCCGCCGGGGCCGGCGCATCCTGCGCCAGCGTGACGCCACCGAACAACATGGCACCGGCGATCAGGCCGGAGAACAGGGGGGTACGTGATTTCATGATGATTACTCCATGCCAGAATGGGTGGCTGACGTGCCCGGAGCCAGAAGCGACTCCGTGGTGCCTTGGGTCCGGGCTGGTTGCCAAACCCGACCCGAAGCAGGCTATCAGTCAATGTGTATAGGGCAGCTCAAGATCAAGGTTGCGAATGCGTGAAGACAGAGTGTCGTTGAGCGTAGCTTCAGCTGTGCAGCCTTCGCTGAGCCTGCAGCAGGCGCGCTTGCTGCAACTCGCTGCGCAGGGCCTGTTGCAACCCCCACGGCGGCGCGCCCGGCGCCAAGATGTGGTAGCGGTGATCGAGCGCATGCGGCTGCTGCAGATCGACACCATCCACGTGGTGGCGCGCAGCCCGTATCTCGTGCTGCACGCCCGCCTTGGCGCCTATCCGATGGCATGGCTGGACGAGGCGCTGGCAGATGGTCGTCTGGCCGAGTGCTGGGCGCACGAGGCTTGCTTCGTCAGTGCGGCGGATCTTGCGTGGCACCGGGCATGGAGCGAACACCGAGGGCACCACTGGGCACACCGGAGTGCGGCACGCGTGTACCGCGACCAGCGTGCGAGCATGGATGGCGTGCTGGAACACGTTCGCCTGTCCGGTCCCGTGCGAGCGGCGGATTTCGCCCGCCCCGTGAGCAGTGGCGAATCAGGCTGGTGGGCGTGGAAGCCGGAGAAGCGTTGGCTGGAAGCCTGGTTTGCGCTGGGCGAACTGATGGTGCTGCGGCGCGAGCGCTTCCAGCGCGTCTATGATGTGGCCGATCGCGTGCTGGCGCGACTCGATCCACCTTTCGATCCTGTCGCGACGGGGTTGTCCATGACCTGCCTGCGCCGACACTTCATTCTCGACAGTGTACGTGCGTTGGGCGTGGCGACAGCAGGCTGGATTGGCGACTATTTCCGGCTGAAACCAAAGGTTACCGAGCACGAGCTTGCGCCGCTGCTTGCCACCGGCGAGCTGCTGGCGGTGTCGGTGCAGGGTTGGGATGCTCAAGCTTACGTTCACCGCGACAACGTGGACCTGCTGGCGCGGGCACGGCAGGGCCGATTGCGTGCCACCCATACCGCGCTGTTGTCACCGTTCGACCCGCTGGTGTGGGATCGGGCCCGCCTGCGCGCGATGTTCGCTTTCGACTACAGGATCGAGTGCTACACGCCGGCGGCACGCCGACGCCACGGTTATTTCGTGTTGCCGATCCTGCATCGTGGTCGTCTGGTTGGCCGGCTGGATGCCAAGGCGCACCGGGGTGTTGGCGTGTTCGAGATCAAGTCGCTTCACCTTGAGCCGGACGTGGCGATTGAACCTCGACTGTTGAAAGCGCTGGCCGGGACGATCGCAAGCACCGCGCGCTGGCACGACACACCCGAGGTCCGCATCACCCGGACCGGACCTTCCTCGCTGGCCAGGTTGTTGCGCGCCGAGCTGCGCCAGCCTGGTTGAGTGTCAAGGCGAGCTGGCTGCCGGAGCCGGGCTCGCCTCGCAGGACTTGCCGTGCAAAGCCTGGCGCAGGCTGCGTGCCAGCGAGTTGCAGCGTTCGGCCAGCTGCGGGCGGATATCGGGATTTTTCGAGTCACGCAGAAGGCTGTTACGCATCGCTTCGTAGCGCGACTGCAATTGATCGGGAGCGAAGATCTGGGCAGCCCGGTGGCAGGCGAGGTAGCTGGAAAGATAATCGTCGCAGGCCGCGATGCCGGTACGGTCCGACGCATTTTCGTCGCTGGTGCTGCCTGCACTGGACGCCGTCGGAGCCTGTTGCGGGGTGCTCTTTTGCGTGCTGCTCTTCTGGCCGGTGACGGGGGCCGGAGCAGATGCTGGTCGAGTGGCTGGCTGCTGGGCGCAGCCGGCGAGCAGCACGCCGGCGAACAGTGTCGCGGCCAGGGCCATGCGGGGTGAGTTCGGCATCATCAGCTCTCCTGAACAGGTCGGGTGGTCCGGTGCAACGGTCGCTGCCGGCGGTGTCTTCACATCACTTAACAGGATGCCAAGTAAAGAAAAGCTGAATTTCACCCATTGTTGCGCGCAGCAGCGCATTTGTCGCGATATACATGCCGGGCCCTGCGATTTTGGTCCGGCGTCGCCCGCGAGTGGATAAAGGACCCGGTGGCGTGGGTGTTGAATTCGTGGAAAACCAGCTCCGGCGCCCATTCCGGGCGATTTCGATAGTCCACTTCACAAACGGCTTGACAAATCACCATTCTTCGAAAAATCCGTTATGCTTGGCCCGCTGCGTCTGCTCGGCACGTGCGTGTCCACTGGGGATTTTCTTGAATCCGTCCGTTGCACCCGACCTCGGCATGCTCAGTAAACCGTCGGCTCGTTGGAGCCGGTTTGTCTATAGAGTCTGGATTGGATCGGAGCGTGAGTCATGTCGGATCGTGAAACGGGTACAGTGAAGTGGTTCAACGACGCCAAGGGGTTCGGCTTCATCAGCCGTGAGAGTGGCCCTGACGTGTTCGTGCATTTCCGCGCGATTACGGGTTCGGGTTTCAAGAGCCTGCAGGAAGGGCAGCAGGTGAGCTTCAAGGTGGTTGATGGTCAGAAAGGCCTGCAGGCCGAAGACGTCACACCTGTTTGATTTGATCCCGCCTGTCCGGGGTTTTTCCAGGGCCGGCCTTTGCCGGCCCTTTTTTGTGGTGGTCGCATGCATTGGTTAGGCTGTGCGCATGCCTGATCCGTCTGCGCCCCTCGTAGCCATGCCAGCCACCGAGCGCGCGCGGGAACCGCTCGCGGTGCCGGTTTCCACGGTCGATGGCGCATGCTTCGAACTGCTGTGCGTTGTGCCCGCCGCGCCGCGCCGCCTGCTGTACTGGCTGCCGGCGATGGGTATGCCGGTACGGCACTATCTGCCGTTTGCGCAGGCGTTGGCGGCGCGTGGAGTGGGTGTCGTGCTGCACGAATGGCGCGGCATCGGTTCCAGCGACCGGCGTGCTGACCGTCACTGCAACTGGGGCTACCGCGAGCTGCTGCAGGTTGATCTGGTCGCCGGCATGACAGCGCTGCATGAACGCTGGCCGCAGGCCAGGCGCAGCGTGGGCGGGCACAGTCTTGGCGGTCAGCTCGGCCTGCTTCTTGCGGCGTTGCATCCGGATGTATTCGACAGTGTGGCGCTGGTAGCCAGCGGCGCGCCGTATTGGCGCACGTTCTCGCATGGCTGGGCGATCGGGCTGTGCATGCATCTGGCGCCGCTGTGCGCACTACTTTTCGGATACTTGCCGGGTCGCCGCCTCGGCTTTGCCGGCAACGAGGCGCGCGGAGTGATCGCGGACTGGGCGCGTAGCGGGCGCAGCGGACGCTACGCGGCGACTGGCATGAGTCAAGACTTCGAAAGCAGGCTGGCCGCGCTGCGTCTGCCCGTCCTGGCCTTGCAGCTGCGCGACGACTGGCTGGCACCAGCAAAGTCACTGGACTGGCTGACAGGCAAACTCGGGCCTGCCAGCCGTACGTTGGAATCTTTGTCGCCGCGGGACCTGGCAGGCGAGCCGGCGGACCATTTCAGCTGGATGAAAACGCCTGCACCGATTGCCGCGCGCATGGCCGATTGGTTCGATGCGCTGGATGCACCGTCCTGTCGACCAGCCGAGTCGCCGGCTTGATTCCGCCCGTCGCGCCTGCATCTCGAAGGCTTGATCCCGGCCGGAATATCCGATGAACCTGTTTGACCCGCTCACCCAGCGCAGCCTTGTCCTGCGCAATCGCCTGATCGTGTCGCCGATGTGCGAGTACTCGGCCGTCGATGGCGTGCCCAACGAGTGGCATCTCGTGCACCTGGGCAGCCGCGCCGTTGGCGGGGCAGGCGCGGTAATTACCGAAGCGACGGCAGTATCGGCGCAGGGGCGTATCTCGGCGCAGGACACCGGACTGTGGAACCAGGCTCAGGTCGATGCGTGGCGCCCGATCGCCCGTTTCATCAAGGCGCAGGGCGCGGTCGCTGGCGTGCAACTGGCGCATGCCGGGCGCAAGGCCAGCACGCTGCGGCCATGGGACGGGCATGGCCCGATCCCGACGGGACAGGGCGACTGGCTCACGGTGGCCCCGTCGGCCTTGCCGTTCGACGACGGCTGGAACCTGCCGCAGGCACTCGACCAGGCCGGTATCCGGGCGGTGATCGCGGATTTCCGCGGGGCTGCGCAACGTGCACTGGACGCGGGTTTCGAACTGATCGAACTGCATGCGGCGCATGGTTACCTGCTGCACCAGTTCCTGTCGCCGCTCAGCAACCATCGCGACGACGGTTACGGCGGCTGCCTGGACAATCGTACGCGGCTCACCCGTGAGGTCATTGCCGCCGTGCGCGAGGTGTGGCCGGCCGAGCTGCCGCTGTGGCTGCGCATTTCAGCCACCGACTGGGCGCCGGAAGACGGCCCGCGCGGCTGGGATATCGAGCAGAGCGTGCAACTGGCGCGCGCGCTCGGGCCGCTGGGCGTGGATCTGGTCGATGTCTCCAGTGGCGGCCTGCTGCCGCATGTGAAGATCCCGCTCGCGCCTGGATATCAGTTACCTTTTGCGGCAAGGATCCGCCGTGAAGCTTGCATCGCCACGGGCGCGGTAGGGCTGATCACCGAGCCCGGGCAGGCTGCCGCGATTGTTGCCGACGGCGAGGCCGATGTTGTCCTGCTCGCGCGCGAGAGCCTGCGTGACCCGTATTTTCCGCGCCGCGCCGCCGACGTGCTCGGCGCGGAGATCGAGGCGCCGGCGCAGTATCAGCGGGCATGGTAATCACGACCTGAAGTCCACCAGGAGTACATGATGGAAGCGCAACCCAGCCTGATCGAAGGCAAGCTGCACGACCTTGGCGACGGCTTCACCGTGCGCCGCCTGCTGCCGGTGCTGCAGGCTCGGCACGTCGGGCCGCTGGTGTTTTTCGACCACATCGGGCCCGCCAGGTTTGGTGCCGGCCAGGGCATGGATGTGCGGCCGCATCCACATATCGGCCTGGCCACGGTGACCTGGCTGTTCGATGGAGCGATCCGTCATCGTGACAGCCTGGGCAGCCTGGCCGACATCCGCCCGGGCGAAGTGAACTGGATGACCTCGGGACGCGGCATCGCGCATTCCGAGCGCACGCCACCGGACGAACGGCGCGACGGGCAGCGGCTGCACGGGGTGCAGATCTGGGTGGCGCTACCGCAGGCCGACGCCGAAATCGCGCCGGAATTTCATCACCACGAGCGCAGCGAGTTGCCCAGGCTGCAGTGGCCCGGCACGGAAGCCGTGTTGATCGCGGGTAGCGCTTATGGCAAGGCGTCGGCGGTACGGGTATTCGCGCCGATGTACCTGTTGGAAGCAAGCATGCAGGCGGGCACTGAACTGGCGATGCCCGAAGAGCACGTCGAGCGCGGCGTGTTCGTGGCCGAAGGCGCGGTCGAATGGGGCGGGCTGGAGATCGCGGCTGCCCGCATGGCGGTGCAGACCGGACCTTTGGCGCCGCCGCTGCGCGCACGCGAGGCCAGCCGCTTGATCCTGTTTGGTGGTGCGCCGCTGGATGGCGAGCGTCACCTGTGGTGGAACTTCGTGGCCAGCTCGAGGGATCGGATCGAACAGGCCAAGGCCGATTGGCGCGAAGGTCGTTTCCCGCAGGTACCCGGCGACGAAAAGGAATTCATCCCTCTACCGGATTAGGCCCGGCGATAGGCATGGAGTGCAGCCAGCCGCTGTTGTCGTGACGAAGCAGGAGCCGGCGGGCCGTGCCCGCCCTGCCTCAGATGCGGCAGAATCGGGCATTCCACGTGGGGAGCGCCAGCATGTCCAGCTACGCCAGCTTTGCCCAATTCTACCCGTTCTATCTTGGCGAGCACCGCGACCGCACGTGCCGCCGACTGCATTTCATCGGCAGCACGCTGGTGATCGCGGTCCTGGTGTTGGCGCTCTGGACGCTCCAGCTGCGCTGGCTGTGGCTGGTACCGGTGGTTGGATACGGCTGCGCCTGGGTCGGTCACTACGGGTTCGAGAAGAACCGCCCGGCCACCTTCAAGCACCCGCTGTACAGCTTGATGGGCGACTGGGTGATGTACGGGCAGATGCTCACCGGCAAGATCCGCTTCTGATTTGCCCGGACAGTCTCAGCGGTATTTCTGGTGGCAGCTCTTGCAACTGTCGTTGACCGGTTTGATCGCCGCCGCCAGCGAGGTACACGTGGCCGGTGCCGCCTGCACTGCCTGCTGCAGGTGATCCTGCAACTGCCTGGCGTGGTCGGCGAAATCCTTGTCGTCCATGCCGAACACCGGCGTGATGTCGGTGGCGGTGGATTCCAGGCGGGCCAGATGGCGCTGGATCTTCGTCGCATCGCACTGCCTGGCCTTGATCGCGCCGGTCAATTCGCCCATGTGGTAGCCCATCGTGTGCATCACAGCCTTGGGCATCGGGTTGCGCTCGCTCAACACATTCATGACGTTGGCGGTGCCGATGATGCCAATCACCAGGCCGAGCAGGATCATCAGGGCAACACGCATCGAGTCGACTCCATTGCAGGGGAATACAGGCAAGGATAGCCCGTCGGGTCGCCGCGGACCCAAACGGGCACGATAAACTGCAGCATTGCCATAGCCGGGACCAGTCGTGACACCCTCGGAACAAACCAGTCACGCCGAACGCTTTGCGGGTGTCGAGCGGCTGTATGGGCAAGGCAGCATGGATGCGCTGGCGCGCAAGCATGTATGCGTGATCGGCGTGGGCGGTGTCGGTTCCTGGGCCGCCGAGGCATTGGCGCGCAGTGGCGTGGGCCGCCTCACCCTGATCGATGCGGACGAAGTCTGCGTGTCCAACACCAACCGCCAGCTGCATGCGCTCGATGGCGAGTACGGCAAATCGAAAGTGGGGGTGATGGCGGCGCGAGCGCATGCGATCAATCCGGCAATCCGGCTGGAGGCGATCGAGCGTTTCCTGACGCCGTCCACGCTGGATGAGTTGCTGGATCGGGGCTACGACGCGGTGCTTGATGCCTGCGATGCATTTCGGGTGAAGCTGGAGACGATCGCCTGGTGCCGCCGCCGCAAGCTGCCCATCGTCAGCGTGGGTTCGGCCGGCGGTCGCACCGACTCCACCCAGATCCGCGTGCGCGACCTCTCGCGCACCGAGCACGACGCCATGTTCAGCCTGATCCGCAAGAAGCTCCGCACGGACTTCAACTTTCCGCGCAACGCCAGCCGCTACTTTGGCGTGTCAGCCGTCTATTCCTTGCAGAACGTGCAGTATCCGCAACCGGACGGCACCGTCTGCGGCACGCGGCCGCCCGGCGGCGATGCGATGAACCTCGCCTGCGGCGGCGGCTTGGGTGCCGCGACGCACGTCACGGGCGCGTTCGCGTTCGCCGCCGTGGGCAAGGTGCTGGAGAAATTGCTGGCCCGGTAGGAGCGCACCCTGTGCGCGATGCTTCTGCGAATTCCCGATCGCGTGGGAAAAGCATCGCGCACAGGGTGAGCTCTTGCGGAGATTGCACGGCATCGTGCGAAGCCGGGTATCCGGCGCGGGTGCTTGTTACCAGCCCATGTACTGCCCGCCGTTGATCGCCAGGTTGGCGCCCGTCATCCAGGCGGTTTCCTCACCGGCGAGGAAGGCCACCGCATGAGCGATCTCCTCCGGCTTGCCGAGGCGGCCGAGCGGAATCTGCGCCTCGATCTTGGCACGCACCTCCTCGGGCACGGCCATCACCATGTCGGTGGCCACGTAGCCCGGCGAGACGGTGTTGACGGTGATGCCGAACTTGGCGTTCTCCTGCGCCAGCGAGATGGTGAAACCGTGCATGCCGGCCTTCGCCGCCGCGTAATTGGCCTGGCCATACTGACCCTTCTGCCCGTTGATCGAGCTGATCTGCACGATCCGACCCCACTTGCGCGCGCGCATGCCTTCGATCACCGCGCGGGTGACGTTGAAGCACGAATTGAGGTTCGTGTTGATCACGTCCGTCCACTGCTGGTAAGTCATCTTGTGGAAAGTGGTGTCGCGGGTGATGCCGGCGTTGTTGACCAGGATGTCCACCGGGCCGCATTTTTCCTCGATCGTGCGCACCATTTCCATGCAGCTTTCGGGATCGGACACATCGCCGCGCACCGTGCACACCTCGATGCCTTCAGCAGCCATCGCCTTGCGCCAGGCCTCGGTCTTCGCCTCGTCGCGATAGTTCGTGGCAACCTTGTGTCCTTGCTTCGCCAGATAGCGAACAATCGCGCTGCCGATGCCGCCGGTGCCGCCCGTAACCAATGCCGTACGCTGGGTCATGTCGTGGATCTCCTGTGTGCTCAAGCCGAGACTGCGGATTCCTGCCATCGTCGCGCGCCATTGTTGAACCGGGCAATGCGGGATGAATCAGTCCGTTCAGTTATAGCCGTTCAGGCGCCAGAACTACCGCTGCAATGCGGCAAAAGCACGGGATCGAAATCGACAAGTGCGTGCGCCAGCAGATCGTCCACGCCGGAGGGTCTGTCCGGCAGCGGCCGGTGCAGGAAGGCGAGCGCGCGGCGCAGCGCCGGGGTGGGATCGTTCGGGTCGATCGGCCGTGCGTGGGCGGACTTGGACAGCTTGTTGCCGTGCACATCCAGCACCAGCGGCAGGTGGCTGTAAGCCGGCGTGGGCAAGCCGAGGCAGCCTTGCAAAAGGATCTGCCGGGCGGTGCAGTCGAGCAGATCCTGCCCGCGTACCACGTCGGTGATGCCCTGGAATGCGTCGTCCACCACGCAGGCCAGCTGGTAGGAATAGAACCCGTCGGCGCGCCGTATCACGAAATCACCCACGACCTCGCGCACGTGCTCGCGCTGCGGTCCCAGCAAGGCGTCGTCGAAGCTCACCTCGACGTCGGGCACGCGCAGGCGCCATGCGGGCGGACGTCCGGGCAGGTTGGCGGGGACGCATTGTCCGTCGCGGTGAATGCCGCCGCTGGCCGCCAACTGGCTGCGGCTGCAAGTGCAAGGGAAGATCAGGTCGGCTTCCCGCAATTGCTCGAAAGCCGCGTCGTACGCCGCCATCCGCTGCGACTGGAACAGCGGCGCCGCATCGGCCACCAGCCCGAACGCCGGCAGCGCAGCGAGAATACCGGCCGCGGCACCGGTCACCTCGCGCGGCGGGTCGATATCCTCCATCCGCACCAGCCACTGGCCCCCGGCGTGGCGGGCGCAGAGCCAACTGCCCAGCGCAGCCACCAACGAGCCGAAATGCAGTTGGCCGGTGGGCGAGGGTGCAAAGCGGCCACGATAGGTCATGTCGGCATTTTATCGGCTGGATGGTCTTGAAACCGCGGCACGCTGCCCGAATCTTCAGGCCCAGTTGCCGCGTTCCCGCGGCCGACTGTCGTCGCCGTCCGGGGGCTTCCGGGACCGGTTTGCCGCGGCCGGTTGAGGGAACGCCGATCCATCCTTTTCTGCACCCTATGGAGTTGATCCGCTCATGAATGCGCCTGTCGCCGAAACCCGCAAGTTCGAAGCCGAAGTGGCCCAGGTCCTGCACCTGGTCACCCACTCGCTTTACTCGCACAAGGAGATCTTCCTGCGTGAGCTGATTTCCAATGCCTCCGATGCCTGCGACAAGCTGCGTTTCGAGTCGATTGCCCACCCCGAACTATCTGCTGGCGACAGCGAGTTGCACATCGACGTGAGCTGGGATGAGGCGGCCCGCACGATCACCGTCCACGACAACGGCATCGGCATGAACCGCGAGGAAGTGGTGGCCAACATCGGCACCATCGCCAGCTCCGGCACCCGGCGCTTCCTGGAAGCGATGTCCGGCGATCAGCAGGCCGATGCGCGCCTCATCGGCCAGTTCGGTGTGGGTTTCTATTCCGCCTTCGTGGTCGCCGACAAGGTCACCGTGATCACCCGCCGCGCCGATGCACCGGAAAGTGAAGGCGTGAAGTGGGAGAGCGACGGCAAGGGCGAATACTCGCTGGAGCAAGTCGAACAGCCGCAGCGCGGCACCTCGGTGATCCTGCATCTGAAGGCTGACGAGGACGAGTTCCTCAAGGGCTGGCAGCTGAAATCCCTGATCCGCAAGTACTCCGACCACGTGGCGTTCCCGATCCGCGTGCCGGTGGAGAAGGACGGCAAGCCCACCGACGAGTTCGAAAGCACCAACGCCGCCTCCGCCCTGTGGGCCAAGCCCAAGAGCGAGATCAGCGACGAGGATTACCAGGGCTTCTACAAGTCGCTCGGCCATGACTTCAACGACGCGCTGGCGTGGACACACAATCGCGTCGAAGGCAGCCAGAGCTTCACCACCTTGCTGTACCTGCCCTCGCAGCCGCCGTTCGACCTGATGATGGGCGGCCGCGATGAGCGCAAGGGGCTCAAGCTCTACATCAAGCGCGTCTTCATCATGGACGCGGCCGAGGAACTGCTGCCGAACTACCTGCGCTTCGTGCGTGGCGTGGTCGACGCCGACGACCTGCCGCTCAACGTCAGCCGCGAAATCCTGCAGCACAATCGCCAGGTCGATCGGATCAAGGCTGCCTGCGTCAAGCGCGTGCTCGACCTGATCGAGAAGCTGGCCAAGGACGAGCCGGAAAAGTTCGCCACCTTCTACAAGGCGTTCGGCAACACCCTGAAGGAAGGGATCAGCGAAGACGCGAACAATCGCGAGCGCATCGCCAAGCTGCTGCGCTTCGCCAGCACCAAGGGCG
>JBDTEG010000077.1:0-39562 GCA_039922695.1 Rhodanobacter sp. | reverse complement strand
CGACGCCCATCTCGCCACGCACGGTCCGTACATGCTGGGCAACCCTTTCAGCGTGGTCGACCTGTACGCGCTGATGCTGATGCGCTGGTCACGCAACATGCCGCGCCCGGCAACCGCCTGGCCGCAGCTGGACGCGCTGGCCACGCGGCTGAAAGCACGTCCCTCGTGGACGCAGGCTTGCGAGAGCGAGGGTTTGCTCGAGTGGGCGTAAGCGCATGAGCGAGACAGGCGACGAAAAACGCTGGGCGGTCTATCTGATCGAGTGCGTCGACGGCCGCGTCTACACCGGTGTCGCCCGCGATCCGGAACAACGCTACGCGAAACACCTCGCCGGCAAGGGTGCCCGTTTCACCCGCTCCAATCCGCCACGGCAATTGCTCGGCTGGGTCTGGGTGCGCAGCCATGGCGAGGCGCTGCGGCTGGAGATCGCGTGGAAGCGACTGGCGCGCGCCGAACGCGTCGCCGCCCTATGCGCGGCTATCAAGCTGTAGGAGCGCACCGGGAATCACTCGATGACATGGAGCGCCGATTCGCCGCCGGGCACCGCGCTGGTCACCAGCCGCTTGTCGAAGGTGGCCAGACGAGCTCCGTGCTACGGCAGGGGCAACCAGAACGTGGCAAGCGCGCCGTTCGTCCCATCGCCGCGTGTGCACAGGCTGACACCCCCTTCATGTGCTTCGGCAATTTGCCGAACCAGGGCCAAGCCGATGCCCGAGCCACCCGGCTTGGTGGTGAAAAACGGCACGAACAGGTTGTCGCTGCCGGGCAGGCCCGGACCCTCATCCAGGATCTCCACCAGCGCACGCTCGCCCTCGCTGCGCCAACGCACGTCGACCGCACCATGACTGGACAGGCTCGCCTCGACGGCGTTGCACAGCAGATTGATCAACGCCTGCTCCAACTGGTCGGGATCGGCTTGCACCAGCAGCGCTGCGCCCGCTTCGATGCGCACCGGCAGGCGCTGCTCCAGCCTCACCACTTTCTCGACCAGCTCCGCCACATCAACATCGCGCGTGCGGGGAGGCGGAAGCCGTGCCAGCCGGCTGTACCCTGCAAGGAACCGTCCCAGTGCACCGGCACGTTTTCCAATCACCTCAAGTCCACTGTGAAAATCTTCGCGCCAATCCGCAGGCATGGGTTCGCGTGCAACCAGCGTCGCCAGGGTCTCGGCCATCGACTGGATCGGCGCCAGCGAGTTGTTGACTTCGTGTCCAAGCACGCGCAGCAGACGCTGCCAAGCCTGTCGTTCTTCCTCGCGAAGCACGCGGCCGACGTCGTTGACTACCAGCAGTTGGCCACCTTTGCCACCACGCCGCAGCGGCGCGTGGCGGATCTCGAAACGACCGCTGCGACCAGGAAACACGTGGCTGAGCAGTTGTCCCGACGGCGCATCGAGCAGCGCACGTAAACCGAGATCCTGCGCGGTACGGCCAAACAGGTCGTGCCGCTCGGCATGCAACAGTTGCTGCGCGGCGGGATTGAGCAGGCGCAGGCGCTCGTCCTGGTCGAACACCAGCACCGCGTTGTCCAACGCCGCCAGCGTCTTGCCCAGCAGGTAGGAGGATTCTTCGAACTGCAGCCGCTCGCTCTGCAGTCGATCAGCCAGGGCATTGATGTCGTAGACCACCTCCCCTAGCACGCTGCGCTGCGTCCCGCGCATGCTGTAGTCACCTTCGCGCAGCGCTTCGAGCAGGCTGGCGAGGGTGCGGATCGGATAGATCAGGCGCCGATACTGCCACAGCGCAAGCCACCACGTCGTGATCGCCACCGCTGCCAGCAGCACCCACACTTCCATTCCCGCCGGACGCCTCCAGAGAAGCACCGCCAGCAACGCGATGGCGGCGGGCAACGTCACCATCAGGCTGCCACCGAGCACGCGTCGCTCGTAGGCAGGCATCCGCGCCGCACGACGTGATGCGGGCGCAGGCTCAGGCGTGGTCATCGACTTGCTCGACACCCTCGCGCAAGCCGTGTTTCTCCAGGCGACGATACAATGCCTGGCGGGTGATGCCCAGCGCGTCGGCAGCATGTTGCAGGTTGCCGTCGTAACGTTGCATCGCCTGACTCACCAGCCAGCCCTCGGCTTCCTCCAGCGTCATTCGGGCAAAGTCGTCGGTCTGTGCCGACACCCCGAACGCCAGTCCGGCAGCACCGATCTCGTCATGCTCCGCGAGCAGCGCCGCGCGTTCCATCAGATGTCCGAGCTCGCGCACGTTACCCGGCCACGCGTAGGCCTCAAGGGCACGCTCGGCCGAGGAAGCCAGTCGCAGGCCGGCACGACCGTAACGCTTGGCGCTGCGTGCCAGATTTGCGCGTGCCAGCGGCAGGATGTCCTGCAATCGCTCGCGCAGGGGGGGAAGCCTGATCTCCAGCGTGTTGAGGCGGTACAACAGGTCACGCCGAAAACGCCCTTCTGCCACCTCCAAGACGAGGTCCGCGTTGGTTGCCGAGATCAGCCGCACGTCGGCACGCCGTGTCCGTGAGGACCCGAGCCGCTCGAACTCGCCGTCTTCCAGCACGCGCAACAACTTCGGTTGCTGCGTCGCCGGCACGTTGCCCACTTCGTCCAGGAACAAGCTGCCACCGTCGGCCAGTTCGAATCTGCCGATGCGTTCGTTCTTGGCGTCAGTGTAGGCACCGCGTACATGGCCGAACATTTCCGACTCGAACACCGTCTCGGCGATGCCACCCATGTTCACCTTGATCAGCGGCTGCGCCGCGCGCGTCGAGAGGTCATGCAACTGCTGTGCGATCACGCCCTTGCCGGTGCCGTTCTCGCCCAGTACCAGCACGTTGGCGTCGCTGGGTGCGATGCGCGCGACCATCGCCATCACGCGCTGCATCGCAGGCGACTCGGCAATGAAATCGATCGCCTTGTCCTCTTCGTTCAGCAACGCGTTGGTCGCTTCGAGTCGATGCCGCCGGCGCTCGCTGCGGACCAGCGCAATCTGTGCGCGCAGCACCCCGACCAGACGGGTGTTGTCCCACGGTTTCTCGACAAAATCCGCCGCACCGCGACGCATCGCCTCCACCGCGAGCGCCACGTTGCCCCAGGCAGTCATCACCACCACCGGCATGCCAGGCACGAGCAGCCGCAATTGCTGCAGCAATGCCAGCCCCTCTTCGCCCGAGGTGGTATCGCGGGTGTAGTTGAGATCGATCAGGGCGCAATCGAATTCACCGCGGCGCACCGATTCCAGCGCGCCCGCCGGCCCGTCGATGCCGACGCTGCCGATGCCCTCGGATTTCAGCAGCAGGCGCAACGCCTCGCGCACGTCACGCTGGTCGTCGGCGAGCAGTACAGTGGGACTGGGTTCACGCGTCATGCTCGTCCGTGGGTAGTAAAGAATGGCCGGAGCCCGCTGGCGGACGATGCTCCTGTTTCTCGAGCCTGCATCATGCATCAAAGCAGGGGCATCGACCGCCTGCCGGCTTCTACTCGTATCTCAGGGCCACCGCCGGATCGACGCGCAACGCGCGCAGCAACGGTACCAGCGCGGACAACGCAGCGACGCCGAGCAGCAACAGCAGGACCGACACGAACACCTCCGGATCATGCGCACGCGTATGCAGGCCGGGCGTGGCAAGCAGGTTCGACCACGGCCACGCCAGCACGAAACCGATACCCAAGCCGATACCCAGTTGCCAGAATAGCCGTCGTCCCACCTGCATGATGATCGTGCCGGTACTGGCGCCGATGGCGCGCCGGATACCGATCTCGCGCGTACGCTGCTCGACCGAGAACGCCAGTACGCCGTACAACCCTGCGGCCGCCAGCAGCAACGCGACCAGACCCAGTGCACTGAACACATCAGTCAGCACGGTCAGGCCGAGGCGACTTATTTTCATCCGGCGCGCCTGACTGAGTTCCTCGTATACGGCCGCCTGTGGATCCACGCTGTGCACCACCGCGGCCAGTCGCTGCGTGTACGTTGCGGCGTTTGCATGCGTGCGTACCGCCAGGCCCACACTGTGCAGCGGCGTTGCCCCGAACGACTGACGCAACGGCAGCAACAGGCCAGGGGACGATCGTTCCAGCTCGCTATCGAGCTGCAGCGACTCGACCACGCCAATCACCGTCAACTTCTGCGCAGAAGTCGTTCCCGGATACAGCACCAGGGTCCGGTTCAAGGGATCTTCATGCGGCCAGAACGCGGCGGCCATCTTCTCGTCGATCACCGCCACTGGCGGGCTATCGGCGGTATCTCGCGCATCGAAAAAACGCCCCTCGCGCAGACTTACGCCATACGTGGCCAGGAACTGCGGGTCGACAATTCCCATCTGCGCATAGCTCCAACCATCGGAAGGTTGCGGCTGACCCGGCAACGAAACGTATTCATGGCTGCCAAGCACGGCGCTGGGCACGGTATCCGAAACGGTGGCGTCGATCACGGCTGGATCGCGGCGCAGGCGCTCGATCACGGTGTCGAAAAATTGAATGCGCTGGGCATCCTTCTGATAAAGCAGGGGCGGCAACGCGACTTGCGCGGTGAGCACGTGGGAAGCATGTGCCGCACCCACCCGCGGTTGCGCCAGGAGCGTGCCCACCGCCCGTACAAAGGTGCCGGCGCCGACCAGCAACACCACCGTCAACGCCACCTCGGCCACCACCATCACCTTGGCCACCCGGGCGAAGCCGCCGCCAGAGCCCTTGCCGCCGTCACTCAGTGCATCCCGCAGGTTGGTTCTCGACGCCCGCCACGCGGGAATACCGCCCGCAAGCAAGGTGCTGGATACGGCGGCGAATACGCCAAATGCCACCAGCCAGCCGTCCATGCCGTGATGCAGAAACGAGGCCTCGCGCGGGTTGTTGGCATCCCAGGTCGCGTGGATCCATCGAATGCCGCCGTAGGTGATCGGAAAAGCCAGCGCCAGCGCGCCGGCACCCAGGAGGAGGCTCTCCGCCAGCGCACCGAACATCAGCCGCACGCGCGGGCTGCCCAAGGCACTGCGCAAGGCCAGTTCCTGACGACGCTGCAGGGTCTGCACCAGTTGCAGGTTGGCCACGTTGATACATGCCAGCAGTAGCACGAGCACACCGGCGCCGAACATCAACCACACCCAGTAAATCAAGGTCGTCGGCACGAAACTCGCCATCATCGGCCCCACGATCAGAGGCCGCACACGCTCCCCCGATGGCAAGCTGCGCTGCAAGCGCGCCGCCCATGAATCCAGCTCCGCGCGTGCCTGACTCAATGGCGTGGCTGGCGCAAGCCGTACCACGGTGCCGATCGTGCGGTGCTCACCGACGCTCAGGCGCAACGGCAGCCATACCTGCGTGCCCGCAAACGGAAACCCGAAACTCGCCGGCAACACGCCGACCACCGTGTTCCACTGGCCGTTCACCCGCACGCTGCGGCCGACGATATGCGGGTCGGCATTGAACACATGGCGCCAGATCGTTTCGCTGAGCAAGATGACGCGCGCTGCATCGGCCACATCGTCCGCCGCCACCAGGCCGCGACCGAGCAATGGCTTGACCCCCAGCAGCTGCATCATCGGAGCACTCAGCTCACCTCCTTTGTAGTAAGTCGCCCCGCTGCCGCCGTCCAGGTTGAGATTCACTGCCGACCAGGCACCCATGCGATCGACGCTGCGCAGCTTGCCCAGCAGTTGCAGGTACTGATCGCTATCCATGCCGACAATGTCGTTGTCATGCGGCTCACCGATCGATACCAGCCGCGCAGCCTGCGGAAACGGCGGCGGCCGCAGAACCAGCGTACTGATCATGCCGAATACGAACAGCACGATACCCAGGCCGACGCCAAGCACGCCCACCGACAGGGCGGCGTAACCGGGCCGCTTCAACAACCGACGCCATGCACTTCGAAGTTCGCGCAAGATCATGATCATTCTCCCCTCAAGGCGCGCATCGGCGGCACGCGTGCGGCGCGCACCGCAGGTAGCAGGCAGGCCAGCACGCCTGCGATGGCGAGTACCACACAGACGCCCAGCGCCACGCTCGGACTGAAAGCATTGCTGCGGCCGAGAAGCGTCATCAGCAGCACGGACAGCACATGCGACGCACCCAGCGCTGCCGTCACGCCGATCGCCAGACCCGCCACGATCTGAACCAGGCCACCATGCAACACCAGCCGCAACAGCCGCGACGGCGCGGCGCCCATTGCCATGCGTACGCCGAACTCCCGCTCGCGCGCGGCCACCGCCACGGCCATCACCGCATACAGACCAGCAACAGCGAGCATGAGCGCCAGGCTCGCGAAAATACCGATCAGCAACATGCTCAACCGGGCGTCCTGCGTGGTACGCCGGACGATGCTGTGCATGCTGCGCAGATTGGCAATCGGCTGCCGCGGCGCGACGTCCGCCAGGGCCGCACGCACGCCGGCCTGCCAATCCATCGGGTTGCCGTGGCCACGCAAGGCGAAGCGCAGCGGCTCCATGTCACGGATGATCGTCATCACCGGATCGGACATCTGCGCCAGCGGTATGTACAGCACGGGCTGCAAGGGTTGCAGCGGACCTCGCTGGTAGGTGGCCCCAACCACACCGACAATGCGCAGCGGCCACACATCGTCACCGGCGCCCGGCACGTTGATCGTCTTGCCCACCGCGTGACCGGCGTAATACTTGTCGGCCAGATCCTGGCTGACGACGGCGACATGTTCGTTGCCAGCCACATCGCCGCGTGTGAAGTCGCGCCCCTCGCGCAAGGGGATGGAAAACAGCTTGAGGAAACCAGACCCGATGCCGTGATACTGCGCCACGAATTTCATGCCGTCCGGCGTGTGCGGGGACGTCTGCAGTTGCCCAAACATGTCGTTGCTGACGGGCAGGTTCGTGGTCACCGCGACATCGGTGACACCGGGAATCGCCTGCAGCCGTTGCTCAAGCCGCTGCGCCAGCACATTGATCGAAGTCACGTCCGGGTAATCGGCCTTCACTGGCGCCAGATCGAAGGTGAGGATGTTGGTGTCGACGAAGCCCAGCCGCAGTTGCGACGCGTCGTAGAGGCCATGCATGAACACGCCCGCCGCGCACAGCAACACCGCCGCCAGCGCCACCTGGGCCACCACCAGCACGCGGCCCAGTCGCCCGCTGCGCAGGCCGATGCCGCTGCGGCCGCCTTCGCGCAGCTCGTCCACCGTGGTCGCGCTGCGGCTGCGCCACAACGCCAGTCCGGCCGCCAGCAGCGCGCCCAGCAAACCCACCGCAAAGGCCAGCAACCACGCCGAGGCGCCCACCTGCAGGCGTCCGCCCCACAACCATTCAACGGGGATGAAACCCTGCAGCAACGCCAGCCCTGCCACCGCCAGCGCCATACCCAGCAGTGCGCCCACCCCACCCACCAGCAGGCCCTCGCCCAGCGCGGGCAGCATCAGCCGCAGCAGTGGCGCACCCAGCGCGCTGCGCACTGCGGCATCGTGGTTGCGCGACAGCGCTCGCAGCAGCATCAGATTGGTGAGGTTCACCAGTGCGATCAGCAACACCAGCAAAGCGCTGGCCAGGAACAGCAGCAGCGTCGGCCGCGTGTCCTGCTGCAGGGTGGCCGCCAGTTTCCCGGCGCCGAAGCGCGGTTTCTTCCAGTTGCCGCCCATGGCCATGTCGCGATACATGGTGCGCTCGCGAGCATCCGTCTGCGCCGACACCGCAGCGATGTCGGCCCCCGCTGCCAGCCGCGCGATCGCGATGGTGCCGTTGTGGCTGTAGTCGCGGCTTGCCTGCGGCAGCGCCATCGGCAGCATCACGTCGCCCGGCCCCAATACCGTATTGAACCCAGCCGGCAGCACGCCGATGATCGTGTGCGGAGCGCCCTCTACCTGCAGGCTGCGGCCGATCATGCGGGTGTCGCCTGCATAGCTGCGCTGCCAGAAGCCGTAGCCGAGGATCACCACGGGCGGACCTTTCGGGCGATCTTCCTGCGGATCGAAATTGCGCCCCAGTATCGGCCGCACGCCGAGCGTGGGCACCATGTGTCGGTCGACATAGATCACCGGCACTTGCTCTGGCGCACCTGCGCCGGCAACGTTCACCGTCGAGCCAGGGCGCTCGAGCCCCAGTGAAGTCACGCCGTCGAGCTTGTCCAGATACTGGTATTCGTGCGGCGAGATGCCACCCGGGTGGCCGTTGTCGTGCAGCTCACCCAGCACCACCAGCCGCGAGGATTGCGGCACCGGCAATGGACGCCACAAGGTGTTCTGGAGCAACGTGGCGACCGCCACGCTGGCGCCAATGCCCAGTGCCAGCACGCCGGTCGCCAGCAGCAGGAAGCCGGGCCGGCGCAGGCTGGCCCGCCACGCACGCCAGATCTCTGCCAGCCAGATGCTCACGCGCCGGTCTCGACACGCTGGCCGATCAGCGCGTCCAGTCGCTGCTCGTCCTCGTGGCGCAGGCGCTCGAACGCTTCTTCATCCACCACGCGGCCGTCGAACATGCGAATCTTGCGCTGAGCCAATTCGGCGTAGCGCGCGTCATGAGTAACCATGCAAATCGTCGCGCCTGCCTTGTGCAGATCATCCAGCAGGGTCATGACCGCTTCGCCGTTACGCGAGTCGAGGTTGCCCGTGGGCTCGTCAGCGAGCAGGATCGCCGGCTTGCCGACCAGCGCGCGCGCCACGGCCACGCGCTGCTGCTGGCCCCCGGAAAGCTGGGCCGGATAGTGCCGCGTGCGATGCGCCATCCCGACGTGTTCCAGTGCATCCTGCACCCGCGCGCGACGTTCGCCCGCGTCGACGCCGCTGCGGTAGGTCAGCGGCAGCTCCACGTTCTCCTGCACGCTGAGGTCGCCGATCAGATTGAAAGCCTGGAAGATGAAGCCGATCTCGGCGTTGCGAATGCGCGCGCGGGCAGCGGCATTGAGCACGGCGACGTCGTGGCCATTCAGCACGTAGCTGCCCTCGCTGGCGGTGTCGAGCAGGCCAAGAATCGACAGCAGGGTGGTCTTGCCACAGCCGGACGGGCCGGAGATCGAGACGTACTCGCCGCGCTGCACGTTCAAGTGCACGTCGCTGAGCGCGTGGGTTTCCACCTCGTCGGTCTGGAAGACTTTGCGGATGCCGCCGAGGGCGATGACGTTGCTGGTGTCGTTCATGAAAACTCCGGGATGGGCTTCGATGCTGGTACGGATATTTGTAGGAGCGCACCCTGTGCGCGATAGCTTTTCGGCGAAGTCAGCAACGTGCACCGCGCACAGGGTGCGCTCCTACAGGGGGCTCGGTCGTCAGGTAGGTTCATTCAACCTTGATCCGGTCGTATTTGTCCCATTGGCCGGTGTCGGAGAGGATCACCCGGTCGCCGTCTTTGAGCCCGTGCAGGATCTGCACGCGGTCGACCGACACCGCACCGATGCGTACCGGCACCCGCGTGGCGATATGGCCGGACGGGTCCAGCCGAAACAGGCTGATATCGCCATCCGCGTTTGCCAGCGCGGGGCGCCCTGCCGACAACACGTCGTGCAAGAGGGCAATGCGAATGCGGCCATCGACGGAGAGATCCGGACGCGCGCCTGGCGGCAGCGCTGCGATCAGGGTGACATCGACCAGCACGCTGCCGTCGCGAACGGCCGGATCGATCCGGCTCACCTTGCCGGCCACGATGCCGTTGTGGGTGTCGACGCTGACCGGCATGCCCATCGCCACGTCCTTGGCTTGGACCTCGGGCACCAGCAGGCGAGCGATCAGCACGTCGGTGCGCGCCACTCGCGCCAGATTGACGCCGGCGGCAACCTGGGCGCCTTCCTGCACCGCCACTTCCTGCAGCACGCCGGCAATGCCTGCCGTCACTTCGAGCGCGTCGGCCTGGCGCTGACGCAGTTGCAGGTTGCTTTGTTGCTGCAGCAGCTTCGCCTTCACCGCGTCCAGCTGGGCCTGCATGTTGCCGCCAAAAGCTCCAACCCGCTCCTGTTCGATCTGCATCCGGTTCTTCAACTGCGCCAGCGCGATCTGGCCCTGACGGTAGGTCACCTGTGGAATCAGGTGCTCGGCGGCCGCCTTGGCGTCAGCATCGGCCTTGACCTTGGCCGAGGCGTAATCGGACTGCGCCTGTGCCTCGGCCGAGCGCTCGTCGAGCAGTTGCGACTGCAGCTCGGCGCGCTTGGCAGCCACGTCGGCCTGCGCCGCCGCTACCTGGGCGTGCGCGTTGCGCAGACTGTCCTGCACTTCGGGATTGGACAGTTTCATCAGCACCGTGTCCGGCTTTACCGCCGTACCCGGCCATACCAGGATCTGCTCCACCTGGGCGGCGGTCGTGGCGGCCAGCCAGCGCGACGTGCGCGGCACCAGGGTGCCGGTGGCACGTACCTCGCGCAGCATGTCGCCACGCTGCACGGTATCGATCCACAAGCTGGCGCGATCGACTCGCGGCAGCGCCGGACCAAGTCGGAGCAACAACAGGACCAGGGCTCCTGCCGCCACGGCGACGGCAACCACGATCACCCGGAGGCGGCGGCGCTTGCGGAGCTTCAGGCTGGAGTTGGCCATATCCATGTCATGGCCGTTGCAACCCGCATGCCAAGCCGTGACTCCAGCCAATACACCGCCAGTTCAAGCGCTTGCGCAGCCTTCGACGATCCCGGGCCGGTCTGCGCCGTCCGATTCCGGACAAGCCCCATCCGGCACCGGACAGCAGCGTGATCAGCCGGTGTTCTGCAGCCCCTGCGCCACCCCGTTGACGCAGGCGACCAGCGCTTGCAGCAGATCGTCGTCTTCGCCATCACTGGCGCGCCAGCGTTGCAGCAGATCGACCTGCAACAGGCTCATCGGATCGACATAGGGGTTGCGCAAGCGGATCGATGCAGCCAGCTGAGGTGCGTCGTGCAGCAGCGCACGGTGACCCTTCAGTTGCAGCAACTCGCGCCGGGTGTGTTCGAACTCGCGGCGGATCAGGCCAAACATTTCCTGATGCAGCGGACCCGACAAGCGCGAAAATGCCTCGGCGATATCCAGGTCGCACTTGGCCAACACCATTTCCACGTCATCCAGCATGTTGCTGAAGAACGGCCAGTCGTTGGCCATCTCGGCCATCGCCTTCTCGCCGAACTCACGCACGCCTTGCTGCAGGGCGCTACCGAGGCCGAACCAGCCGGGCAGGATCGAGCGACACTGGGTCCAGGCGAAAACCCAGGGGATCGCGCGCAGGTCCTGCACGCCGCGCATGCTGCGCCGGCTGGCCGGGCGCGAACCCAGCGTCATCCGCTCGATCACGTCGATCGGGGTGGCGGTGCGGAAGTAGTCGACGAAATGCGGGTGATCGACAAAGGATCGGTAAGTGACCCGGCTGCTGGCCGAAAGCTGGTCCATCTGCGTGCGCCAGCGCTCCTCGCGCGGCTCGTCCTCGCGCGGGCGCAGCGACGCGCGCAGCACGGCGCCAACGGTCTGTTCCAGGTTGCGCAGCGCCAGCGCGCGAATGCCGTACTTGCGGTGGATCACTTCTCCCTGCTCCGTCACCCTGAGCACGCCGGCGACCGAGCCACGCGGCGAGGACATCAACGCCGGCGTGATGCGCGCGCCGCCGCGACTGGCCGAGCCGCCGCGACCGTGGAAGAACGCCAGCTGGATACCGGATTGCTGCGCGACCTCCAGCAACTCTACCTGGGCGCGTTGCAGCCCCCAGCGCGAGGCCAGGGTGCCGCCGTCCTTGCCGCTGTCCGAGTAGCCCAGCATCACCCACTGCTGGTCGTTGCGGGCGGACAGATGGCGTCGATAGACCGGATCATCCAGCAGCGCCTGCAACGTGGCCGGCGCGTTCTTCAGATCGTCGACGGTCTCGAACAACGGTGCGATGCTGAGCGGAACATTGTCGTCCTTGACCAGCCCGCCGTAGCGCGCCAGCGCAAGCACGGCCAGCACGTCGGCGGCGCTGCGCGCCATGCTGATGATGTACAGGCCGACCGCCTCGCTGCCATAGCGACGGCGCGTGTCGCCGATCGTGGCGAACACGTCATACAGCGACGTCACCACGTCGGCATGACTGATCGCGAAGCGCGCACTGCCGCTGGCATAGTCGCGCAGTTGCCGGGTGCGCTGATCAGCGGAGCGTTCGACCCAATCCTCGTCGTCGAGGAGTGCCGCCAGGGCGTCGTCGTGCACGCGCGAATCCTGGCGCACATCGAGCCGTGCCAGGTGCAAGCCAAACGTGCTGACACGGCGGATGACCCGCTGCACGGCATACGTGCCGGCATGCAAGCCACGATGACCGATCAGGCTGTCGGCGATCAGTTGCAGATCGGACAGCAGGTCGACGGACGACACATAGCCTTCTCTTTGATCGTCATCCAGGCTGGCTTCCAGGCGCGCGCCGATCAGGGTCAGCAGGCAGCGGTACGGCATGTCGGCGTGGCGCGGTCGGATCTTTTCCGCGGCGCGAGGAAAGCGCTTGCGATAGTCGGCCAGCCGCTGCTGCAGGGCTGGCGCCACGGCAACACGGCTTTCGGTCTGGCTGAGCAGGCGCGCCAGCGTGGCGACGTCCGCCAGATAGTGTTCGATGACCTGCGCACGCTGGGTGGCGAGGCTGGCGGCGATGGTATCGGCGCCAACATTCGGATTGCCATCCATGTCGCCGCCTACCCAGGTGGCGAAGCCAAGCAGTCGCGGCAGCGCAACCGCCACGCCGTAGACGCTCTGCAGCGCTTCCTCCAACGATTCGTACAGCGCCGGCACGATGCGATACAGCGGATTGGCCAGGTAGAAACCCACGTGGTGATGCTCATCCTGCACGGTGGGGCGTATCGGCGACGCCTCGGCCGTCTGCCAGCCGGCGGACAGCGCCATGTAGATGCGCTCATCGTCCGCCTGGCGCTCCTGCGGTGTGCGTTCGTGGTCGAAGCCGTCGACCAGGGAACGCACGATCGCCTGCTCCTTTTCCAGCAGGGACCGGCGCACGGCCTCGGTCGGGTGGGCGGTGAACACCGGCTCGATCCACACCCGATCGAGCCAGCCCAGCAGTTCATCGGCGCCGACACCCTGCGCCTTCAACTGCTGCAGCACGGCGAGCAGGGACTCGGGCTGCACCTGGTCGCTTTCGCGCTCGTAATCGCGACGGCGACGTATGCGATGCACCCGTTCGGCCGTGTTGACGGCCTGGAAATACGTGGCGAATGCGCGCGCCAGCGCCTCGGCGTGACTGGCATCCAGTCCAGCCAGCGATCCAGCCAGCTCTTCCACCGAGTCCCCTTCGCTGCGGCGTCGGATCGCGGCGATGCGCACCTGCTCGACCCGCTGGAAGAACGCGTCGCCGCCTTGTTCAGCCAGCATCCGGCCGACCATCGCGCCAAGCCGGCCGACGTTCTCGCGCAGTGGGGCATCGCGCGACGGCCGCTCGGGTTCGCGGGATTCTTCCATGCGGTGGCTCCGGTGCGGGATGAACCACCAGCCTACAGAATCGTCGCGCCGGAGGCATCCTTTCCCATCTGCCGGTATAATGACCGGCTTGTACTGCCCGCCGAGGGGCGCTGCGACCGTTCACGACACGGGTCTCTCCGTCGTCAGAGAACCGGCCAGGCTCGGTGCGGCACGTTCCACAACGGCGCCCGGTTGCATAACGAACCGGAGATGTCGATGAACGCTGCACTGAAAGAAAACACGCACGACTACAAGATCCGTGACATCTCGCTGGCCGACTTCGGCCGCAAGGAACTGGACATCGCCGAGCACGAGATGCCGGGCCTGATGTCGATCCGCCGCAAGTACGCGCCGGAAGCTCCGCTCAAGCACGTGCGGGTGACCGGCTCGTTGCACATGACGATCCAGACCGCAGTGCTGATCGAGACGCTGAAGGACATCGGCGCCGACGTGCGCTGGGCCTCGTGCAACATCTTCTCGACCCAGGACCACGCCGCCGCCGCAATTGCCGCCACCGGCACGCCGGTGTTCGCCTGGAAGGGCGAGACGCTGGAGGAGTACTGGGACTGCACGCTGGAAGCGCTGAGCTTTTCCGACGGCAAGGGTGGCTTCCTCGGCCCGCAATTGGTCGTCGACGACGGCGGTGACGTGACGCTGCTGATCCACAAGGGCTACGAGCTGGAAAATGGCAGCAAGTGGGTGGACGAAAAGGCGTCCTCACACGAGGAGCAGGTGATCAAGAACCTGCTCAAGCGCGTGCACAAGGAGCGCCCGGGCTACTGGCACACCGTGGTCAAGGACTGGAAGGGCGTCTCCGAGGAGACCACCACCGGCGTCCACCGCCTGTATCAGCTGGCCGAGGCGAAGTCGCTGTTGATTCCCGCGATCAATGTCAACGACTCGGTGACCAAGAGCAAGTTCGACAACCTGTACGGCTGCCGCGAGTCGCTGGCCGACGGCCTCAAGCGCGCGATGGACGTGATGCTGGCGGGCAAGGTCGCGGTGGTCTGCGGCTACGGCGATGTGGGCAAGGGCTGCGCGCACTCGCTGCGTGCCTACGGCTCACGCGTGGTGGTCACCGAGATCGACCCGATCAACGCGTTGCAGGCCTCGATGGAAGGCTTCGAGGTGAACACCGTCGAAAGCACGCTGGGTCGCGGCGACATCTATGTCACCACCACCGGCAACAAGGACGTGCTGACGCTCGAGCACCTGAAGGGCATGAAGGATCAGGCCATCGTCTGCAACATCGGCCACTTCGACAACGAGATCCAGGTCGAGGCGCTGAACACGATGGCCGGCGTGGAGAAGATCAACATCAAGCCGCAGGTGGACAAGTATGTGTTCCCCGACGGCCACGCGATGTTCCTGCTGGCCGAGGGTCGCCTGGTCAACCTCGGTTGCGCCACCGGCCACCCGAGCTTCGTGATGTCCAACTCGTTCTCCAACCAGACTCTGGCCCAGATCGAGCTGTGGGCGAACAAGGACAAGTACGAGAACAAGGTCTACATCCTGCCCAAGAAGCTCGACGAGGAAGTTGCGCGTCTGCATCTGGAAAAGATCGGCGTGAAGTTGACCACGCTCAGCACCGAGCAGGCCAAGTACCTTGGCGTGCCCGTCGAAGGTCCGTACAAGCCGGAGCACTACCGCTACTGATTCGCGGCGCTCTCCCCTCCCGGGGCGGGAGTCTGCTCATCCAGTACCGAAAAAGGGCGCAGCGATGCGCCCTTTTTCGTACCCGCGAGTCGACCCACTGTAAGAATCGGTATCGCCCGCACGTCTTCAGGTATGACCACCCAGGAGATGCCTGCATGTCCCTTTCACTGTTCAGTCGAGGTGAGCCGATGACCGATGCCGCGCCCACCGACGTTGCCAGTCTGGCCCGAGCCTACGGTCGCTCGGTATTCCGCGCCGCCTATCGCGTGCTGGGCGATGCCAGCCTGGCCGAAGAGGTGCAGCAGGAAGTCTTTCTGCGCCTGCTCGAGAAGCCCGTCGCCGAGGTCGACTCATGGCCCGCCTACCTGTCGACGCTCGCGGCACGCATGTCGATCGACCGGTTGCGCCGACATCAACGCTGGCGGCGATTGATGCCCGTGTGGCGGGCCAGCATGTCCGCTGCCTTCGACAGCACCCAGGACGATGCCATCCAGGCCGACCAGGCCCGGCAATTGCGCCTCGCCCTGGGTCGCCTGAAACCGAAAGAGGCTGAATGCTTCACGCTGCGTCATCTACATGGCATGGAGATCGCGGCAATCGCGCAGACCACCGGGATGACGGTCAACCATGTCAGCGTCTGCCTGCACCGGGCCATCCGGTCGCTCGAGATGCGCCTGAATGACACCCAGACCCCGACTTCCCCGGAGGTGATGTGATGACTACCGAACTGTCCCCGAACCTGTGCGCCCATCTTTCAGCCCTTGCTGTCGCGCCCTCCGATGCGGCCACCGAAGCGGCACAACGCAAACTCGAGGCACGACTTTCTCGCCCCCGCCACCTGCCGGTGGTGCGACGCCCCTGGATCGGCTGGGTCGCCGCTGCCGCTACCGGCTGTCTGGTGGTGGCACTGGTGATGCTGCCAGCGTCGCGGGGCATCGCCTTTGCCGTGGCGCAAAAGCACCTGCGCGATTTCACCACGCTCAGTCTGATCATCGAGCAACGCTCGCAGGGCATCGCCATGGCGACCATTCACGTGCGCATGAACCGCGATGGCGATGCCCGCACCGACATGGGCAGCGCCACCACCACGGTGGTCAATATCGGCGAACACCGTATCCTTACCCTGCTGCACGACTCGCACATGGCCATGCTGACACCGCTGCCGGCCCGGGCGTCTGCGCAGTCCGCGGACAAACTCGCCTGGCTCGATGCCATCCGTGATTTTCAGGGCAAGGCAACGCGGTTGCCGGACCAGCGGACCATCGATGGTCGTGCCACGACCGGCTGGACCATGGACGCCGAGGGAATGCACATGACGCTCTGGGTCGATTCCGATGGCTTGCCGCGAGCGGTCGACGTCCAGGGCAACGGCACGCAGCTATGGAGCCAGCGCATGCATGTCGCAGTGGACCAACCGATCGCTGCCTCGGTCTTCAGCACCCAGGTGCCGCCCGGATACCAGCTGATGCCGACCGACGCCAAATAGGCTCCACATTGTCAAACCCCCGTGCATGCAGGACCGCAGGCGCTTCTCTTTGTAATCTATATCGCTTCATCGCGAATTGGAGATATATACTCCCAGGCATTGTTGTCCCTCAGGAACCCCGCGATGCCGGCGATCAGCTTCGAATTCTTTCCGCCCAAGACCGACCAACAGCGCGAACAGCTGGATCGCACGGCGCAAGCGCTGAAGGCGCACAAGCCCGAGTACGCCTCGGTCACGTTCGGCGCCGGCGGCTCCACCTTGAGCTACACCGGCGACACCGTGGCACGGCTGCACGTGCAGCACGGCCTCAACGTGGCACCGCACCTGTCGTGCATGGGCGGTACCCGCGCCGAACTGGCGGCGCTGCTGGACGATTACCGCGCGGCGGGTTACCGACGCCTGGTGGCCCTGCGCGGCGACATGCCCTCGGGCATGGCTACTGCCGGAGACTTCCGCTATGCCGCGGAGCTGGTTCGCTTCATCCGCGAGCATTGCGGCGATCACTTCCACATCGAGGTGGCCGCCTATCCGGAAACGCACCCGCAGGCTGACGATGCGCTGCGCGACCTCAAGCACTTCAAGGCCAAGATCGACGCTGGCGCCAACGGTGCGATCACGCAGTATTTCTTCAACCCGGACGCGTATTTCCGCTTCGTCGACGACGTGCGCAAGCTCGGCGTGGGCGTGCCGATCGTGCCGGGCATCATGCCGATCTCCAACTACAGCCAGCTCAAGCGCTTTTCCGAGATGTGCGGCGCGGAGATCCCTCGCTGGATCGCCAAGCGCATGCAAGCGCATGGGGATGACGCGGACTCGGTGCGCGCGCTCGGCGCCGAGGTGGTGGCACAGCTCTGCCGGCGCCTGCTCGACGGCGGCGCCCCGGGGCTGCACTTCTATACGCTCAATCGCGCCCGCGCCACCCAGGCGGTGCTGGAACAACTTTCCTGAGTCGCGCTGCCGCTATGCTGGCGGCATGTCGCGCCCGATTATCCCGCTGTGCGCCGTTTTGCTTGGCCTCGTCCTGCTCGCGTGGAGCGCATTGGCGCAGGCGCAGTCCGAGATCCACCGCTGCATCGGCGCCGACGGCGGTGCCGTGTTCACTGACCAGACCTGCGCTGCACTGCAGGCCACGCCGGTCAGTGCCACCCAGGCAGCAGCCAGCCCCGCGCCGGCGAACAGCCCTCCTCCGGTACTGTGCGCTGCCAGCGTGGATGAGCTGCGCCAGAGTGTGATCGACGCATTCGCCCGACGCGATACGGTGCGGATGGCCGGTCTGATCCTGTGGGACGGCTACGGGCGTGGTGCCGCGATCGCCGATATCCGCGCCCTGTCCAGCTTGATGAAACAACAACTGCTGGACGTCGACACACCAGAACAACCGGCAGCTCACGCCCTGTGGGACAGCGATGGTTCCCTTCCGCCGCCGGTCAGTTCCGTGGCACGCCGCCCTGCAGATCAACTGGTACTGCACACGGCGGGCAATGGCGCGAACGGCACCGCTCCGGAGTGGCGCTTCGACATCGTGCGCCAGGCTGGCTGCCTGTGGCTGCGCAATGCCAATTGACCGCCGGGCGCGCGCGGCCCGCGCTATCATGGGCAGTCCGCATGGGAGAAACGAGATGGCGCAGCAATACCCCGATTGGGTCTGGCAGAACGGCAGCATCAAGCCCTGGGCGGAAGCCACCACGCATGTGATGTCGCATGCCCTGCACTACGGTTCGTCGGTGTTCGAGGGCATCCGCAGCTACGCCACGCCGGAGGGCGCGGCGATCTTCCGCCTCACCGACCACCTGAACCGGCTATACCAGTCGGCCAAGATCTACGACATGACGCTGCCGTATTCGGCTGACGATCTGGCGGGCGCCTGCCGCGAGGTGATCAGCAAGAATGGGCTCGGAGCGTCCTACCTGCGTCCGATTGCGTATCGCGGACTGGGCGGTTTCGGCCTGTCCGCGGAAACCCCGATCGACGTCGCGGTTGCCGCCTGGCCGATGGGTCCCTACCTCGGACCAGAGGCATTGAAAAGCGGTATCGACGCCTGCGTGTCGAGCTGGCAGCGTTTCGCGCCCAACACCATACCGGCCGGCGCCAAGGCCGGCGGCAATTATCTCTCCGGCCAGCTGATCGCGCGCGAAGCGCGTCGACTCGGTTTCGGCGAAGGTATCGCATTGGCTTCGACCGGCCTGCTCAGTGAGGGCGCGGGCGAGAATCTGTTCCTGGTCTTCGACGGCGTGCTGCACACCACGCCGGCCAGCGCCTCGATCCTCGCCGGCATCACCCGCGACACCCTGAAGACGCTGGCCCGGGAGGATGGCATCGAGGTGGTCGAGCGCGACATTCCCCGCGAATACCTGTACCTCGCCGACGAGCTGTTGATGTGCGGCACCGCCGCCGAAATCACCCCGATCCGCTCGGTCGACGGCAAGCAGGTCGGCGCCGGCAAGGCCGGACGCGTCACGTTGCGCCTGCAGGAGTTGTTCTTCGGCTTGTTTGACGGCCGCACCCACGACAAGTGGGGCTGGCTGGAACAGGTGTGACGGCACAGCGTACCGGCACATCTCGACGCACGGCAAAAACCCGCCTTTCGGCGGGTTTTTCGTCACATCAGGTTGCGGCCGTGGAACAACTCCTCGATCTCGCGCCTGAGCAGCGACTCGATGCGCTGGCGTTCCTTGAACGACAGATCGTCGGCATGCGACTCGAACAGGTAGGTATCCAGGTCGAAATCCTTGATGTGCATCTTGGTGTGGAACATGTTCTCCTTGTACACGTTGACGTCGAACATCTCGTACTTCTGCCGGATGTGTCGCGCCAGGTAATCCTGCACCGAATTGATCTTGTGGTCGATGAAGTGCTTCTTGCCCTTCACGTCGCGGGTGAAGCCGCGCACGCGGTAGTCGCACACCACGATGTCCGACTCGAAGCTGTCGATCAGGTAGTTCAGCGCCTTCAAGGGCGAGATCACGCCACAGGTGGCCACGTCGATGTCGGCGCGGAAGGTGGCGATGCCGTTGTGCGGGTGTGTCTCCGGGTAGGTGTGGACCGTGATGTGACTCTTGTCCATGTGCGCCACCACGGCCCCTGAAATGGTGTCCCGACCCAGCTTCTCCAGCACCGGCTCCTCGGAGATCAGCATGGTGACCGAGGCACCTTGCGGGTCGTAATCCTGTCGCGCGATATTGAGGATGTTGGCGCCGATGATCTCGGCCACGTCGGTGAGGATCTGGGTCAGGCGATCGGCATCGTACTGCTCGTCGATATATTCGATGTAGCGCCCGCGCTGTTCCTCCGACACTGCATAGCAGATGTCATAGATGTTGAAGCTCAAGGCCTTGGTGAGGTTGTTGAACCCTTGCAGGCGCAGACGGGGTAGTGGTTTGACCACGGGCGGCTCTCCATGACCGGACTTCGGCCAGCTGTCGAGGCGGGTTAGCGACAAGGGTCCCCGCGATTGGTGTGAAGCACAGGCCAGAGCCTGCACGACCCTTGTGTATGGCTTGCGACAAGATTGGCGCTACCGAAAGACCGCGAAGTATGCGGCAATTGCACGCAAAATTGAACCAGCGGCGAGGCCCAAGGTTTGCCATAATGGCTGGCATGATAAGGTGATAGCCGTCACGCCAGGCGCGATTGCGGCGATCGCCGTTCAACCCTGCCGCACCCAGGAGTCTACGTGGCACCACACCTCAAATACCTGTTGCAACAGGCCTTCGAGCGTTCGCAGGCGCCCCCCGGCTTCGCTCCCGACCCCGCCTCGATGGAGCGCTTCCTGGGCCAGTGTCACCGCCGCCGTTATCCCGGCAAGACCGCAATCGTCCGGCCCGGCGATCCGGCCAACACTCTCTATTACGTGATCGAAGGGTCGCTGGCGGTCTGCACCGAGGACGAGCAGGGACGGGAACTGATCCTGGCCTACATCAGCCGCGGCCAGTTCATCGGCGAGATGGGCCTGTTCGTGGAGCAGGCCCAGCGCGAGTCGATGGTGCGCACGCGCACGCCGTGCGAGATGGCCGAGGTGAGCTACGAGCGCCTGTTCCAGTTGATGGAAGGCCCGCTGCGTGAAGAGTGTCCGAAAATCCTGTTCGCGATCGGCGCGCAACTCACCAACCGGCTGCTGCGCACGTCGCGCCAGGCCAGCCGCATGGCGTTCATGGATGTCACCAATCGCATTTCGCGCACCTTGCTCGACCTGTGCCAGGAACCGGATGCGATGACGCATCCCGACGGTACGCAGATCCGCATCTCGCGCCAGGAAGTAAGTCGTATCGTGGGATGTTCGCGCGAAATGGTCGGACGCGTACTCAAGCAGCTCGAAGAACAGCGCACGATCGACGTTTCCGGCAAGACCATCGTGATCCGCGGCACCCGTTGATGCGGCTGACCGAGTGCCGCCAGGCGCTCAATACCACTCGACCCGGCCGACCGCACGACCCAGCGCCTTCTCCACTCGCTTGCACAGGGCGGGCGTGCCGTTGACCAACACCGGCTCGTCCGCCGGCCTCAGCATCGCCACGTCGTGGATCGAGTCACCATAGGCGACCTGCCACGCGCTCACGCCATGTTCGGTCAGCGACTGCAACTTGCGACGACCCACGTTGTGCCGGCGCAGCCGCATGCCGAGCCAGCCGGCGCGCAGTTGCGAGGCAAGTATTTCCAGTCCGGACAGGCCCAGCTCGTGCAGGATCGAGCGGACCAGGGTGTCCTCGCATCCGGTGACCACGATCACCCGGTCGCCCCGCGCCTGGTGCTGGCGCAACTGGCGCAGACCGCCACGATAGAACTGCCGTGGCCGCCGTGCCAGGCTGGCGCCGAAGGCGTTCGCGGCGACCCGATAGCGCTGCTCGCCCAAGCCAAGCAGCGCAATACGCACCAGCAAATAGGCCGGCCAGCGTCGGGAAAACGGCAGCAGCGTCAACAGCAACGGAGTGCTCAGCAGCGCCAGCCCCTTGCGCCACAGGGATCCGGCATAGCGTTCGCGCACGAACAGATAGAACGCGTCGCCGTGCATCAGCACACCATCAAAATCGAACAGCACGATCCGAGGCGAGCCAGCTTCGACGTCGTCTGGCACGGCGCCGCCAACTTCCCCAAGCCCACTCACGTGATGGCGAACAATCGTCGCAACTCGCTGCCCGGGTCGTCGGCGCGCATGAACGCCTCGCCAACCAGAAACGCCTGTATGCCGCCTTCGCGCAGCCGCGCCACGTCTTCCGGCGTGCGGATGCCCGACTCGGCGACCAGCACGCGGTCGTACTCGATCAAGTCCTGCAGCGCCAGCGAGGTCTCCAAGGCGGTCTCGAAGTTGCGCAGGTTTCGGTTGTTGACGCCGATCAACGGCACCGGCAGCGCGAGGGCCCGTTCCATTTCCTCCTCGTCGTGCACTTCGCACAGCACATCCATGTCGAGTTCGGCGGCCAGCAACGCCAGCGGCAACAGCTCGTCATCGTCGAGCGCGGACACGATCAGCAGGATGGCGTCGGCACCGATCGCACGTGCCTCATGCACCTGATACGGGTCGACGATGAAGTCCTTGCGCAACAACGGCAGCGAACACGCGCTGCGTGCCTGCTGCAGGAACGCCTCGCTACCCTGGAAAAAGTCACTGTCGGTAATCACCGACAGGCACGCCGCCCCGCCGGCCTCGTAGCTTTTCGCGATGGCAGCGGGATCGAACTGGGCGCGGATGACGCCCTTGCTGGGGCTGGCCTTTTTCACTTCGGCGATCACCGCAGGCAGGCCGGCATCGATCATCGCCTCGATGGCGGCCGCGAAGCCACGGGTATCCGGCTGCTCGGCGATGCGTGCAGTCAACTCGCTCAGCGGCACCCGGCTGCGGCGTTCGGCAACTTCTTCCGCCTTGCGGGCGAGAATGCGATTGAGGATGTCGGTCATGGCATCTCGCTCGATAGGTAATGAGTGCATCCTAATGCGCCGTCGCTCGCGACGTAACCAGCTTGAAGCGATTTGCACATGCGCAGCGCTTACTGCAACCCTGCCAATCGCCGTGTGACGGCCACGAAGGCCTGCATTTTCGCGTGCGCCGCACCGCTCGCAATGGTGGTGCGAGCCAGCTCGATACCCGTGCCCATGTCGTCGGTCACGTCGGCCGCGTACAAGGCCGCGCCCGCATTCAGACAGACGATGTCGCGCGGAACGCCCGCATGCCCTTGCAAGGCGTCCAGCAGCATCGCCCGCGATTCATCTGCATTCTCCACTCGAAGGTTGCGGCTGGACGCCATCGCCAGGCCAAAATCCTCCGGTTCCACCTCGTACTCACGCACCACCCCATCGCGCAGCTCGCCGACCAGGGTCGCGGCGCCGAGCGAGATCTCGTCCATGCCGTCGCGACCCCACACCACCAGGGCATGGCGCGCACCCAGCGCCTGCAGCACACGGATCTGTATGCCGACCAGATCCGGATGAAACACGCCCATCAGGATATTCGGCGCACCGGCCGGGTTGGTCAGTGGCCCAAGGATATTGAACAAGGTGCGCACGCCCATCTCGCGGCGCACCGGTGCCACCACCTTCATCGCGGGGTGGTGGTTCGGTGCAAACATGAAGCCAATGCCGGTTTCGGCCATGCACTCGGCCACCTGTGTCGCACTCAGGTCGATCGATGCGCCGAGCGACTCCAGCACGTCCGCGCTGCCGGATTTCGACGAGACGCTGCGCCCGCCATGCTTGGCCACACGCGCGCCTGCCGCAGCCGCCACAAACATTGACGCGGTGGAAATGTTGAAACTGGACGCCCCATCGCCACCGGTGCCGACGATGTCCAGCAAGTGAGTATGGTCGCCTTTCACCGGGACCTTGGCCGACAGTTCGCGCATCACGCGCGCCGCGCCGGTGATTTCGCCGATCGTTTCCTTTTTCACGCGCAGGCCGGTGATGATCGCGGCAGTCATCAGCGGGCTCACTTCGCCACGCATGATCTGGTGCATCAGCGCAATCATCTCGTCATGGAAGATCTCGCGATGCTCGATCGTGCGTTGCAAGGCCTCCTGCGGCGTGATGATGGTCTCGCGTCCGCTGGTGCCCGGCTTGTCCTTCATGCCGCCAACCGCAGCGGCAGGCCGAGGAAGTTGCGCAGCAGGTCGTGGCCGTGCCGGGTCAGGATCGACTCCGGGTGAAACTGGACCCCTTCGACGGGCAACGTCTTGTGGCGCAGGCCCATGATCTCGTCGATCGAGCCATCCGCACTTTCCGTCCACGCCGTGATCTCGAGGCAGTCCGGCAGCGACGACTGCTCCACCACCAGCGAGTGGTAGCGCGTGGCCTCGAACGGCTCGGGAAGCCCGGCAAACACGCCCTGCCCACGATGACGCACCGGCGAAGTCTTGCCGTGCATGATCTGCTTGGCACGGATCACCTTGCCACCGAAAACCTGGCCGATCGCCTGATGTCCCAGACACACGCCGAATACCGGGACCTCCCCAGCCAGTTCGCGCAGGACGTCCAGCGACACGCCCGAATCATCCGGCGTACCCGGTCCCGGCGAAATCATGATGTGCGAAGGCGCCAGCGCGCGAATGCCGGGCACGTCGATCGCGTCGTTGCGCACCACCCTGACCTCTTGCCCCAGCTCGCCCAGGTACTGCACGAGGTTGTAGGTGAAGCTGTCGTAGTTGTCGATCATCAAGAGCATGGCGAACGCTGCCACCAAAGGCGGACCGAGGGATCGCCAATGATAGCGTCACATCGATGGTGAGTGGCGGGTACAGGCAGGCGTGCAACCAGGCAAGTCCGGGACCGGCATGGCTACGCGATGCGCTCAGTGCGAAACCGGATGGCCGTTCTGCTGCATGATCCCCAGCACCTTGTCGACGGGCAGCGCCTCCACCTTGTGGCCGTGCCACCCGTTCATGCTTGTGGCATGGAACAACGAATTGATGATGGCTTCGTCGGTCGCTTCGATCGCGGCCATGAACAGCGGCGACATGGCGTCGTTGCGTACATCGGTTGCCTGGCGCGTGATCTGGTCCGACGCATACGGCACGCGACTGGCCTTGTTCGTCGAGAAGGCAATCACGTAGTCGCCGCTGCCGTTCGACTCGGTGCCACCGGTGCGTCCCAGGCCCAGGATCGCCCGTTTCGCCAGCCGTTTCAGATTGCGTGAGCCCAATGGTGCGTCGGTGGCCACCACGATCATGCATGAGCCATCGGGCGAATCATTGAGCTTGTCGCTCAAATAGTACTTGTGCAAGGTCTTGCCGATGGGCACGCCGGCCACGGTCAATACTCCCCCGAAATTCGTCTGCACCAGCACCCCGACGGTATAACCGCCAAGACTGTCGGGAAGCTTGCGCGACGAGGTTCCGATGCCGCCCTTGAAGCCGAATGCGACCGTGCCGGTACCTGCGCCGACATTGCCCTGTGCGACCTTGCCACCCGTGGCTGAGGTGATTGCCTCCAGCACATCACGTTTGCTGACGTGACGCCCGCGAATGTCGTTCAGATAGCCGTCGTTGGTTTCCCCCACCACCGGGTTGACCGAAAGCACCTCACGGTTTTCAGCGAAGCCGAGCGTATAGTCGATCAGGGCGTCGGCGGCCGTGGGCACGCTAAGCGTATTGGTCAACACGATCGGCGTCTCGATATTGCCGAGTTCCTCGACCTGGGTAGTCCCGGTGAGCTTGCCAAATCCATTGCCCACATACACGGCAGCCGGCACCTTGTGCTGGAAGATGTTTCCCACATACGGCAGGATCGCGGTTACGCCGGTGCGCACGTCATCGCCCCGGATCAGGGTTTTCTGGCCCACGGCAACGCCCGGCACGTCCGTGATCGCATTCCACGGTCCAGGCTGCATCACTCCGATCGAGATGCCGTAGTCGCGCAGGTTCAATTGCTGCGCACTTGCCGGCAGACAAGCGAACATCGCAAGCGTCGCCAGGATCATGCCGCGTCCCGTCACGGACGTCGGCTCGTGTCGACAGGTTTGATCGGCCGTCGCCAGAACCTGTAGATCAAAGCGCCGATCACCAGGGCCACGGCCGCCGCCACCAGATTGGCCACGCCGGCGCTTGCCAGCAGGGCAAGTGACAGCAGCGTCGCCGCGATCGGGATCGACGGGCCACCAGGCAGTTGCAACGCGCCTTCCCGGTGGCCGTGGCGCTTGCGCAACACCAGGACCGAAACGGATGTCGCGAGATAGCCAAACAGGCGCGCCACCACCGACAGCAGCGCCAACTGCACGAACGACCCGGACAATGCCAGCAACAGCGACAGGCCACCGACGACCACGATCGCGATCGCCGGCGTGCGGAACCGGGGATGGATGCGCGTCAGCGCCACCGGTCCGAAGCCATCGTCCGCCAGCGCCAACAGGTAGCGCGGGCCAAACATGATCGTGTTGCTGTTGGTGCCCAGGATCGACACCGCCGCTCCCACCGTCAACACCAGCGCAAGCCACATGCCGCCGAAACGCGCGGCGGCATCCGCCAGCGGCGTGCTGGATCCAGCCAGCCCGGGCAGCGTGCCCAACGCCACCCATTGCACGGCGACGTAGGTCACCGTGACGATGACGATCATGGTCAGCATCGCGAACGGCACATCCCGGCGGGGGTTGTGATACTCCGCGGCCGCGGCCGGCATGTTCTCGAAGCCGGCATAGGCAAACAGCAACAGCAAGGCGCCCTTGGCCAGGTCGTGCATGGGGATGGAGCCCACGGCCAGCGGCGATGCCTGACTCATGTCGACGTAGAACGCGCCTATGGCAATGAACATGACCAGCGGCAGGAACTTGGCGATCGCCAGCGTCACCCCGGTGCGCGCCGCACTGCGTACGCCGATCACGTTGATCCAGGTCAGGGCGAGCAGCGAACCGGCCACGATCAGCAGGCGTCCGCCGCCACCCGCTGCCCACGGCCAGAAATGCGTGACCGCGTCGGCCAGACCGTTGCTGAGCGCAGCCGCGCTGGACACACGCGTCAGCAACAGCATCCAGCCCACCTCGAAGCCGGCGAAACGGCCGAACGCCTCGCGCGCGTAAAGGTAACTGCCACCGGCCTGATCGAAATAGCTGCCGGCCTGCGCATAGCACAACACCAGCAGGCTTACCGCCAACCCCGCGAGCAGTACTGCCCACAAGCTGGCCGGCCCCAGCAGCGCGGCCGCCGCGGCCGGCAACAAGTAGATTCCGCTGCCGATCACGTCGTTGACGGAAAGTCCGACCAGTTGCCAACGCCCGACCGCGCGCAGCATGCTGGGTTGACCGGTGGCTGGCGAAATTTCGACCGCAGATGGTCCTGATGTGTGCGGCTCGTTCAAGGGCAGCTCGGAGCTTCTCTTTTGGGTGACCTAAAGTACTCGATGGAACGCCGAGCCAGGACAACTGCCGCTGACGGCGACGACGCAACCCACGCTTGATCTGATCAACACGCCATCGTCAGTCTGCGGACAAGCTTCTTGCGTTCAGGAAGACGTGCCAGGCTGCCGGCCGTAAAGGCGTCGCACGCAAGCCGATGCGTGCCGCACATCCAAGCCGGCCAACCTTACCAGTGGTACGCGACCTTTCCGTAGACATAAGCGCCCTGGAAACCGAACGGCGAACTGGAGGAATACGGGAAAGCTCCGTTCTGATCATCGCCGACAGGCGTTCTCTTGGGATACGTGTTGAGCACGTTGTCCGCGCCGACGGTGAATGTCCATGCATCCCGGTTGTAGTTCAACGCAAGGTCGAGCAGCCATTTGTGCGGGTAGATGACATCGTCCAGATAGCTGGTCGAGCCGTACGCCGTGATGCGACCGTAGCGGGTGAGGGTACCTGTCAGTCCCCAACGGCCCACGTTGTAGTCCTCGGTCAGGATCACCTTGCTGCGCGGCGCGGTGTCGGCCAGCAAACCCTTGATGGCGCTGCGGTTCAAGCGCTGGAAGATGACGCCCAGGGCATTGAGAACGGCCGGGTTGGGCTTGACGTCGGTGACCTTGTTCTTGTGATAGCCGTAACTGAGGGTCGAGAGCAGTGTGCCGTCGTCACCGAAGTCGCTGCGATAACTGGTCACCAGATCGACTCCCTGGGTCTTCACGGTGCCGGCGTTCGTGAAATAGGACAGTCCGCTGTATTGCAGGTTGGTGATGCCGTTGGCCGCCAGGTAGCTGATGACCGCCGGCGTGGAGAGCGAAATCGAACTCGACAACGCGATGCGATTGGTGACCGTGATCTGGTAGGCGTCAAGCGACATGCTGAGTGCGTTCGTCGGATTCCACACCGCGCCGGCGGTGAAGTTGCGTGATTTCTCCGGTGTCAGCGGTTCGCTGCCGAGCAGCATCGCAAGCGGGTTGTTCACCGGTACAAGTCCGCGCAGATAGATGCCCGGTGGCAGGCCCAGCGAGTTGCCGGTGCCATAGGAAGCCGACGTGGTTTCCGAGTAGTGCTGCTGGCCCAGGCCCGGCGCGCGGAACCCGGTCGAGCCGCTGCCGCGCAAGGCGAACGTGTCCGTGAAATCAAAGCGTCCTGAAAGCGCGGCGGACGTGGTCGTACCGAAGTCCGAATAGTCCTCGTGGCGCCCGGCTGCGGAAAAGCTGAACTTGTCCGTGAGGTTGCCTTCCAGTTGGACATACTCGGCGACGTCATGCCTTGCCACCGAGATCGCATCCTGCGGACCCCAGCCTGCGAAACCCTGCGCGCCGCCGCGCACGCCGGAGGTCCCGACATAGTACGAACCAGGGTCGCCGGCCGTGACGTCGTAACTCTGCCGCAGGTATTGCGTGCCAAACGAAAGCGTCAGCGGATTGGGTAGCCAGCTGAACGCCAGGTCCTTGGAAATGTCGATGTCGAAGGTCTGTTGTCTTGCTGTCAGGATGCCATCGTGAAAGTCGGTTGGGCTGCTGCCGAAATCATTCAACAAGGCGTAATTGGTGCTGTTCAAGGTGCTGTACGAGACCCGGTTGGCGCCGTAATTGCCGCTGACGTCCCAGCGCCAGCCGTTCACTGAACCGCGAAGCCCGGCCACCAGGGAGTTGTCGATCGAGTCGCCGTGTTCCCTGGGCAGGAAGCCATCCGGATAGACCAGCCCGATCAGCGGGTTGTTGGGGTAAGCCGTGTTGCTGCCGTAGCGGTAGAATCCGCGCGGCTCGCCCACGCGTTGTCCGTAATGGCCGAACGCATAGAATTCCACACCGGGCGTGAGGTCGTACTGCATGTTGAGGAACAGATTCTTGTTCTTGAACGACACCGTGCCGTATTGAAACTTCACACCGAGCTGGGCCAGCCCGGGTCGGCGATCGACTCCGGCGCGATTGCTGGGGCTCTGGTTGCTGTCTTCGGCAGTCAGACGCAACCAACCCTTGTCACCGAGGGGGACACCGAAATTGGCGGACCCCTGCCACTGACGACCATCGCCTGCTGAATATTGACCCGCGGTGACTTGCACATCCCCACCCTTTGCGCCCTTTTTGAGGATGATGTTGACCACGCCCGAGAGCGCATCGGAACCATATTGCGCGGAAGCGCCGTCACGCAGCACCTCGATATGGTCGATGGCCGACAGCGGGATGGTATTGAGGTCCACGCCCTGCGATCCCTGGCCGATCTGCCCCAGGCTCAACACCAGCGCGCCGGGATGCCAGCGTTTGCCGTCTACCAGCACCAGTACCTGGTCCGGCGACAGGCCGCGCATTTCGAATGGCCGCTGGAAAGCAAACGTGTCCGAAGCGGGCGCAAACGGAAAGTTCAGCGATGGAATGGCGCGCTCCAGCGCCTGGGCCAAATCGATCGTGCCGGTTTGCTTCAATACCGAAGCCGGGATCACGTCGATCGGCGTGAGTGAACTGCTTTCCGTGCGGTTGCTGGCGCGGGTGCCCGTGACAATCACCGCGGACAGCTCGGTTGCTCTTGCGGGTTTCTTGGCGCTGGCTGAATCCTGCGGGCTGGAGTTGTTCGGGCTTGGCGCATCCTGCGCGTACGCCATGTTGGCCAGCGCAAAGAGCACCGATGCAGCCAACAGGGTCGGAATGATCCGGCTGCTACGCTCGTTCATGTGAACTTCCCCGGTGTGATGAATTGGAAACTACCGCTTCTTGCAAGAGCGGGTGCAGGGTCGTGCGAATTTCAAAAGCATCGCTCAGCGTCTCGAACCTGAACGTCAGGCCTCGCCGCACAAACTTGCGTCGAGGATAGTCACAACCCCGCGCAAGCTGCCAATGAAAAGACCGGCACTTGGCATAACTGACGGTTGTGGGCAGGCGCCGCGTGTCCACAAGCAGGCGGCGCGAGCTGTCAGGCGACCGCGGCTATCCGGGTGAACGTCGGCCATGGCACCGTGCTTCCCTGCTATTCCATCAGCACCTTCGCGTCCGACAGCCGCTGACGCAGGCGATCGAGCTTGTCGCCGTAACGCGCACTGCGTGCGGTGTCACGGCGCAGCGGTTCCCGAACCTGCGCCGCACTGGGCGAACTGAGCACCGCGCGCGACGTCCGGTGAAACGTGAGACAGGCTGCATCAAATGACAAGCCGCAGAAATCCAGCAAGCGGCGAGTTACGCGTTCCGGCTCGGCGACCAGGGATTCGTAGGGAAGATCGAATACCCGAGTCGGGTACTTGTCCAGCCAGAATCGTGTCAGGCGCAGGAAATCGATGCAGTAATCGGCCATCTCATCGAGGTCGCAGGCAAAGCCGATTCTTTCGTTGAAGCACTGTCGATAACACGCCAGGCAAGTTTCCACCGGATCGCGCCGGACGATGACCACCCGCGCTGCTGGAAGCATCGCCAGTGCCGGGCCCACGAGATTCCATGTAACCAGACTCTTGTCGGTAAAGCGTGGTTTGGTCTTGCGCCAGCTTGCAGTTCGCGCGAGGTATTCGCTACCCATGCGTTGCCAGTCGGCGGCGGTGGCGTCCGGCACCCACAACGGAAACGCCGAATGGCGGCGATGCGTTTCCGCGTCGATGACCTGCGACATGTCCTTGATCTCGTTGGCGCCCTCGACGTCCGGGTGCGAGGCGAGGATTTGCTCGACCAAGGTCGATCCCGAACGCGGAATGCTGGCGATCAAGATGACTTCACGGCCGAGATCGGGATTCAACGGCGGCGGCATGTCGTTGGCGAAGACGCGCTGGATCGCTTCGGCGCGTCGGTGTTCGCCTGCGGCATCCCACTTCACCCGGCTGCGCCGCGATGTGTTGGCAAGGCGGAATTCCTCGAAGGCTTGCGCATGATTACCCTGATCTTCCAGCGCCTTCGCAAAGGTGAATCTGAGCAACTCGCGGTCGCGGGCCGAACCATCCCCGCGGGCCAATGCCTGTCGCAGACGGGCAACATCGGCGGCATCGAAGCGGATCGTGTTGAGGTTTGACAGTCCGAACCAACCTTCGGCATTGTTCGGATCAACCTGCAGCATGCTGCGGAATGTTGCTACCGCGGCATCGATCCGGCCAAAGCTGGCCTGCGCGCGGGCCAGTGAAAGCATGGCCGGAATGTAGGAAGGGACCAGCTGGAGCGCACGCTGCAACGCCTTGATCGCTTCTTCCGTCTGCGTCTGTCGCCACAGTGCTTCGCCAAGGTTGAACCAGGCCGACCCCGAGGTCGGTGCCAATTCGCAGGCACGCCGCAACTGCGTCATGGCTTCATCGATCTGGCCGTGTTCGTACAGGGCAATGCCCAGTCCGACGCGCAGGTCGGAGTCCTCGGGCCACGTGGCAAGCACACGCCGGAAGCAATCGACGGCCTTGGCGTGATCACCGCGGCGCTGGGTCGCCACGCCAAGCATGCGAATCGCGTCCGCTTCATCCGGCGCCAGCTTCAGCACCTGGATAATCGAGCGTTCGGCGTCGTCGAATTGCCGGTGTCTCCATTCCTCGCGGGCCTTGGCCAGCAAACTGGCAGCCTCCAGCGAAAGTGGCCGTGGAGCCGAATTCTCTGCCGGGGGATCTGTCTGGAATGTCATGTCTTCACTGGCATGCGGCGTCAACGTGGCAGGCTACACAGGTCGCGCGCCAGCTGCAAAAAAACGCCGGGCATGGGCCCGGCGTCGTGGGTTTTGCTTGCCGTCACTCAAAAATCATAGGCGACGGAGAATCGGGCGCTGCGCGGCGGCCGGGTATCCTGGACCCTTCCGTAATCCGCGTTGGGACTATTCGTGGTTCCGAAAAAGTCATTGTAGAAAATCGTCGTCTGATCGTTGAGCAGGTTGAACACGGCAAAATTGAAGTCGAGCCTGTGCTGCGCCCAGCCCGGCTTGTAATCCACGCTCAGGCCGACACTGTGAACCCACGGTGTAAAACCGAGTGAACCCGGCGGTACGGGCTTGCCGCCGCACCAGTAGTAGGTGTGCGAGCCATGCAAAGCGACCTGATCGGGACCGTAGCCGCCCCGGCACATTCTCGGCGTACCCGACGTTATGTACAGGTTGGCACCTACCGTCCACTCCGGCGAGAGTGCATAAGCACCGAAGATCTTGAACTGATGTCTGCGGCTGTTGGGCAGAATACCGCGCGACCATTCCATGCGTTCCGGGAAGTCCCACGCCGTCGTGATCGACTCATATGATCCGCTCTGCTGCGAATACGTGCTCACCGGTCCTTCGTCATTGCCCCATGTCCTGGAGAACACGTAGTCGAATTTTCCGAACCACTTGCCGTCCCAAGCGTGTTCGAGCGATAGATCCAGCGAGTAGTAGCGGCGCTCCGGTCCCTTCACGAAGCCCTGATCCTGAGTCGTGAACTTCACTGGAACCAGAGAGCCATCTGGCGCCTTCATCAGCAGGTCGTTGGTCACGCCCGGATTGATCAGCACGAGACTCTGCGCGTATTGGTCGCAGTCTGCCGGCGTCATCCAAGCGTAGCCCTGACGTACACCTGCCGCACACTCGTTCTGGATAGCGTCGTAGTCGTCAATGAGGCGATTCATCCGCTGGTACGTGCCGGTGGCACTGAATACCCATGATGTGCTCAGCATCTGAAACTGCTGCTGCATGCCCAACACGTAGTTGTCCGAGAACTCTGCCTTGATATTCTGGGAGGCAGAGATGCGCGGATCTTTCTTCTGGCCATATTCGCTGTCGATCGACACGCCCGTCGTAGGATTCTGCGGCAGTGGCGTGAATCCAATCGGCACGCCCGTTGCCGGATCAATTCCGGTATAGGTTCCGTACACGCCGGCATTCACGACGGGAGCGGCGATCGACAGTGCCACCTGGTCCGGCAGTGCGAGATAATAGCGGCCCGCATTGCCAAACACCTTCAAGCTGGAATCGCCGTGCACATCCCAACTGAAACCCAGCCGGGGCGCCCATTGCGGCTTCGTCTCCCGGATATAAGGCACGTTCGCCGCGTCGAAGTTGGTGAACTGGTCGTCGCGCAGGCCCAGGTTCAACAACAGTTTCGGCGTGACTTGCCAGTTGTCCTCGATGTATTGCGCACGTTGGGTCACCCGCACCGAGGCGACGCTGAGGTCGACGTGCTTTTGCACATAGTAGCAATTGCCGTCGTGGCATTGGGTCGATGGAGCAACATACGGCGGGACATTCGGATCGATGCCGAACACCGGCGTGCCGGGATCACTTTCCCCATAAATCCACTCGTAACCCGGACCGGTGTTTTGTGAACCGTCAAGCATGTCCGATGAGTTGATGTTGTCAATCCCGACTTGGAAGTCGTGGTCACCCAGCTTGTAGTTGAGATCCAGGCGATAGTTGGTGATCGATTCGGCATGTCTGGGATCGGCAATCGTCGAGTTGTTCTGCGAGTTGAGGATTCCCCCTGGTGGGACGAATGCCGGATCCTGCTGGGACGCACTCTCCACATGGGGCAACGAGGGATCAAAACCTGGATATCCCGGTTGCTGCGAGTAGTACGAGCCGTGCATCTTGCCGAACATCGCGTTCAGCGTCAGATTGTCGGTTATATATGAGGTGTAGTTGGCGGCCCACATCCTGAAAACGGTCTTGTACGTCGGGTCGAGGCTGGAAAAATCGCCGTTCTGCAAGTCGCCATAGTCGAAATCGTAGGCAGTTCCCCACGTCTTGTGCGAGTTCTTGAGTCCGGTCAGCGACAGCGAGTTGCTGTCGTTGATGTTCCAGTTCAGCTTGCCGTAAAGCTTGGGATCGTGGACGGTGGCTGCGACGTGAGTTACGCCGGAGCCGGCAAACTCCGAGGTCGACTCGTAATGACTGTCGTCCTGCTCCGCGCTCAGGAAGAAAAACAGCTTGTCCTTGATGAGCGGACCGCTGATATACGCGTCGTAGATCGTTTCGCTGGAGCTGCTGCCTTTGCGGTACACCGCAAGATCACCGGCCTGTCTGCCCTCTTTCGTGACCAGCGGATTGGCGTAGTAGTAATTGATCGGGTCGGACCGCCAACTGGCGGGCTGCCACAGGGCGCGCGCGCCAAAGTGCACCTCGTTTGATCCGCTCTTGCCGATCTGGTTGATCACGCCTCCGATGGATCGACCATATTTCGCGTCATAACCGCTGATGAAGGTCTGCTGTTGCTCGATCGCGCCGTACGGCAATGTGACGCCGCCTTGATTGTTGAGTGCCTCGGTGACGTTCATGCCATCGACATAGTAAGCGTTCTCGGCCGTCGAGGCCCCACCGAACACGTTGACCGGGGTGCCGAGCGGACCGCTGGACAACTCGGGAGAGCCCATGTTGACGCCCGGCGCCAGCAGGGCGATGTCTTCGGCCGTGCGCGTCATCGGCAGCTGCTGCAATTGCTTGGAACTGATCGTAGTAACCTGATTGGTCGTCGACACGTCGATCGGCGGGATCGCATTTGCCGAGACGACTACCCCGTTGAGGTTCTTGACGTCCTTGGTTGCCGAGGCCGACGAGAAGTCGACGGCCACCGCACCGCCTGCCGCCGGACTCACGTCACTGCGACTTTGCACGACCTTGCCGTCTTGCAGCAGGGATACGGTGTAGGTCCCGACGGGAAGCGTGACGGAATACCTGCCAGACGAATCCACGGCAACGGTGCGGTTGAAACCCGCGCCACCGGTGATTTGAATGGTCTCGTTGGCCTGGGGAGGCACGCTGCCCTGTATGGTGCCGCGGGTTGCCTGCGACCATGCAGTGCCCGCAAAAGCCGAAATGACGGATCCGATGGCCAGGGCCAGCGCCTTGCGCTGGCAAAGGGGGCCGCGAGGCAGGGAGTTTGCAAGTTTGCGCGTCATGAGGTGTGCATCCCATGTTGTTGATCAATGGCTTTGCCAGCCAGCGGGCGAACGTACTGTGATAACCATGAAGTCGATGCGCACGGAAAGCCTCCGGGCGGCAACACATCCGGTGGAGCGTCGTTGCTGCCCGACGCGTTGGTTGATGATCGTTCAACAGTCTGGCTTGCACACGATGACGGTGCACTGCAACTCGCTATGGATACTTCATCCCGCCCCGACCATACGGCCGAGCATAATCATCTGCAGGCGCCAGCCACCAATGAAAAAAGCACGGATTGGCATAACCGCAGGTTGTAGGTGGGTCCCGTCATGTCGCCGGGCGAGGTGCGCGCCGGGCGCCGCAAGGAGCACCTAGGCAAGCGTGAGGCGCGTGGGGAATCAAATGCATGAGGCGGCTTCCGCACCGGGCGTGATCGGCAATTCGGCTGTGAAAAAGCGTCAACAGCGCACCGATGCACGTGTGGTCCATGCGGTGCCTTTGCCGATCCCCAATCCGTCAAGAGTCGCCCGGTGTCAGCGGCATCAAACGTCGTGGGAACGGCCTTGCCGGATCGTCCGCCCATCGACGCTCATGCCGCTAGCATGCCTTGCGCGAGCTGACGCACCAGGCTGAGGAAGCGCTTCTGCACGGCGTTCAATGCACTTTCGGGTCGGTAGATCGCGTACAGCGTGACCTCCAGGCGCAGGTTGAGGGGACGCGTCTGCACGGCGTTTCCGCTGCCGCTCCGCGCAGTGAACGGGTCGACCAGTGCCAACCCCTGGCCTTGGGCCACCAGCGCATGCGCCAGTTGGTATGTCTGCACTCGCACCGAGGTTCGCGGTGCCGGGTCGAGCTGAGCCAGATGGCTTTGCAACATGTTGCCAAGCGCATCCTGCACCGCGATCCCGATCATGGACTGGCCTGCGAGCGCGGTGATCGACAGCGGTCGACTCAACTCCGATTCCGGCCACCAGCCAGGTGGCGCGATGACCATGACCTGTCCGCGGCACAGCGGCTCTCGGCGCAGACTCTGCGGAGCGACATCCTGCAAGGTCAGGCCGATGTCGGTTTCATGGAGCAGCAGCGACTCGCACATCACCGCGGAGTGCTGCGTGAACAGCTCCACGGTCGAATCGGGAAAAGACTTGCGCAACAACGTGATCGCTTCGGGCACCAACGCCTGCGCCAGCGCCGGAGTGCAGGTCACCCGCAGCGGGCAACTGTCGAGTCGACCCATGTTTGCCGTGAGGCGCTGCAGGTCATTCAATTCGTGGATGATCTTCTCGATGCGCTGACGCAACTGCAGCGCCTCTTCAGTTGGCTGCAGGCGCCCGCGTACCCGACTGAACAAGGCGAAGCCGAGTTGCTGTTCGGCTTGTTGCAGAGCCTTGCTGGCAGCTGGCTGCGAAATATTGAGCAGGTTGGCGGCGCCTGTCAGGCTACCGGTAGTCAGCACGGCATGGAACAATTCGATATAGCGCAGACGCATCTGGAGGGTTCGCCCTTCGTCGCGATGGCGACATGGGCCGAGTGCAGCACAGGACAAGCCCTCAGGCAAATCCCGCGTCCCGTTCCGGGCAGACCGGACTCGACGCTCGGTGCGTCGGCTACAACCGTCAGTTATGCCAAGTGGCGGTCTTTTCATTGGTGGCTGGCGGTCACCGGTGACTATGCTCGCCAACATGTGCGGGTGGATGAACACCTGTCCGTCGACTGGAGTAACCCTTTCATGACCAACCCTGCCGATGCGGCCTTGCCGGCTCACTGGGGCCCGCCCTACCTGCTGTACCTGGGAAGCGCAAGTGACGACCTGGCCATCAAAACGGCCCGGGGACTCTCGTATTGGCGACCGGACTGGTGCATCGGCCAGTTCCGGCGCCCCGATTGCCATCCAAGCCTCGGCTTGCTCGAAATGACCATGGCCCGGGCCAGGAGCGAAGGCGCGAACACGATGGTGATCGGTGCGGCGAATGCCGGTGGCGTGATGTCGGCGGAGATCGTCGCCGACGCTGTTGCCGCGCTTGACGCCGGGCTCAACGTGGCGGCGGGCCTGCACCAGAAACTGCGCGAGAACGCGGACATCGTGACCGCCGCCCGACGCAATGGCCGGGAGTTGTTCGATGCGCGCGATCCCGTGCCTGGCATTCCGGTGGGTACCGGCCGACCGCGCGCCGGGCGACGACTGCTCACGGTAGGAACCGACTGCTCGGTCGGCAAGATGTACACCACGCTCGCGCTTGAACGCGCCATGCGCCGACGCAGTCTTCTGGCGGATTTCCGCGCGACCGGACAGACCGGCATTCTCGTCGCCGGGTCAGGCGTGCCCATCGATGCCATGGTTGCCGATTTCATTTCCGGCGCGGCCGAGTGGATTTCGCCGGCGCGCCTCGACGGCGGCTGGGACCTCATCGAAGGCCAGGGTTCACTTTTTCATCCTTCCTATGCCGGCGTGTCACTCGGTTTGCTGCACGGCGCGCAACCGGACGCCCTGGTGTTGTGTCATGAACCGACTCGCCGGCACATGCGCGGCCTGCCTGAGTCACCGCTGCCAGAACTCAAACGCTGCCTCGAAGCGAACCTGGTCGCCGCGCGTCTGACCAATCCCGCGGTCAAGGCCGTCGGTGTCGCGCTCAACACGTCGAGCCTGTCGCAGGCGGAAGCTTCTGCTGCGTGCCGACAAATCGGCGACATGCTCGAGCTGCCCTGCCAGGACCCCGTCACGATGGGTGTCGAAGCCATCGTGGACAACCTGCTTGCCCGCTGCGCGAACTGACCCGGGCCTGAGCCTGCTTTATTCGTCTGCGCACGCGTGCGCGTATGCTCAATCCGATCATTGTAAAGGGTGAACCCATGTCCGACCTGAAAGTACTGCGGCTTGACGCCACGCCAGCTCCGCACAGCGAGGCTTTCTCAAGCCGCACCTGGCTACGACCACTCGTGCTGGCTGCCACGCTGGCAGCATGCAGCCCACTGGTCTGCGCCCAGGATGTCAATCCGGACGCGACGGGCCATGAGCCGGTCACCACCCGAGCGGCGCTGCAAAATGCCAGACCGGTAACCGCCCGGCACGCCATGGTGGTCAGCGCGCAGCACCTGGCGACCATGGTGGGCGTGGACATTCTCAAACGCGGCGGCAACGCGGTGGACGCCGCCGTGGCGGTCGGTTTCGCCGAAGCGGTGGTGCACCCGTGCTGCGACAATATCGGTGGCGGCGGGTTCATGACCATCCACCTCAAGGATGGCCGCAACCTGTTTCTCAATTTTCGCGAGAAGGCACCGTTGAAAGCCACGCCGACCATGTTCCAGGACGCCGACGGCAACGTCGTCGAGGGACGCAGCACGGATACCTATCTGGGTGTCGGCGTACCCGGCACGGTGATGGGTTTCGCTACCGCGCTGAAAGCCTATGGCACGATGTCACTGCAACAAGTCATTGCACCGGCCATCAAGCTGGCCCGCGACGGCTACGTGCTGCAGCAGGGGGATATTGAAAGCCTCGATTCGCGCACCAACGACTTTGCGAAGCATGCCAACGTGGCGGCAATTTTCCTCAACCAGGGCAAGGCTTTCAAGGTCGGCGAACGGCTGGTGCAGAAGGACCTGGCGCACACGCTGGAGCTGATCGCGAAAGGCGGCACCAAGGCATTCTATGAAGGGCCGATTGCGCACGCCGTGGTCAAGGGCAGCGACGCCAACGGCGGCATCCTGTCGCTGCGCGATTTTGCCGACTACACCGCGCAGTGGGAAAAGCCCATCCAGTGTGAGTACCACGGCTACAACGTGATCTCGGCGCCGCCGCCCAGTTCGGGCGGCACGACGCTGTGCCTGATCCTGCAGATCATCAAGCCCTATCCGCTGGCCAAGTGGGGGTACGGCTCGGTCAACAGCGTGCACTATCTGGTCGAGGCCGAGCGCCGCGCCTTCGCCGACCGCAACACCTACCTGGGTGATCCAGCCTTCGTGCACAACCCGATCGACAAGCTGCTTTCTGCCGAGCACGCGGCCAAGTTGCGCGCCACCATTCTGCCGGACAAGGCCACACCGTCCTCCGAGATCAAGGGCAGCCTGGGCGCACCGGAAGGCGACCACACCACGCACTACTCGGTGGTCGACCAGGACGGCAACGCCGTCGCCGTGACTTACACCGTCAACTTCCTTTTTGGCAACAAGCAGATTGCCGGCGACACCGGTTTCTTCCTCAACGACGAAATGGACGATTTCACCGGCAAGCCTGGCGTGGCCAACGGCGCCGGCCTGGTCCAGGGCGTGATCAACCGGGTCGAGCCGGGCAAGCGTCCCTTGAGCTCGATGACGCCGACGATTGTGCTGCGCGACGGCAAGCCGTTCATGCTCACGGGCAGTCCTGGCAGCGCCACCATCATCTCGTCCACGCTGGGGAGTTTCCTCAACGTGGTCGACTTCGGGATGAACATGCAGCAAGCCGTCAACGCACCACGCCTGCACCAGCAGTGGTATCCGGATGTCGTGTACGTCGGCAAGGGGCTGCTCACGCCCACGTCGCAGCAGACGCTGGAGGCGATGGGCTACACGTTCAAGCAGTTCGGCGGCGGTGCGGTCGAGGCGATCCTGATCAACCCCAGGACGGGTCTGCTGGAAGGGGCCAATGATCCTCGTCGTCCGGCGGGCCTGGCGGCCGGCTACTGATCGCACGCGCAGGACGCCGCCCCACCGAGGTCGTCACGCCCCGGCGGCGACTTGGGCATGGCTCATCCCGGGACCACCAGGGAGCTAGGGTCCCCCGAGTCGGTGGTTGAGGCCTCTTGAATCGGCACCATGAGAACGGTTGCCCTGCAACGGCGCGGCAAGCAGCACGCTCCCTGCCCCTTTACGCGCCCTGCGCGGCAAATCGCCACGGAATGTTGTCTGGCTGGCTAGCATCGCGACCCGGCTTGCGCAAGAACGTCCGACCTGCCTCGCACGCGACCGCGACGTGGACATCATCACGAACCTTCGCCCACCGGTCCCGGCGCGAGAATCTTGTCCAGGTAATCGGTCGTGCCT
>JBDTEG010000076.1:0-5846 GCA_039922695.1 Rhodanobacter sp. | reverse complement strand
ATGTACACGCCCACCCTGATCGAGGTGCCCACCCACGTGCCGCTGGGCGAGTACATGGATTACGGCGTACCGATCCTCGACCAGGGCAGCGAAGGCGCGTGCACCGGCTTCGGCCTTGCCACGGTGGCCAACTACCTGCTGCTGCGCCGCCGCGTGATACCCGACAAGATGCCGGTGAGCCCGCGCATGTTCTACGAGCTGGCGCGCCGCTACGACGAGTGGCCCGGCGAGAACTACAGCGGTTCCAGCGCACGCGGTGCCATGAAGGGCTGGCACAAGCACGGCGTGTGTTCCGAGGCGGCGTTCCCGTACAAGCCAGCGAAGAAGAGCGACCCGCTGGGCCTCACCGACGCGCGTACCTCCGACGCGCTGGGCCGCCCGCTGGGCGCCTACTTCCGCGTGAACCACAAGGACATCGTTGCCATGCATTCGGCACTGGCCGAGGTCGGCGCGCTGTACGTCACCTGCACCGTGCACGCCGGCTGGAACGACGTAAACGCGGACGGTGTCATCACGCAATCGTCCACCATCACCGGCGGACACGCCTTCGCCATCGTCGCGTTCGACGACCAGGGCTTCTGGCTGCAGAACTCGTGGGGCCGCTCCTGGGGACGGCAGGGCTTCGCCCGCATCAGCTACGACGACTGGCTGGAGAACGGCACCGACGCCTGGGTTGCCAGACTCGGCGCACCGGTCACGCTGCGCAGGCTCGAGTCGATCGCGGCGGTGCACGCGGCCACGTCGGCGCAGTCGAACGCGTATTCCTTTGCCGACCTGCGCCCGCACATTGTCAGCGTGGGCAACAACGGCACGCTCAAGGCGGGCGGCGACTACGGCAGCACGCCGGCCGAGCTCGCGCAGATCTTCGCGCAAGACATGCCCCGCGTCATGCAGGACTGGGACAAGCCGCGCATCCTGCTCTACGCCCACGGCGGGCTGGTGAGCGAACAGGCCGCCACGCAGCGGCTGGCCGAGTACCGCCCGGCGCTGCTCGGCGGCAACGTGTACCCGCTGGCGTTCATCTGGCGCACCGACTACTGGACCACCGTCACCAACATCCTGAAGGACACGGTGAGCCGCCGCCGGCCCGAGGGCGTGCTCGACGCCACCAAGGACTTCATGCTCGACCGCCTCGACGACGCGCTCGAACCGCTGGCACGCGTGCTCACGGGCAAGTCGGCGTGGGACGAGATGAAGCAGAACGCACTCGCCGCCAGCGACCCCGGCGGCGCGGCGGTGCTGGTGGCCGACCAGCTGAAGGCGCTGTCGAAGACGATGCCTGGCCTGGAGATCCACATGGTCGGCCACAGTGCGGGCTCGATCCTGCTGGCGCCGCTGGTCAAGCTGCTCACCGACCGCGGCCTCAAGATCGAGACCTGCACGCTGTGGGCACCGGCGTGCACGGTGGACCTGTTCCGTTCCACCTACCTTCCTGCAATGCAGAAGTACAGGCTGGCCAAGCTGGCCGTGTTCGCGCTGAGCGACAAGACCGAGCGCGACGACAACTGCGCGAAGATCTACAACAAGTCGCTGCTGTATCTGGTGTCGGCAGCCTTCGAGAAAAAATCGCGCATTCCGCTTTTCCGCGAGGGCGAACCCATCCTTGGCATGGAGCGCTGGATCGACGCCGACCTGCGCAAGACCTTCCAGTCGCTCGGTGCCGAGCTGGTGCTTGCGCCGAACAACGCACCCGCCGATTCGATGGGCGCTTCAGAAGCGATGCACCACGGCGACTTCGACGACGACGAGAAAACGGTCGATTCAACCTTCCGCCGCATCATCGCGGGCGCGAAGGCACCCGCCGGTGTTGCGCGCGGCGCCCGCGCCGCAGCCTCCCGGAAGATGCCCTCGGCCGTGGCCAACGAACGCGACGGCGCCACCCCGATGTTCCGTCGCTCCGAGTCGTCATTGCGCGACCAGCGCTCGCAGATCGACCAGAAGACGATGCGCTAGTGTCTGCACTCGCTGACACCCTTTCCCATTAAACCGGGCATCGGCGGGCGTGGTGCGAGAGCGCTCCTCGAGCGAAGTCCCAAACAGTGCGCCACCACCCCATATCCTGCTGTGGGTCAGGCCAACCGCACGTTGTCTGGAGAGTGCACTGATTCCAATTGTTCGCCGCACTGCACTGCAAGCAAGGGGCTGGGACCCGGTCAGGTTTGACCTCTTCTCTTTGGTCTGCTGACCCCATGGTCCCGCTATAGTCACGGGCCTTTGGCAAGACACTGATCTTGAGGTTGCTCGTGACGCGTGATCCACAGGCTTCCGGTTCCGGCGCGCTGCGCGATCCATCAGTTCGCCTGATCTTTGGCGCGTTGATGCTCGTGATGTTGCTGGCGTCGCTCGATCAGACGATCGTGTCGACGGCCTTGCCGACCATCGTCGAGGAATTCGGTGGCCTGGAGCATCTGTCGTGGATTGTCACGGCCTATCTGCTGGCGACCACCATCGTCACGCCGTTGTACGGCAAGCTGGGTGATCTGTTCGGCCGCAAGATCGTGTTGCAGGCGGCCATCCTCCCGTTCCTGGCCGGTTCGGCGCTGTGTGGGCTGAGCCAATCGATGGGGCAACTGATCGCTTTTCGCGCGATCCAGGGGCTGGGCGGTGGCGGGCTGATGGTGACCACCATGGCGGCGATCGGCGACATCATTCCGCCGCGCGAGCGTGGGCGTTACCAGGGCATCTTCGGCGGCGTGTTCGGGCTGGCGACGGTGATCGGTCCGCTGATCGGCGGCTTCTTTGTCGAGCAGCTGAGCTGGCGCTGGATTTTTTACATCAACCTGCCGCTGGGTCTGGCCGCACTGGGCGTGATCGCGTGGGCGTTCAAGTCGCCGACCAGCAAGACGCGGCCGAAAATCGATGTCACCGGTGCCGTGCTGCTGGCGGTCACGCTGACATCGCTGGTGTTGTTCACCAGTCTGGGCGGGCATACGTTGGCCTGGAGCTCGCCGGAAATCCTCGGCTTGATCGCAGTTTCCGTGGCAACGCTGGCCGGGTTCCTGTTTGTCGAGCATCGTGCGGTGGAACCGATCCTGCCGCTGCATCTGTTCCGCAACCGGATCTTCGCCGTGTCGTGCGCCGTCGGATTCATCGTCGGCCTGGCGCTGTTCGGGTCGGTCACCTACATGCCGCTCTACCTGCAAGTGGTCAAAGGCGTCAGCCCTTCGCTGGCAGGCATGCAGTTGACGCCGATGATGGGCGGCGTGCTGGCCAGCTCTATCACCAGCGGACTGCTCATCAGCCGCATCGGCCGCTACCGGATGTTCCCGATTGCCGGAACTGCGGTGATGACGATTGGCCTGGGTTCGCTGGCGACGCTCGGCATCGAGACCAGCTCCTGGCTGGCCTCGGGCTACATGCTGGTGCTGGGTCTCGGGCTGGGCATGGTCATGCAGGTGCTGGTGCTGGCCGTGCAGAACGCAACCGATTACAAGGACCTGGGCGTGGCGACCTCGGGGGCGACCCTGTTCCGTTCCATCGGTGGTTCGGTCGGCGTGTCGATCTTCGGCGCCATCTTCGCGGGGGGTCTCACCCGTCGTCTGGCCGATCAGCTCGGAGGTGGCGCGAGCCTGCCAGCCGCGACCGATACCGCCGCCATCAACGCCTTGAGCGCCGCCGCGCGCAGTCAGTACCTGCATGCATTCACCGGCGCGCTGCATCCGGTGTTCCTGTGGGCGGCAATCATTGCCGCCGCCGGCTTTGTGCTGACCTGGTTCCTGAAAGAAATCCCGCTGCGCGATGCCACCGGGGCCGATACCGTCGCCGAAAGCTTCGCCATGCCGCGCGATGCAACTTCGCTGGAAGAGCTGCAACAAATCCTCGCGCGCATGAGCAGTCACGGGCATCTGTGGAAAACCTGCCAGCGCATCTCCGCACGACTCGACGTGAAACTGCAGCCCGACGAAATCTGGCTGCTGATCCAGCTGTGCCGACAAGACCGGTCGCCTCGCCTGGAGTCACTGGCGACGGACTTCTCGATTCCACACCAAACCCTTGTCACCGTGGCCGAGCGGCGGCTGCAGCAGGCTTTGGCCACGCGCACTGCCAACGGCGATCTTGTGGCCACTGCCACGGGCCGCCAGACATTTGAGCATATCGTCGAGGGCTTTCGCCAACGCCTGGCGCCGTTCGTCGAACGCTGGTCTACGCAAGATCATTCCGAAGTGCGCACCCTGCTCGAATCCTTCGCGCGTGACCTGGTCGACGAGCTTCCACGCGAGCGCGCAAAACGGCAGGCGTGATCGGGGTGAGGGTCAAATCAACGGCAAAGGCGTCGGCTCATCGGTCGACTACAGCCTCGTCAGCTGCATGATCCGAAGAGGGGACCCTTTTGATGTTTTCCCGGTCAGCGCAGATGTGCAAACAGGGCGGCAATGTAGGCGAGGGTGCCAATGGCGAGTCACTTGGTCTTGCGGACAAACCTGCTGTCCACTGAAGGGCACCAACGCCTTGTGAAACCATTCACGCGCAGTCCGCGCGCCGACAAGCCAGGCACCGATCAAGTGAGCTGGAACGACAGGTCGGGAGGAGCCTGCAAGTTGCCATTGAGTATCGCCTCCTTGCCGATGCTGACCAGCAGCAACAGGACCCGCAGGCTGAAGAACCAGCGGGTGATTCTCGTAATAGTGGGTGGGAAGTTCGACCGGTCCCTCGGTGCCAATGTCTGGCAACACCAAGCCGGCGACAAGATACAAGGGAATAGTCTGCGCGATCACCGCAACAAAACGGAGAATGGTCCACTCTCACCTGATTTTGAAGAGTGCGCTCCCACCGAACCGGTGCAAGTGAAGTCCGCTTTTGCAGAATCACGGCCGACCGCGAAGGTATTGATCATGGCGCCGGCCAACGCGCATCCCGTGATCACTGGTGGCGATTGGGTGCCGTCGGATTTCTGCGATTGAGCATTGCGCAAGAGTCGGCGGGCCGGCTTCGACATGCTTTCCCGAGAGCTTGATTCCCTCCGTGCCCTTCCGCGGCCCGATTCCACTGCTTTCCGAAAGCAACCATGGGAAAGTGCACCCTGACACCTGTTTTGTGTCGTGAAAAAAACAACCCCGTCGCCGGGGTTGGTGGAAAACGCTCGGCAAGCCTCGCCAAGCTTCAGTTGTAGCGCCGGCGCAGCCCGGCGAACAAGCCGACCAGCAACAAGCCCAAGCCGAACATGGCGAGGTCCGCGGGTTCAGGCACACCGACCGGCGGACCACCGGGGGTGTCCGAACCCAGGGTCACGTCATCAAACACGATATACCCTACATCGCCGATGAACGTTCCGCCGAAGCTGACCGATTGAGCCGTTCCCGAGAATGCGACACCAATCGGGGCCCAACAGGAATAGTTCTCCGCGAACCCATCACAGTTGGCGGCAGTCTGCGGCAAGACCAGGCTGGCCAGCACAGTACCGGTTCCGTTCTGACCGTCATACACGTCGATTGACCCGGTGTAGTACGGCGAGGAGTAATAGAACGAAAAACCGGTAGTGAACCCGGCAGCAACATTCATGAACGCGCTGGTGCCGCTCGTGAAATCAATGACATTGGGGAGCGATGGCTCGTTGGCGGTGTTGCCCCATGGTCCGTCGGGCGCTCCACCCGCTAGCGTGTTGTTGCTCCACACGATGCCGTAGTTCGGTCCACCGCACGTAACGGCGTTCCCTGCGTACGAGCCGCCGCATCCGCCGTTGTAATAGTCGTTGACGTATTCGCCGTTCTGATTCAACTGATCAAAATTCAACACGACTGTGGCGCTGGCAGCTCCAGCGAACAGCAGAGCCAGGATCAGCACCGCCGTGATCCCGATTTGTTTCTGCAGTCTGTTCATGAGTCCCCTCCTGTAATGAAACACATCCC
>JBDTEG010000075.1:0-34533 GCA_039922695.1 Rhodanobacter sp. | reverse complement strand
GACCGGGATCACCTCCGCACCCAGCAACTTCATCCGATAGACGTTGATCTTCTGCCGCTCGATGTCCACTGCGCCCATGTAGACCACACAGCGCATGCCAAATCGCGCCGCCACCGTAGCCGTGGCGACTCCATGCTGGCCGGCACCGGTTTCTGCAATCACGCGTTGCTTGCCCATATGCCGTGCGACCAGCGCCTGGCCAACGGTGTTGTTGATCTTGTGCGCGCCGGTGTGGTTCAGGTCCTCTCGCTTGAGCAGGATGCGAGCGCCGCCGACGTGCTGCGACAGGCGCTCGGCGTGATAAATCGGGCTGGGCCGGCCGACGTAATGCTGCAGGTCTCGATCCAGCTCGGCGATGAAGCCAGGGTCCGTCCTCAGGTGTTCGTAGGCTTCCCGCAGCTCGGCCAGCGGCGCCATCAGGGTTTCGGCGACATAACTGCCGCCGTAGTTGCCGAAGCGCCCTTGGGCATCGGGCCAGCGGTGGTAATCCTGGGTGATGGGCATGCGGGCTCCTGTGCGTAAAACTGAGGGTAACGACAATGGATCATTCCGATACCCGGAGGATATCCCAGCCACCACAGCAGGAAAAAGCGATAAGATCGCCGCAACCTGTCAGGAATACTCACCAATGCCCGATCGCGAGCTGCCGCCTCTGAATGCCTTGCGCGCCTTCGACGCCGTGGGCCGCCTGCACAGCGTCACAGCCGCGGCGACCGAATTGCACGTGACGCACGGTGCGGTGAGCCGGCAGCTGCGGCTGCTGGATGAAGCACTGGGGCGACCATTGTTCGCGCGCCAGGGACGCGGGTTGGTGCTGACCGAAGCAGGCAACCAGCTGCATGACGGCGCCGGTGTCGCCTTCCAGCAGTTGCGCGAAAGCTGGAACGGCCTGCGCCAGCGTACGGCCCAGACGCCGTTTGTGCTGGGCTGTTCCAGCAGCCTGCTGGCGCGCTGGGTGATTCCACGGCTGGATCGACTCGGTCACGACCTGCCTGCCCTGCCGCTGCACCTGTCGGCCCAGGAATCTGCGCCGACCACGGACCTCGAGCAGCTGGACGCGATGCTGTTGCTGGCGGCGCCGCCGTGGCCAGCGCGCTGGCAGGTCGAGGTGCTGGCACCGGAACGGATCGGACCGGTGGTCAGCCCGAGCTATGCCGGGTGGTCCCGTTTGCAGGGGCAACGTGCCGAGTGCTTGCTGGATGAGCCGGTTTTGCACACCATCTCCCGCCCGCAGGCGTGGCCGGACTGGCTGCAGGGGATGGGTCTGCCGGCACCACGATCTCCGCCAGGTCCGGGCTTTCCGCACCTTTACCACCTGCTGGAAGCGGCGATCGCGGGACTGGGCGTGGCGATCGCGCCAGCCCCGCTGGTGGCCGACGACCTCGCCAGTGGTCGCCTGCTCGCACCCTGGGGCTTCCGGTCGACCGCGGCGACGTGGATCCTGGCCAGCGCGCCGCGATCGCCGGATCGGCGTTGCGCGATGCTGGCCGACTGGCTGCGCGAGGAACTGGCCGGCGGCTGATCCATCCGGCTCAGGTCAAGGATTGCGCCGGTTCACCCCTCTCGGGTTTTCCAAGTCTCCAAGCGTTCAATCTCCGCATCGGCCTCACGCACGGCCCGGATGAAGGCCACCAACCGGGCAGGATCCTTGATCCCCGGCGTCGCCTCGACGCCGCTGGCCACGTCGACCGCCCACGGGTGCAGTCGGCGCACGGCATCGCCCACGTTGCCGGCATGCAGGCCGCCGGCAAGGACCAGTGGCTGAGTGTGCTGCCTGGGCAACAGGGACCAGTCGAAGGCCTTGCCGCTGCCACCGGTTTCTCCCGACCCATGCCCATCCAGCAACAGCGCGACGGCAGTCGGAAAATCATGCAGATGCGCCAGCGCCGACGCGCCGGCAGCCATCGGCACCGCCTTGACAAACGGACGGCCGAACTGAGCACACCAGGTGTCACTTTCCCCGCCGTGAAACTGCAGCAGGTCGGGTTGCACCTGCTGGATGACGTCGTCCACCAGTCGCGCATCGGCATCCATGAACAGGGCCACCGTGGTAACAAAAGGCGGCAACGCACTGAGGATGGCCCGCGCCTGAGCCGGCGTCACTTGCCGTCGACTGCGCGCGGCGAAGACCAGGCCGATCGCGTCCACGCCCAGCAGCGCAGCCAGCACGGCGTCCTCGACACGGGTCATGCCGCAGCACTTGATACGAGTCATGCAGCAGCCTCGGGCTGGCTGATTCCTTCGGGTAGACCCCAGTGCCGCTCATAGCGCGGCCCGATGAAGGTCAGCCCGGAAGCGGGAGCGGTGGGGCCGGCCACTTGGCGGTCGCGACCGGCCAGCAGCTGCCCCATCCATTCGACGGGCTGTTCACCGCGACCGATCAGCAGCAACGAGCCGACGATATTGCGCACCATGTGATGCAGGAACGCGTTGGCCTCGATCTCGACCATAACGTGTTCTCCCTGGCGTTGCACGCTCGCGGTCAGGACCGAACGGCGTGGATGGGCGGCCTGGCAGGACAACGCCCGGAACGCGCTGAAGTCGTGCGCACCCAGCAGCGCCTGGACGGCGGCATGCATGCGGGCGGCGTCCAGTGCCAGGCGCTCCCACGTGACATAGCGCGCGTCCAGCGCAGCCCGTACCGGCCGATTGAGGATGTGATAACAGTAACGTCGGCTGCGTGCCGAGAAACGCGCATGAAAGCTGTCCAGAATCGGCTGCGCCCACAATACCGCCACGCTGGCCGGCAGGTTCGAGCACGACCCGAGCACCCAGCTGCGCATCTCACGTCGTGCCTGGGTGTCGAAATGCACCACCTGGCAGCGGCCGTGCACACCGGCGTCGGTCCGCCCCGCACAGCTGACTTGCACCGGTTGCGCTGCCACTCTCGACAGCGCCCGCTCGACCGCCGCCTGCACGCTCGGCCCTTCGGTCAGTCGTTGCCAACCGAAGAAATCGGTGCCGTCATATTCGATGCCGAGGGCGATACGCATGAGTTGAATGAAACTTGATGAAACGACGCCGAAGGTTAGCAGGGCCATTACGAAGTCGGGCCGGCAAGGCCGGCCCGACGGTTGATGCAAGCCCGCGCTGGACGATCAGTTCAGGCCGTCGAGCAGCCGTCGAGCCGTATCATGCTGCATCTGGCTGCCTTCCTTGAGCACTTCGCCCAGCATGGCGCGGGCGCCATCGGCGTCACCCATGTCCAGGTAGGCGCGCGCCAGATCAAGCTTCGTATCCACCGGATCGTCACTGAACTCGACAGGGTCGTGCAATTCGGCAGCCAAGTCATCGGCCTCATGCACGTCCCATGCAGCGGGTCCGGCGTGCGAGTCGGCAGGTTCAGCGTGATGACCGGCCAGCATTTCATCATCCGCGGATGCCGAGGCCGGCGCTTCCGGTTCGGTGGCCAAGGGTTGCGTGAGGTCAAAGTTGAAGTTGTATTCGCTGACCCGCCTCGGCTCCGCCGGCAACGAAGGTGGCAGCGAGGACGCGAGCGTCGAAGCGTCGCTCTTGTCTTCGTAATCGTCGATGTCAAAGCCCTGGCCTGGCTCGGGCTTGCGCACGCCCAGCTCTTCGTGATGGTCGAATAACGGGTGTTCCGGTGCGAGGTCCTCGCCCATGTGCACCACGTCCTGCCATTCGTCCTGCGCCGGGTCGGTGATGTGCGCATGCATCGCCTCGGCCGCAGCCTCGAAACGCTCCACGTCACGGCGCGAGTAATACAGGGTGACCAGCTCCAGATGCAGATAGATGTCGTCCGGGTGCTCAGCCAACTGGTCGAGCAGATGCTCCTGGTCGCCATCCTCATCGTCGAGCGGGTCACCATCGAATGGCGGGGTACCGCCGAAACGGTCCGCCAGCGAAGGGGTAACGTTGGTCGCCGCTGGCTTGCGCCGTCGGCCCAGCAAAGCCAGCAGGATCAGCAACACGATAACCGCCGCACCCACGGCCCAGGCCCAGGTCTGCGTATACCAGGGCTCGTTGGCCGTATTCACCGCAGGTGACGGCTTGTTCGCCGGCTTGGTCTCGACTGGCTTGGCTGCGGGCGGCGCAACGGCTGGCGGCACAGCTGCCGCCGAAGCGGCAGCGGCAATCGATGCCGTACTGCTGGCCGGGGCCATGGACGCGCCCATCGCGGCAGAGGATGCCGAACTGGCCAAAGCAGAGGACGACGCGGCAACCGGCGCAGCGCCGGATTCAGCGCTGGAACCTGCGTTGGCGACTGCCGACACGGTCTCGACCGGCGTCGAGGGTTTCGTCGTCGCTGCCACCGCCGGTTCCGCGTTGGCCGTCTTTGCAGGCTCGACCGGTGGTGCACCGGCAGCCTTGCGCGCGGCGGCAAGCTGGGCCTGCAACTCGGCAATCTCGCTGTTCTTCAGCGACAGCAGGTGCTCGTTCTTGCTGTTGATCTCGTTGAGATCCTTGAGTCGAGCGTTCAGGTCGTTGCCCTGCTGTTGCAGGCTGGCCACGTTTTCCTTGGCGCGCAGCAGATCGTCGCGCAGGCCGGCGGCGGACTTGTCGCCCGTACCGGTCGCCTGGCTGCCGGTACCACCGCCGACTTTTGCGGGCACCAGGGCAAGCCGGTCTTCATTGCCGGCATTGGTCGCACCGGACGAACCGGACGAGGTCCCGCGCGATGCCGCATCTGCCACAACCGTGGGCTTGCCTGGCGTGCCCGCGCGCCAATCGCTGTTCTGGCGGCGCACTTCGGCCGCGGCGGCAGCCAGCGTCTTGGCCTGGGCTTCGCTCGACGTGGGTACGCGCAACACCGCGCCACTCTTCAGCGCATTGATGTTGTCCTTGTAAAACGCATCCGGATTGGCCTGTTGCAACGCCAGCATCATCTGCTGCACGTCGACACCCGACGTCGCCACACTTCGCGCGATACCGGAGAGGGTCTGGCCGCTTTGAACCGGACCATAGCGACCGTTGTTGACGGCCGCGGGAGCAGGCGCGGGTGCAGCGGCGGGTGCCGCTTGCGGCGCGGCAGGAGCCTTCGCGGGCTTGGACTGGCTCGGTGCCGTCGCTCTGGCAGTGGCCACCTCCGGCGCAGACGCACCGGGCGGATCAAGCAGGATGGCGTATTCCCGCACGCTCTTGCCGGCCGCACCATCCACCTGGATCAACAGGTCGAGGAACGGGTCATCCACCGGCACGCCGCTGGTGATGCGAATTACCGGGTTTGGTCCGCCGGCATTGGCCACGCTGAAATGCAGCGGGATCTGAGTGCGGCCACCGACGATGCCTGCCCGCGCGAATTGCTCACTGGAGGCGAGCTTTACGGTGAGCCCTTTCAACTCAGCCGGGTTGTCCGGGTGCAACGGAATCTCCGCCAGCAGCGGCTGACCCAGCGCCGACTTGACCTGAATCTGGCCCAGATCCAGCGCCAGGAGCTGGCTGCTGCCCAGCGCCAACGCCACCAGCATCGACAATTTCAACGAACGATTCATGCATGCTCCCCCGAACGATCCTTGACGCAACTCTTCTTGAATGGTGCCCCCACGATGGCGGCGGCTGCGTCACCGTGCCGCCACTTTAGTTATATGCACGCCAATCAACAATAGCTGCGGCGAATACTTGCGACACATTGCTGCAGGACGTTCTTGCCCGAGCTCCACCTTTCACGGGTGCCCCGCGGCCGCTTTGGCTTGCAGTTGTGACAGTTTCCGGCGCAACTCGGCTATCTGCCGGTCCTGCTCCAGCACGCGCTGGCTGGCGCGATTGCTGTCCGACTCCTGCCTGGCGACCTCGCGTTGAAGGCGCTTGACCTCGGCCTGGCCCTGCTCCACGCGCAGGTGGACTTTCGACAACGGTGGCACGGCGACAGTCGCATCGCGCGACGCCGTGACAGCCGCCGGCGGAGGCGTGGCCCACGCCGAAGAAGCCAGGAAAAAGCCAATAGTGGCAATTAGTTGCAATCCACTCATGGCTAGAGAAAGTCCTCGATCAGCAATTCGGCAATCTGTACAGCATTCAGCGCAGCGCCCTTGCGTATGTTGTCCGACACGACCCACATGTCCAGCCCCCGCTCATGCGAGATATCCTCGCGGATGCGGCCCACGAAGACCCCGTCGGCGCCAGCGGCTTCACCCACCGGCGTGGGATACCCGCCCGGTTTGCGCTCATCCAGCAGAACCACTCCAGGCGCCTGGCGAAGGAGCTCCCGGACCTCATCGACGGTGATCTTGTCGCTGGTTTCAATATGCAAAGCCTCGGAGTGACCATAGAACACGGGCACGCGCACCGCGGTCGGGTTTACCTGGATCGACTCGTCCTCCAGGATCTTGCGCGTCTCCCACACCAGCTTCATCTATTCCTTGGTGTAGCCATTGGGCTGGAAATCGTCGATCTGCGGAATCACATTGAACGCGATCTGGGCCGGAAATTTCTTGCCCGGCTCCACGCTTTGGAAGTTCAGCAGGGCCGCGGTCTGCCGTCCCAGCTCTTCCATCCCGCTGCGGCCGGCGCCTGAAACCGACTGGTAAGTCGCCACGTTGATCCGCTCTATCTGCACTGCGCGGTGAATCGGGGCCAGTGCCACCAGCATCTGCATGGTCGAGCAGTTAGGGTTCGCGATGATGCCTCGGTTGGTGTATTGCGCAATGGCGTGCGGGTTGACCTCGCTGATCACCAGCGGGATGTCGTCCTGGTAGCGAAACTCCGAAGTATTGTCGATGACCACGGCGCCGGCTGCCGCCGCGCGCGGCGCATGCTCGCGGCTGACCGAGCCCCCGGCTGAAAAAAACGCAATGTCAACGCCGGTGAAATCGTAGGTGGCCAGCAATTGCACGGTAACTTCCTTGCCGGCGAACTTCACCTTGCCTCCGGCCGACCGCTCGCTGGCCAGCGGCACCATTTCGCTGATCGGGAAGTTGCGCTCGGCAAGAATCGCCAGCACGGCTTCGCCGACGGCCCCGGTGGCGCCGACCATGGCGATCTTGTAGCTGCTCTTCTGACTCATTCGATGGTTTGCTCTGGATGGGAAAGCGTGCTGCTCACAGCACTTGCGGGTTGAGAATGTTGGGTGGACGCCCGGCATGCGGGCCGTGGCCGAACAGCGCCAGCACATTGTCGACGGCTACCGAGGTCATCGCGTGACGGGTTTCGGTGGTGGCACTGGCGATATGCGGGCTGAGCACCACATTGTCGAGTGCGAGCAGTTCGGGACGCACCTCCGGCTCGCCTTCGAACACATCCAGCGCCGCGCCAGCCAGGCGATGCTCGCGCAGAACGGTGGCCAGTGCGACATCGTCGACGATGCCGCCCCGCGCGATATTGATCAGCATGGCCGTGGGTTTCATCAAGGCCAGTTCGGGTGCGCCGATCGCGTGGTGCGTCTGCGCCGTCAACGGCAAGGCGAGCACCAGGAAATCGGATTCGCCCAGCAGTTGCTGTTTGGTGACATGGCGGGCGTTGCAGGCCCGCTCCTGCGGCTCGGGCAGTGGCGCGCGATTGTGGTAAATCACCGGCATGCCAAAGCCCGTGGCGCGCCGCGCGATCGCCTGGCCAATGCGCCCCATGCCAAGGATGCCCAGGGTGCGACCGCGCACGTCCGCGCCCAGCCACGCCTTGAACTCCGTGGCGTGCCAACGCCCCTCGCGCAACCAGCGCTCGGCCGCGGTCACGCGCCGCGCCACGCCAAGCAACAGCGCCCAGGTGAAATCGGCCACGCTCTCGTTGAGCACATCGGCCGTGTTGGTAACCGCGATGCCTGCCGCACTGAGCGCCTCCAGGTCGATGTTGTCGTAACCCACCGCGAGATTGGCCACGATGCGCAGGCGCTCGGCCTGGCGGATCTCGGCCGCGCCGATACGATCCTTGAGTCCAACAATGACTGCATCCTGCCCGGTCAGTCGGGCGTTCAACTCGGCCGCACCAAGCTTGCGCTCCTCGCCCTCGACGCTGACGTCGAAATGAGGTTCGAGCCGCGCAATGACATCGGGAAAGGTGGGGCGGGAAACCCAGACGCGGGGTTTGTCGGTCATCGAGTTGGTTCCGGCGGCAGTGAATCGTCAGGCGATGCGTGGCGCGATGGGCCCAACGTCGCCACACTGGGCCCGGTGGCGCAAAGCGTGATCCATCAGCACCAACGCCATCATCGCCTCGGCGATCGGTGTGGCGCGAATACCGACGCAGGGGTCGTGTCGCCCCTTGGTGACCACGTCCACCGGCTCGCCAGCCAGGTTCACGCTGTGGCCGGGAATCAGGATGCTTGACGTGGGCTTCAGCACGATCGATGCGGTGACCGGCTGACCGCTGCTTATGCCACCTAGGATACCGCCGGCATGATTGGACGTAAAGCCGTCCAAATACATTTCATCCCGATGCTCGCTGCCACGTTGGGAAACGGCGGAAAAGCCATCGCCGATTTCCACGCCTTTCACCGCGTTGATCGACATCAAGGCGCTGGCCAGCTCGCTGTCGAGCTTGCCGTAGACGGGTTCGCCCCAGCCCGGTGGCACGCCGTCGGCCACCACGTTGACGCGGGCACCCACCGAGTCGCCGGACTTGCGCAGCTTGTTGATGTAACCCTCCAGCACCGGCACTTGCGCCGCATCGGGCCAGAAAAACGGATTCTGCTCCACCACATTCCAATCCAGCCCGTCTGGCACGATCTCGCCAACCTGCGCGAGGTAGCCACGCACCTGCACACCGTGATGCTCCGCCAGCCACTTCTTGGCCAGCACACCCGCGGCCACGCGCATGGTGGTTTCACGCGCCGACGAGCGCCCGCCGCCACGCGGGTCACGGATGCCGTATTTCTGCCAGTAGGTGTAATCGGCGTGGCCTGGACGAAAGGTCTGCACGATGTCGCCGTAGTCCTTGCTGCGTTGGTCAGTGTTGCGAATCAGCAGCGCAATCGGCGTCCCGGTGGTCTTGCCCTCGTACACGCCGGAGACAATCTCCACCTCGTCCGCCTCATGTCGCTGCGAGGTGTAGCGGCTGCGACCCGTGGCGCGGCGCGCGAGATCATGCCGGAATTCTTCCGCGGCAATCGCCAGCCCGGGCGGGCAGCCGTCGATCACGCAGCCGATTGCAGGCCCGTGGCTTTCGCCGAAGGTGGTGACAGTGAGGAGCTTGCCGAAGGAGTTGCTGGCCATTGAGATTCGGGTTTCGGGATTTGGAAGATCAAGAGCCACCGCGGGCAGTTCGCAGACACATCGAGATTCAGACTCGGCGCCAGCGCTCACGCAGCTTAGCAAGCTGTCAGGGTGGATGGATCAGCACACCGCTGACGATGTCCGCCACTCGTGGTCGAGCATGGCAAAAATAACGTCATCGACCCACTCGTCCCGGAACCGGAGACTTTCACGATGATGAGCTTCCTGACGCATGCCGAGCGCGCGCAGCATGGCGACGCTGGCAAGATTGCGCGGATCGACCGAGGCGTGGACGCGATGGCAACCGAGCTGGCCGAACACGAAGGCGAACAACGCGCGGACCGCCTCGCGGGCGTAGCCGTGCGTTTGATATGCCGGCACGATGCTGATCCCGAACTCGACCGAACCTCGCGGATCTTCCGGCAGGCATACGCCGAGGTCACCGATCAGCTCGCCACCCTCGCGCAACCGGATCGCGCGCTGGAACCAGCCGTGCGACGGTCGCAGCGGCTGCGAATCAATGAAGGCGCGGGCAGCGGCAAGATCGACCGGACGCCAGCCCTGGTACAGCGCCACCGCCGGATCGGCACGACAGGCAAACAGGCTAGCTGCGTCCTCCGATCGCAGCGCGTCGACCCGTAGCCGCGCGGTGACCAGATCCACCGTTCAGTCCGGCCGGCGCGCGGCGGCTGCGGCCTTGATCGCGGCGGCATGTTCAATCAGATCGCGTCGCTCCAGCGCGAACACACCCATCTGGCCAACCTTGAACTCGATCCAGATGAATGGCACTTCCGGCAGCAGTGCAGCCAGTGCATGCTCGCTCTCGCCCACCTCCACGACCAGCAGGCCGTCCTCGGTGAGGTGTTCGGCGGCCTCGTCCAGCATGCGCAGGCACAAGTCCAGGCCGTCCGTCCCCGAGGTCAGGCCAAGCTTCGGTTCATGTGCGTATTCGTCCGGCAACGCTGCGTACTCGTCCTCGGTGACGTACGGCGGATTGGACACGATCAACGCGTAGCGCCGATCCGCCACGCCCGCAAACAGGTCGGACTGGATGGCCTGGACGCGCCCCTCGACGTGCTGGAACACGATGTTCTCGCGGGCCAGCGACAGCGCCTCCTCACTGATGTCGACGATGTCGACCTGCCAATCCGGGTTGGTTTCGGCCATCGCGATACCGATGCAGCCCGACCCGGTGCAAAGATCCAGCGCACGCTCGACGTGGCGCTCGTCCAGCCACGGCGCAAAGCCCGATTCGATCAGCTCGGCGATCGGCGAGCGCGGCACCAGCGCGCGGCGGTCGCTCTTGAACTTCAATCCGGCGAACCAGGTCTCGCCGACCAGGTAAGCCACCGGCAGGCGCTCGTGGACTCGGCGCTCGATCAGGGACAACACGTTTTCGCGCTCCGCCCTTGTCAGCCGGCCTGCACCATAGGCCGGCGGGATGTCCGGCGGCAGGTGCAGGCTCGCCAACACCAGATGCGTGGCCTCGTCGATCGGGTTGTCGTGGCTGTGACCGAAAGTCAGCCCGGCCGCGGAGAAGCGGCTGGCGCCGTAGCGGATGAAGTCGATGATGGTGGCAAGCTCGGCAGTCACGGCGCTCCAGCGGCAATCGGAATGGCCGCACATTATAAGGTCTGCCAGCGTAACCACCTTATATACTGGCTCGATGACTTTCAAAGTGCTCCTGCAATACATCGTCCCGCATCGCGCCCTGTCGCGACTGGTCTACTGGGCTACGCGCTGGACCTTTGTGCCGTGGAAAAACTGGCTGATCGGCACCATCGTGCGCAACTACGACGTGGACATGAGCGAGGCGGCCCAGTCCGACGCCCTCGCGTACCAGCATTTCAACGCATTCTTCACGCGCAAGCTGCGCGCCGATGCGCGCCGCGCCGATCCCGATCCAGCCGCCGTGCTGTGCCCGGCCGACGGACGCATCAGCCAGGCCGGCGCCATCGTCGACGGGCGGATTTTCCAGGCCAAGGGACAGCAATACACCGCCGCCGAACTGCTCGGCGGGGACGAGACTGCCGCAGCACCATATCGCAACGGCTCCTTCGCCACGATCTACCTGTCTCCGCGTGACTATCATCGCGTGCACATGCCATTGAAAGGCAGCCTGCACGAGACGGTGCATGTGCCTGGCCGCATCTTCAGCGTGGCGCCGTTCGCGGTGGACGCCATTCCCCGGTTGTTCGCCCGCAATGAGCGCCTGGTCTGCCACTTTGACGGCGAACACGGCCCGTTCGTGGTGGTGATGGTCGGGGCGATCCTGGTTTCGTCGGTGGCCACCGTGTGGGATGGCCTGGTGATTCCGCCCTATGCGTCGTCCATCCGGCGCAAATCGTTCTCTGGCCAAGGCGTCACGCTGGAACGTTTCGCGGAAATGGCCCGCTTCAACATGGGCTCCACCGTGATCGTGCTGTTATCTGCCAGTAGCGCAACCCTGGATATGCTGGAACCCCAGCAGGGGGTGCGCATCGGTCAGCGGATCGGCCTGGAGCAAGGCACCAGCGCCGAAAACTGACGCAACGCGTCATTTTGTGACGTTCCACGCGCAAACTCCGGGGTGCTTTGCTACCATCGGGCCGCGGCGCGGCAATCGATGCCGCCCAACCCAGCGCCGAGGGGACTCATGCAGATACTCACTCCATTGTTCGCGGCAATGCGTGCGCGCCAGCTTGGACGCCAATTCCGCGACATAGAACGCAGTATCCTGGCGCTGCCCAAACGCAACCGCGACCGGCTCAGCATGCTCACCCTGCGTGAGATCGGACAAGCCTCGCGCTGCGATTTTCCCCATCTTTACGGCACCGCCCCCGAGTCACGCTACCTGCCATGGGGCCAGGGCACCAATACCGGCTACGAGCGTGCCCGTTCGAACAACGCCGAAGTCGCGCTACGCGGGATCGCCCTGTGGCTTGCGGTTGCCTATCACGAAACCAAGAACGCCCCCCACCCCCGCTTGCAACTGCAGCAGCGGCGCCTGCTGCAGTTGCTGCGCGAACTCAGGGAATTCCACGGCAGCAAGGACGGCGTGGATACCTGGATGGATGAAAACGCGGTCGCCTGACGGTTGCGCGCACCCGGCAGGAGCATCCTGGCTCAGCGACAGACAGGCACCTTCAGTTGCTGACCCGCACTGATGTGGTGGTGCTTGAGCTGGTTCATCTCGGAAATCTCCTGCACGCTCGAACAATGCAGCGTGCGCACGATGCTGATCAGCGTGTCGCCATGACGAACGCGGTAGGTTTTCGTCGTCGCCGCCGCTGCCTTGGCCGGCTTTGGCTCAGGTACCACTGGCACCGTCGCGTTATGCAGATCGGCGGCGAGAATCGGCCACGGACCATCGACACAGCGTGAGGCATAGGCGCGTTCGAGCCCCTTCGGTACCTGCAGCTGGGCTCCGGTCGGCTGGCTTGCGTCGGGATCGAGCCGGGGATTCAGATTGCGCAGGGTGCGGAACCAGCCGTCGCTCATGTCCTCGGCCGAGCCCAGACAAACCGTGAGTTCGTCCAGCGACGCCGCGCGCTGCAGGGTGATCTTGCCCGGCGTGCCGTTGACCCGGGGAAAGCGCAGGTTGTAGCTGTCCGGATGCAGAAACAACCACGCTGCCGCCAGTACGGCTGGCACATAGTCTCGCGTCTCGGGCGACATCTGGTCGTAGATGCGCGGATCGTAGAAGCTCACCGTGGGGTCGTCGCCCACCGCGCGACGCATGCGTCCCTCGCCACCGTTGTAGGCGCCGATGACGAGTTCCAGGTTGTTGTTGAAAATGCGCAGCTGCTCGTTGAGATACTCGGCATTTGCCCGCGCCGACGCGGCCGGATCGAAGCGCGTATCGAAGCCGTTGTCCACACCCAGGCCGAAACGCATCCCGGTCGCGTACATGAACTGCAAAGGGCCGGACGCGCCGGAACGCGACACCGCATGCACCTTGCCACCGGACTCCTGCGCCACCATGCCGAACAGCAGCGCCTCAGGCAGGTCGGCCTTCTCGTACGCCGGCCACATTTCATGGCGCAGGTACTGATAGTTGGCCCACGCATCCATCAATTGGGGTCGACGCTGGGTCAGCCACATCTCCAGTGCCGCCTTCACCGGTCCGTTCATCGCAATCAGCTGCGACAGCTTCTGTCCATGCAGCAAGGTGACGCTGCGTTGCGCCTGCGGCAGGCTGGTCGCGCCCACGTGGCCGCCGGCAAGCGCCGCCTGGCTCGAATCGACATCCCCGGCCAGGTTCTGGTCGTCGCTGAAATCACCGTCCTTCAACCGCAGCAGCCGGTCGAACACGGAAAAGAATCGTTGCGGATCGCAACCGGGGGTGTCTCCGCATTGCGCAGACGCCTGCTTGAGCTGGTCGAGCGACTTGCGCAGGGTGAGTTCCGAGGCTTCCAGGTTGCCTTCGCGCGATTGCTGCAGGGCCACCTCGTAACCCTTGCTGGCCTGATCCAGTCGGGTGTAAAGCGAGTTGACCGAGGCCGATGGCTGGGCACCACCACTACTGGCGCAAGCGCCGAGCAGGGTGCAAGCCAGCACGAAGGGCGCCAGACGCGCCCGGGGAAACCTGGAACTCGACACCATGGAGAACTTCACCTTCAAAAGACGCCCACGATAGCGTCCCGGGTACCTCGACTCAATGCTTGTGGTCACAGCCATGACAAGCTGACCGGGTTGGCTACAATCGAACGATCTGCAACGGAAGGAACGCCATGACCGACATCCTGATCGGCCGCAACGACAGCAGCAGCGTGAGTCTTGACCCACATTACGGCAATCGCCACGGCATGATTGCGGGTGCCACCGGCACCGGCAAGTCCGTTTCGCTGATGGTGCTGGCCGAAGGATTTTCGCAATTGGGCGTGCCTTGCTTCCTGGCCGACGCCAAGGGCGACCTCGCCGGCTTGGCGATGGCTGCCGGCGAACCTGGCGACAAGCTCAAGGCCCGGCTGGCGAAGCTCCAGCTCACCGACTGGAAGGCGCAGGCCAACCCGGTGGTTTTCTGGGACATCTATGGCAAGCTCGGCCATCCGGTGCGCGCCACCATCAGCGAGATGGGACCCACCCTGCTCGGTCGCGTGCTGGAGTTGAACGACACCCAGGGCGGCGTGCTGGAAGTCGTCTTCAAGGTCGCCGACGACCAGGGCTGGCTCCTGCTCGACCTGGCCGACCTGCGCGCGCTGCTGGCGTTCGCCGCCGACAATACCAAGGACATCTCCACCCGCTATGGCCTGATCAGCAGGCAGAGCCTCGCGGCCATCCAGCGCGCCCTGCTGAAGCTCGAAGGCGACGGCGCCGACCAGTTCTTCGGCGAACCGGCGCTGGAACTGGCCGACCTGATGCGCCAGGACATGAGCGGTCGCGGCATCATCAATGTGCTGGCTGCCGATCAGCTGATCCTGAAGCCACGGCTGTACTCCACCTTCCTGCTGTGGCTGTTGTCCGAGTTGTTCGAGCAACTGCCCGAGGTGGGCGACCTCGACCAGCCGAAGATGGTGTTCTTTTTCGACGAGGCGCACCTGCTGTTTGATGACGCCTCGTCCGCGCTGCAAAAACGAGTGGAGCAAGTAGTGCGGCTGATCCGCTCCAAGGGCGTGGGCGTGTATTTCTGCTCGCAAAACCCGGACGATGTGCCGGACGTGATCCTCGGCCAGCTGGGCAACCGCATCCAGCACGCCCTGCGCGCGTTCACCCCACGCGACCAGAAAGCGGTGAAGGCCGCCGCGGAAACCTTTGTCGCCAATCCAAAACTGAACGTCAGCGTGGCCATTGCCAAACTCGCCGTCGGCGAGGCACTGGCATCCACCCTCGCGCACGGCGGCGTGCCCACACCAGTCGAGCAGGTACTGGTAACCACGCCTGGTTGCCGCATCGGTGTCATCACGGACGCCGAGCGCAGCACCATTCGACAACGCTCGCCCGTGGGTGCGAAGTACGACACGCCGGTCAACCGCGAGTCCGCCGCCGAGATGCTGGCCAAACGCGCCGACGACAAGGCGGTCGATGCCGCCAAGGTCGCCGCGGATGCACCAGCCAGTGACACCGGCAAGCCGGCGGAGCCTGGCTGGGTTGGCGCGGTCCACGATGCACTGTTTGGCAACAAGCGCCGGCAGGGCATGATCGAGACGATGGGCAAACAGATGGCCCGCACGGCCGGCAGCCAGCTCGGACGGCAGATCCTGCGCGGCGTGCTGGGTGGCATCTTCGGCGGCAAGCGCTGAGCGCCCGCGATGTCGCGCATTGAAGTCGTCGCCGCCGACACGCCGCTCGGCGAGCGCCTGGTCAGCAGCTTCAGCTACCCCTTGCGCGGCGCGGGGCTGGCGACATGTACGGTCCTTGCGCTGATTCATTTCGTCGGATTGCTGCCTTCCTACGTCGGCGCGCTCGGCAGCATGCTGGTGTGGGCCGCCACCTGGCGCTACGCGGCCGACTGTCTGCTGCGCACCGCCAATGGTTACGCCGATCCACCGGATGTTGGCCTCGACAGCAACAGCACCGCGGGCTGGGGGCTGACGGCCATTCACCTGCTGGTGGTGGCGCTGTGCGTGCTCGCCATCGTGTTCTGGCCCGGTCTGTTCTGGCCTGTCCTGATTCTCGCCATTTTTGTGCTGCCCGCCATCGACATGTCGCTGGCTTTCGACGCCAACATGGCGCTGGCGCTCAATCCCCTCAACTGGGCCCGCATCGTGCGTGCTTTCGGCACTGCCTATCTGGTGCCGGTCGCCATCAACCTGTTGCTTGGGATCACGATCGTGCTGGCCTCGCTCAGCAGCGCATTGTTGCCCCGCGTATTGGCCCTGCCCCTGTTCGGCTTCGCCTTCAGCTGGTTGATCGTGCTGGCCTTTCACTGGATGGGTGTACTGATCCACCAGCGCCATGAACGGTTTGGCATGGAGCCCGAAGCGCCGCGACTGGCACAGGCCGCCGGCCAGGATGGGGACGCCACGCTGCTGCAGGAAGTCGCCGCGCTGGCAACGGACGACGTGCAGGCCGCTACCGGCCTGCTGGTCGAACGCCTGCGCACGCGCAGTGCTCCGGCTGCGATACACCTCGCCTACCGGCAGTTGTTGCAACGCCAGCAACTGCGCGACCCACTGCTGGTGCACGGACAGATCTGGATCGCCGCCCTGATAGCCCAGGGCGAGTCCCGCCGGGCGCTCGGCGTCTTGCAGGAATGCGCAGGCCTGGATGCAGACTTCGTCCCGGACGACCCGCACACCTGTGGCGAACTGGCCGACCTGGCTGCCCGCCTCGGCATGCGCCGGATCGCCGTGCAGCTCTGCCTTGCCTACCTGCAACACTGGCCCAGGGACACGCAGGCTCCGCACTACGGGCTGCTTGCCTCGCGTCTGCTTGCCGAACACGCCGAGCGGCACGCGGAAGCCATGCAACTACTCGACCAACTTGCCTCCGCATGGCCGGAGCACCCATTGCGCGCCGAGATTGAACAGCAACGTCAACGCCTGGTCACGCTGGCATGAGCCGCTGGCGCCCGCCCTCACCCAGCTCGACCGCGATCATAAGTCGCGATGGCTTCGAGCGGCTCAAGACCGAGCTGGACCATCTGTGGCACACGGTACGCCCCGAGGTGGTCAAGGCAATCACCGCGGCCGCAGCGGAGGGCGATCGTTCGGAAAATGCCGAATACATCTATCGCAAGAAGCAACTGGCCGAGATTGATCGTCGCGTTCGCTACCTGAGCAAGCGAATCCCGTCACTGAAGGTGGCCGAGGGCACTCCAGGCAACCGTGAACAAGTATTCTTCGGTGCCACCATCGAACTCGAGAACGTCGACAGCGGCGAAACGCTGCTCTACCGCATCGTGGGCCCCGACGAGACTGACGCCAGGCAGGGCTGGATCAGCATCGACTCGCCCATCGCGCGAGCCGTGCTGAAGAAGCGCGTGGACGATGAATTCGTGGCCCAGCTGCCGGGTGGCGCAATGACATTTGCCGTGGTCGCCGTCGACTATCGCTGATTCAACATCCGTGTGTTGCGCCGATAGTCGCTCTCGATCTGATCCAGCCGCGTTTGCCGCGCCTGCGGACTGATCCATTTGCTGTGCTCGGCCTGCGCGCGCAGCAAGACATGCTGCATGTCGACGAACGGTTGCAGCACCTGGCTGTTTTCAGCGGCGAAGCCACCGAGGTCGGGAATGCGGGCAAGCTGGTCGCGCTCGCGCTCGCCTGCGGCGCCCGGCGCGCTGCCGTAGGCCAGCAGGAAGGCAGTCAGGCGAGCTCGCAACGTGGCGGAAATGCCATCGCGTACTACCAGCACGCCCGAAGGAAGCAGGCGCGAACGCCAGATGACCTTGAGCTGCGCTGCCTCACGCGGAAAATTGCGGCGGAACAGGTCCATATCCGGGTTGTTGCTGCTGGCCACGTCGACTTCGTGATTGACCAGGGCGAGCAGGTTACCCTGGTGATCACCGACCTTCACCGTGCCGAAAAAGGTGTCGGAGTTGAGCCCGCGCGGCGCGAAGACATAGGCTTCCGGCGCGGTGTAGCCAGTCACCGACAGATGCTCGCTGCGCGCATAAGTCCAGCGGCCCGGTGCCGCCAGCAGATCGGCGAGGGTGTGGATCGGGCTGTCTGCACGCACCACCAGCATGGCGACGTTGCCGCGCGCACCGTCGCTGCGCACGAACTGCGCGAACACGCGCATGTGCTGATGCGTGACTGCCTCGACTGCCAGCTTGCCCGACAGGAAGGCGACATCCACCCGCTGGGCTCCGATGGCATCGGATAGACTGGCGTAGCTTCCCACTGACACCGTTGTCACCGGGTGACCGAGCTGCTTGCGCAAGTCCTCCAGCAACGGACTCCATTGCTCCAGTGATTCGGCCGCACTTCCGATCGGCAGGATGCCGAAGCGGATCGGCGCCGCCGAGGCGGTCGCGCCGTCGGCCGCGCGCACGCTCCCCGCGGCGGAGACCACCACACCCAGCACCAGGAATTTCAATGCGACCTGCGCGGCAAGGCGTCCACCCAGCCACCACTGCCACCAGCGCCTTGCGATCCTCAACCCGCGTACCCCTGACTTGCCCGCTCTGCCTTGTATAGTCGGGATCGCCGGCCGGAGCAAGGCACCATGCGAGGCGAGGCTCACAAATCAAGCCTTCATGTCTGCAATACTGCCCACGGATGCCGTGGAGGGCGATGCTGTTGGAGAATCTCGATGCCACCAGGTCCTGGGTCGCCAGCAAGAGTCCGGATGCGACAATCAGGAATTCACGGCTGACGTTTTTTCGACAATGGCTGCGACATCCCTTGCGCACGTCCTCGATCACGCCTTCCGGCCGCCAGTTGGCCAGCATGATGGCGGCGGCCGTTTCCAGGGATTCGGAAAGCGTGATCGAACTGGGTGCGGGAACCGGAGTCATCACCCGGGCCCTGATCAAGCACGGAATCAGGCCCGAGCGGTTGCTGGTGGTGGAGATGAACGACGTGTTGCATGGCGTGTTGAAAGAGGCATTCCCGCGCGCGCACGTGGTTTGCGGCGATGCCCGCGCCTTGCAGACATTGACCAGCCAGACCGGTACGTTCGGCACTCATCCAGTGGGCGCCGTGGTCAGCAGCCTGGGCTTGCTGGCCATGCCGGCATCGGTGCAGCACGACATTCTCGCTGCCGCGTTCGAGGTATTGGCGCCCGCCGGCGTCTTCGTCCAGTACACCTATGGGCCCTCCCGGCCGGTCACGCCGGGGGTCTGCGCCGCCCTTGGCTTGCGCGCGCGATGCGAAGGCCGGGCGTGGCGAAATCTCCCGCCGGCGAGCGTGTATGTGTATTCACGTGAGTAAAATGTGGATGCGTGATGCGGTGTTCGATGTTCGGTGAGTGCATTCCGGGGGCCGGATTCAGCTCACAATGCACTGGGCGCGGGATATTTCCGGCCCGCCCGCTTGGGCTGATAGCACGCCGTCGTGCGATGAAACTCCTCCTGCCCATTGTCGTGGTGCCAGCCCGGCAAACCTGACAGCGGCAACGGCCGCAGTTCGAGCGGATCGTTGAGCAACCCGCCAGTTGCGATCGCTTCGGCACAGCCGGCGCTGATCTCGGAGAGGTCGGCATCAGGCGACTGGAAGACCAGAGCCTTGCCAACCAGCAGTCGGGCCGGGTTCAAGGCCAGTTCGTACAAGGCATGCCCAAACAGTTGCAGCTGGATGGTGCCATCGAGCCAGGCCTGCCGCTGTTGCCAGAACAGGGCGTGCCAGTCATGTGCGTCCCACAACGCCAGCAACGCGGGATCACGCAAGCCGACGATCACCCCACCCTCGTCGAAGTGGGTCAAGGCGTACTGCGCACGCGAACGTTCTTTCGGGCCCATGCGCGCGATCTCGGCAACCTGGCGCCGGTTCAACGCCTGCTTGAGCGTCGGCTGGCGGAGCCAGATCAGCGCATTCAGCAGATCGTGCCAGTTGCACTCGCGCGTTGCTATGTCTCCGCGCTCGGCGATGCGCTGCTCGTAATGCAGGCCGTCGGCGAGCAGGACAGGCGTCTGTGCCACGAAGCGATATGCAGCGGCTCCGGACAGGCTCGCATTCAGCTGATCTATCGACGGCCAAGCGTCCCCATTCAGCCACGCCGCATGGTCGTGCCACGCCAACAGAGGCATGCGCTCGAAGACACCCGGGTCAATGCTGCCGCGCGCCGGTGCGACATAGCGCACGACAGGCTCAGACGACCACAAGCACAGGATGCGCCAGTCGCGCGTGCAAGTCGTGTTCGCTTGAGCTTTCGACCACGACTTCGACGAATTGACCCGGCTTCAGCTTCTGCCCGTCGGCAATCAGCACGCTGCCATCGATTTCCGGCGCATCCGCGGCGGAGCGGGCGACGGCTCCATCGATACCCGCCTCATCTACCAACACCTTGATGGTGCGACCGACCTTGCCCTGCAGCCTGGCGGCGGATATCTCAGCCTGCACCGCCATGAACTGTTCCAGGCGATCTTCCTTCAACTCCTCGGAAACCGGATCAGGCAGCTGGTTGGCTTTCGCGCCTTCGACCGGCGAATAGGCGAACGCACCGACGCGATCGAGCCTTGCTTCGCGCAGGAAATCGAGCAGCTCCTCGAACTCGGCGTCGGTCTCGCCGGGGAAACCGACGATGAAGGTGCTGCGGATGGTGAGGTCCGGCACGGCTTTGCGCCAGTTGTGGATGCGCTCCAGCGTCTTGTCGATATTGCCCGGACGCTTCATCAGTTTCAGGATGCGCGGGCTGGCGTGCTGGAACGGGATGTCGAGGTAGGGCAGCAGCTTGCCGGCTGCCATCAGCGGCATCAACTCGTCCACATGCGGATACGGGTAGACATAGTGCAGTCGCGTCCACACGCCCAGTTCCGCCAAGCCCTCGCACAGCTCGGTCATCCGCGTGCGGTACGACCTGTCGCGCCAGGAGCGCTCGACGTACTTAAGGTCGACGCCATAGGCGCTGGTGTCCTGCGAGATCACCAGCAGTTCCTTCACACCGCCCTTGACCAGCCGCTCGGCCTCGCGCAGCACCTCGTCGACCGCGCGCGAGACAAGGTTGCCGCGCATCGACGGAATGATGCAGAAGCTGCAGCGGTGGTTGCAGCCTTCGGAAATCTTCAGGTAGGCATAGTGTTTCGGCGTGAGCTTCACGCCTATGGAATCGTCGGCCCGTGCATCAAGATGCCCAAGCGGCCCGATCTCGGTGAACTGGTTGCGTATCTGCGGCAGCGCCTTGTGCACCGCGTTCATCACGCTGGCGTAGTCCTGCGGGCCACTGATCGACAACACGTCCGGGTAGGCCTCGCGAATCAATCCGTCACGTTTGCCCAGGCAGCCCGTGACGATCACCTTGCCGTTCTCGTTCAGCGCCGTGCCTATTGCGTCCAGCGACTCCTGCACCGCCGCATCGATGAAGCCGCAGGTGTTCACCACCACTGCGTCGGCCGCACCATAGCTGGGCACGATCTCGTAGCCCTCGACCTTGAGCTGCGTAAGGATCCGCTCGGAATCAACCAGCGCCTTGGGGCAGCCTAGACTGACGAAACCGATCTTGGGGGCGGTCTGGGACATGATGGGGCAAGGCCGTGGAGATGACGTGTAAACAGTTGATTATACGGGAGCGCCACGCCGCTGCCGCTGCCGCTAACATCAAGGCTTCAAACCAGACCGGAAACGAACATGGGTCAGCACATCAATCTCCCCACCAGCGGCACCCAGTGTATTGGTGCCTATATGGCCAAACCCGATGGCAAACCCAAAGGCGGCCTGGTGGTGATCCAGGAAATCTATGGGGTCAACGCGCACATGCGCAGCGTGGTCGACCGCTTTGCCGGGCTCGGTTATACCGCCATCGCGCCGGCGTTCTTCGATCACCTGGAGACCGGCGTTGAGCTGGACTACGACCGCGCGGGTACCAACAAGGGCAAGCAACTGGTCACCGAGGTGGGACTGGAGCGCGCGGTTGAGGACGTGGCCAGCGCCGCCGAGGCAATTGCGTCGGCCGGCAAGATCGGCACGGTTGGCTATTGCTGGGGCGGCACGGTCGCGCTGCTCGCCGCGCTGCGACTGGGTCTGCCGTCGGTGAGCTACTACGGCGCACGCAACCTCCCCTTCCTGCATGAGGTGCCCAAGGCGCCGGTGCTGTTCCACTTTGGCGAGAAGGACCAGCACATCACGGCCGAGATGGTGGAAAAACACCGCACGGCCTTGCCGCAAATGGACGTCTACACCTATCCAGCGGACCATGCCTTCAACCGCGATGGCAGCGCACCTTACGCTGAGGCCAGCGCAAAACTGGCGCTGCAACGCACGCTGGCGTTCTTTGAAAAGCATCTGGGTGGCGCATGAGTCGCGGTGCGTTCGCACTCGATCCCAGGCTTGGCGGCGACACGCGACTGGTCGCCTCGCTTCCGCTGTGCGCGGTGCAGCTGATGAACGACGCGCGCTACGCCTGGCTGGTCCTGGTGCCGCGACGCGCTGGCCTGGTCGAAATCATCGACCTGAACGCCGATGACCAGGCCACCCTGTGGCACGAAGTAAACCTCGCCTGCCGCACCCTGCGCGCCATCGCACCCTGCGACAAGCTCAACCTGGGCGCGCTGGGCAATATCGTCAGGCAGTTGCACGTGCATGTCATCGCGCGCTGCGAAGGTGATCCAGCGTGGCCCGGGCCTGCCTGGGGGCATGGCAGGGCAGAGCCTTATACGGAGGTTGCGCTGGACGAACGCCTGGCGGCCTTGCGCGATGCGCTCGAGGCGTCGAGCTAGCGTGGACCCTGCTCCGATCCAGTTCGAACCGATCGCCGAAGACGCGCTGCTGCTTCGCTTCGGCGAGCGCATGGATGCCGCGCTGAATGAACGAGTGCGCGCCGCCGTCTTAACCTTGCGGCACCAGTTGCCCCGGTTTGAATACATACCCGCCTATGCAAGCGTGCTGATGCGCTTCGATCCGCTGGCCTGCCACGGCGCCACCATCTCCTCGCATGAGGCACTGCAACGCGAAGTTCTCGCTGCACTTGGCAAGGGTGAAGCACTGATACACGCGTTACGCGAACAGGAAATCCCGGTGTGCTACCGCGGCGCGTACGGGCCAGACCTGCCGCAGGTGGCGCAATATCTCGACCTGCCGATCGACGAAGTGATCACCCGTCATGTGAGCGCGGAATACCAGGTCGCGATGATCGGCTTCGCGCCTGGCTTTCCGTACCTGCTGGGCCTGGATCCCGCGCTGGCCATGCCACGCCGTCGCGATCCGCGCCAGCGGGTACCCGCCGGCAGCGTGGGAATCGGCGGGGTGCAAAGCGGCATCTATCCGGATCAGTTACCCGGCGGCTGGCAACTGATCGGACGCACACCGCTGCGCTTGTTCGATGCGACCGCGACGCCTCCCTCGCTGCTGGCCGCAGGCGACCTCGTGCGCTTCCGCGCCATCGACGAGAACGAGTTCCGGCACCTTGAAGCGGAGCAGCTCCGGTGAGTGTGAGCGTGCTGAAGCCTGGATTGCTCAGCACCATCCAGGACGCTGGCCGACCCGGCCATGCTGCCGCAGGCGTTGGCCGCGCCGGCGCCATGGACATACCCGCCTGGCGGCTGGCCAACGCCCTGGTCGGCAATCGCGGCGGCGAAGCGGCGCTCGAGTGCACCCTGCTCGGGCCGACCCTGCGCTTTGAACAAGCCGGCTGGATCGCACTGACCGGCGCACCGATCCCGGCACACATCGGTGCCTTCCATGTGCCACCGTGGACAGCCTGTCGCATATCCGCCGGCAGCGTGTTGGAGTTGGGCGGCATGGCCGTGGGCTGCCGCAGCTATCTGGCCGTGCGCGGTGGCCTCAACGTGCCGCCGGTGCTGGGCAGTCGCAGCACCGACCTGCATGCGAGACTCGGTCACCACGGGGGGCGTGCGCTGCAAGCTGGCGATGTACTGCCAATCGGTCCTCTCAGCGACGTGCACGCAGAGGCCGACACCGATTCAATCCATGCGCTGTCCTGGGGTCTGGATCCGCAGCCATGGTTCGATTTCGCATCGTCGGCCATCACGCTGTGCCACGGCAGCCATTGGCCACACCTGGCCCCGGCCGCGCAAGAACGTGTGTATGGCTCGCGCTTCAGCGTCGGCCAGGACAGCAACCGCACCGCCAGCCGTCTGGACGGCCAGAGGTTGCAGTTGCGCGCACCATTGGAGCTGATCTCCGAAGCCGCCCTGCCCGGTACAGTGCAACTGCCGCCCTCCGGCCATCCGATCGTGCTGATGGCCGAGGCGCCGGTCACCGGAGGGTATCCGCGCATCGGTCAGGTCGCCGCGGTCGACCTTCCGCGGCTGGCACAGCGCCGCCCCGGCGATGCCGTATGCTTTCGGCATGACACACTGGAACGCGCGGTCGTCCGCCTGAACGAACGCGAGCAGGCACTCAACGCCATGCTGGCGCAGGTCGCACAACGACTGCAACGAGACGGACTGATCCGCGCATGAAACGCATCGATCTCAACTGTGACCTTGGCGAATCGTTCGGCGCGTGGCGCATGGGTGAGGATGCCGCGTTGCTGGAGCTGGTCAGCTCGGCCAACATCGCGTGCGGATTCCATGCCGGCGATCCGATGATCATGGAACAGACCGTGGGTCTGGCCATGACAAACGGCGTGGCGATTGGCGCACATGTCTCGCTGCCCGACCTGCAGGGGTTCGGCCGGCGCGAGATGAAGGTGAGTGCCCATGAAGCTTACGCGATGACGCTTTACCAAGTCGGGGCCTTGCACGCTTTTGTCCAGGCTGCGGGCACGCAACTGGTGCACGTGAAGCCGCATGGCGCGCTTTACAACATGGCCGCACGCGACCGGGCACTGGCGGACGCGATCGCCGCTGCCGTGCAGGCCTTCGACCCACACCTGATCCTGTTCGGCCTCGCCGGATCGGCCCTGCTCGATGCCGGCAAGGCACGGGGAGTGCCGGTCGCAGCGGAAGCGTTCGCCGACCGCCGCTATCTCGCCGATGGCTCATTGCAGCCTCGAAGTGAGGCGGGCGCGGTGATCGACGATGCCGCGGCCGCGACGGAGCAGGCGCTGGCCATCACCCTCGACGGCGTGGTAGCAACCGCTGATGGCGTCCGAGTAAGCCTGCATGCAGACACCTTGTGCCTGCATGGTGATGGTAACCGCGCCGTGCAGCTGGCGCGCCGGCTGCGCGCCGCGCTGGAGGCTGCCGAGGTACGCATCGCCGCCCCGGGGAACCCGTGATCTCGTTCTCCACCATGCGAGCTAGGCACGCATGAACTACTGGCCCCTGCTCGGCGTCGCGGTGATCGTGATCGGTTTCGCGCTGCGCTTCAACGCGGTGCCGGTGGTGGTTACCGCCGCCCTGGTCAGCGGCTTGCTGGCTGGCATGTCGGTACCCGAGCTGCTCGCCCTGCTCGGTAACAGCTTTGTGTCGGAGCGCATGCTGCTGCTGTTCGTGCTGACCCTGCCCGCGATCGGTCTGCTCGAGCACGCCGGTCTGCGCGAACATGCCCAGCGCTGGATGGCGCGCTTGCAAAGCCTGACCCTGGCGCGATTGCTGATTGGTTACCTGCTGGGACGCCAGTTGCTGGCCACGGTGGGCCTGACTGGCGTGGCCGGCGCCGCGCAGACCGTGCGCCCGTTGCTGGCCCCGATGTGCGAGGCGGCGGCGGAGAACATCCTGCCCGAGCTCGACCAGGACGATCGCGAGGAGCTGCGCGCGGTGGCCGCCGCCACCGACAACATCGGCCGCTTCTTCGGCGAGGACGTATTCATCGCGCTGGGCGCGGTGCTGCTGATCCAGGGCTTCTACACGCAGCATGGCATCGAGCTGAGCCCGCTGGCGATCGCGCTGTGGGCGCTACCCACCGCCGCGGCGGCCTTCTTCATCCAGTCGGTGCGGGTGTGGCTGTATCAGCGCCGGCTGCAACGCCGTGCCGCCGCACATCGCGCGCGGGATAGCTGAAGCATGCTGCGGATCGAACACGCTTATTGGCTGATTGCCGCGTTCCTGCTCTACAGCGGCTGGCGCAACTTGCGTGACGGACATCACTGGCATGCCGCCTTCTGGAGCGTACTGGGAGTGCTGTTCGGCGCCGGCGATTTCATCCTGGCCCAGGCGGCCGCAGGCCACGCACTACCCGCACAGGTGGCCGGCGCCAGCGTGATTGCGCTTGCGCTGCTGGCGCCCCGGCTGAAGCGCAAGGCACACCCGGAAAGCAGCAGTGCCGAGCAGCGCCTGCAATCGGCGATCCGCCTCGGCCACCGCCTGTTCGTGCCGGCGTTGCTGATCCCGCTGGTCACCCTGCTGGTTGCCCTGTTTGGTGCCTTTCTGGTGATTGGGCGGCATGCCCTGTTCGCGGCGCCGCAGATGACGCTGACCGGCCTGGCGCTGGCCTGCGTGGTGGCACTGTTTGCCGCGTCGCGTGTAGCGCGTACGCCGATGCTCGAAGGGGTGGCCGAGGGTCGGCGCCTGCTCGACGCGATCAGCTGGGCGGCTTTGCTGCCGCTGCTGCTGGCGGCCCTGGGGCAGGTGTTCACCAAGAGTGGTGTGGGCGCCGCCATCGCCGCCATCGCCACCGATTTTCTGCCCACCGGAAGCGCCACCGCCGCTCTGCTGGCTTTCGCGTTTGGCATGGTGCTGTTCACCGTGATCATGGGCAATGCGTTTGCCGCGTTCCCGGTGATGATGGCCGGCATTGGCCTGCCCTTGTTGATCCACCAGCATGGCGCCCACCCGGCCATCCTCGGCTCGATGGGGATGCTGTGCGGCTACTGCGGAACCCTGCTTACGCCGATGGCCGCCGATTTCAACCTGGTACCTGCCGCCTTGCTGGAATTGCGCAACCCCTATGGCGTGATCAAGGCGCAGGTATGGAGCGCCGTGTGGATCTTCGCCAGCACCTTGGCGATGATGTGGCTGCTGGTATTCCGGTGAGCCCCTGAGACATACATGAACAAGACTCTTCCACGTATCCTGCTGATGGGCTTCGATCCATTTGGCGGAGAAACCATCAACCCCTCGTGGGAAGCCGTACGTGCCCTGCACGGTCGACGCGTGGGAGGACACGTGGTGGTAGCCCGCCAGTTGCCGACCGAGTTCGCCGCGTCACTGCGCCAGCTGAAAGCCGCCATGGGCGAACTGAAACCGACGCTCATCCTCGGCGTGGGCCAGGCTGGCGGTCGCGCTCAGCTGTCACTGGAGCGAGTGGCAATCAACCTGCAGGACGCGCGCATTCCGGACAACGCCGGCGCGCAGCCGATCGACGAGCCGGTGTTCGACGACGCCCCGGCCGCCTACTTCAGCACGCTGCCGTTGAAGGCAATGCTGGCTGCTCTGCACGAGGCCGGCGTGCCGGCGGAAATCTCCCACAGCGCCGGCACCTACGTGTGCAACCACGTCGCCTATGCGATGTTGCACCTGACCGCCGGGAAACGCGGCGTGCGCGCCGGCTTCATCCACATTCCCTATCTGCCGGCACAGGCGGCAAGACTGAGCGCTACCGCCAGCATGGCGCGGGCCGAGGTCGAACATGGACTGCTGATTGCGCTGCGCGTGGCGACATCCACGAATCTCGACCACAAGCGCGTCGGCGGCAGTATCGACTGACGAGGGGTTCCGCACGAAAGGCCCACAGGTCGCCCCATGGACCCGATGCCGGATCAGTGCTGCGACGAATCGTAGGGCCTGCCGCTGGCGTCTTTGCTGCGGCCTTCGTCTGGCACCGGCGAGCGCTTGTGGTAGTCCTCAAGCTTGCGCGCCTTGACGTCCACCGGGCTGATCTCGGTCAGCTCGCCTTTTCCGTTGAAGAAATAAGCGTGGAAGCCGTAGTCGATTGACATGCGCGCCAGGTACTGCAAGTGCTTTTTCTTGACTTTGGAATCGTCACTGTCGATCAGCAGCACCTTCTTCGGCAACCGCCCCTGGTCGCGCAGATAGGAGAAATGACTTCCCGCGTCCAGCGCGGACAGCACCGCACCATCGATCAGGAACTGGCCATCCTTGTAGGCCTCCATGGTCAGGCCGAACTGTCCATTCATCGACGCCGCGCGTGATTGTTCCTGCTTGACCTGGCCTCGATGACAACCGGCCAACAGCAGGACGCAGCCCAGCATGATCGCGGCCGTCATGCGAGCGAGCAGGGTGGACGTTCGGCTCATGCGGATCTCCTGGAAAGGCGTTTGTGTGGCAGGGGAGGGATTCTAGCAGTCCGCGGGCTCAAGATTCGCCGATACGCGATGCCGTTCAGGCGCGCGCTCAGGTGCGCGGCAAGGTGACGCCCTGCTGGCCTTGGTACTTGCCGCCGCGATCCTTGTAGCTGGTCTCGCACTCCTCATCGGATTCGAGGAACAGCATCTGCGCCACGCCCTCGTTCGCATAGATTTTCGCGGGCAGTGGCGTGGTGTTGGAAAACTCCAGCGTCACGTGACCCTCCCACTCCGGCTCCAGCGGCGTCACGTTGACGATGATGCCGCAGCGCGCGTAGGTGCTCTTGCCCAGGCAGATTGTGAGCACCTTGCGCGGAATGCGGAAGAATTCCACGGTGCGAGCGAGTGCGAACGAGTTCGGCGGGATGATGCACACGTCCGACTCGACATCGACGAAACTGGACGGGTCAAAGGCCTTCGGATCGACGATCGTGGAGTTGATATTGGTGAATATCTTGAATTCACGCGCGCAGCGCACGTCATAGCCGTAGCTCGACGTGCCGTAGGACACCAGCTTTTCCCCATCACGCAGTTTGACCTGACCGGCCTCGAACGGCTCGATCATGCCCTGTTCCAGCGCCATGCGGCGGATCCACTTGTCGGGCTTGATGCTCACGCTGACTCCGGTTCGCTGGCGGGCGCAAAACGACAAAAATACATGGTCGGGACGCCCGTGCGCCAGCGGGCCGGGTTCAGCGGGCCGCGAACGCCTCGGTGAAGACATCAAGCACGACCCGCAACTCTGCACAGCGTTCGACACTGTCCAGCACCTGTTCCAGCGTGCAGCCGGCACCTGGCAGTGCCACGGTCACCGGCTTTGCCGTCAGCAACTGTGCCGACATGGTGGTCAGGATCTCTGCCAGGGCCTCTTGCGCGTGGAACGAACCGCGTGCCGCGGTATTCAGCAGCAGCGCGGGTTTGCCCGGAAACTCGAGGCTGCCGACCAGCCAATCCAGCAGGTTCTTGAACGCGCCGGGCACGCCGTGAGCATATTCCGGGCACGCGATCAGCAACGCATCGGCGCGGCCCACAGCCTCGCGCAATCCCCGCACCGATGGCGGCAGCGGATCGGTCTCGCTATCGGGGTTGAATAGCGGCAGCGCGCCGAGCCCTTCGTACAGCTCGAATTCAAACGTGGACGGCGCCAGGCGCCGCGTCGCCGCCAGCGCGGCACGATTCGCCGAGATCCCGCGCAGGCTGCCGCAAAGACACAGCACGCGCCGCGCACGCGCCGTCATGCAGCAGGCACGCCCTGCACCACGATCTTGCCCAGCCCCAGCGACTTGTTGCGCGGCTGACGCGACAGCCGCCCGGCAGTGTTGCGAGCGATCTCGCGATAGCGTGCCGCAAGATCGGAATCCGGCATCGCCGCCACGGTGGGATTGCCGCCATCGGTCTGTTCACGGATACGGATGTCCAGCGGCAGCGAGCCCAGGTAAGGCACGCCGTACTGTGACGCCATGCGCGCGCCACCGCCTTCACCGAAAATGTGCTCTTCCTGACCACAGTGGGAGCACACGTGGGTGGCCATGTTCTCCACCACGCCCAGCACCGGTACCTCGACCTTCTCGAACATCTTCAGTGCCTTGCGCGCATCCAGCAGGGCGATGTCCTGCGGCGTGGTGACGATCACCGCGCCTGCTACCGGCACCTTTTGCGATAACGTGAGCTGGATGTCGCCGGTACCCGGCGGCAGGTCGACAACGAGATAGTCAAGCTTTTCCCAGCGGGTGTCGGTGAGCAGTTGCATCATCGCCTGGGTAACCATCGGGCCGCGCCAGATCATCGGCGTATCGGCCTCGACCAGGAAGCCGATCGACATCACCGGCATGCCATGGGCCTGCATCGGGATGATGCTCTTGCCATCCGGGGAGGAAGGCTTGCCGCTGACGCCAAGCATGGTCGGCTGGCTGGGACCGTAGATGTCCGCGTCCAGCACGCCGACCCTGGCGCCTTCGGCCTGCAGGGCCAGCGCCAGGTTCGCCGCGACCGTGGACTTGCCCACGCCGCCCTTGCCCGAGGCCACCACGATGATGTTTTTCACGTTGGGCAACGGCCCCAGCGTGCCCTGCACCTTGTGCACGTGGATGCGGCTGGTGATCGAAACCGCGGCGGACTCGATCGCCGGGTCCGCCTGCAGGGCATCACGCACGCGCGCACTGATGGCCTCGAACGCGCCGGCTGCGGGATAGCCCAGCTGCAAATCGACCGACACCCTGGCGCCGTCCACGCCAACCGCCCGGATCGCCTGGTCCAGCGTGGCGCCTGTATGGATATCGGACAGCCCGCCGAGGATCTGGCGGACCAGGGCTTCATTCACCTGGGGCATGTCGGTTCGGTCGTGAGGGATGGGGAGCAACCATTATGCCAGTGGCCCCGCTGGGACTGGCTGACACAGATCAGTGCTCGATCCGCAGCTGAACGGTTCCGACTGCTTTGCGCAATGCAGCTTGACGGCCCGGCGCATCATCGCCAGTCTCGAATCCATACGCTTTCGTACGGGAGGAACACCATGAAATGTGCGCTTCGTTTCGCCATGGCCACCGGCTTGTTGCTTGCTGCCGGTGCCGCAGTCGCTGCCGCTGACACCCCCGTCGGCACCTGGAAGACGATCGATGACGATACCCACCAGGCCAAATCGATCGTCGAGATCACCGACCACGATGGCGAACTGCAAGCGCATATCGTCAAGCTGCTCAACCGCAGCGCGGAAGACATTGCCCGCGACGGCGCAGTCGCGCTGTGCAAGAACTGCGACGGCGAACGCAAGGACAAGCCGGTCGAGGGCATGAACATCATGTGGGGCGTGCACAAGGACGGCGACGCCTGGGACGGTGGCCACATCCTCGATCCCAAGAGCGGCAAGGTCTACAAGGTGAAACTCTCGATGCTTGATGGCGGCCAGAAACTCAATGTACGCGGCTTTATCGGCTTCTCCTTGCTTGGCCGCTCGCAGCAGTGGGAACGGCAACCCTGATTGCCGGCGCAGGGAAGAGCGGAAAGCGCGCTTCGGCGCGCTTTTTCGTTGCATCAGGCCAAGCACGGCCGCGACGAAGGGTTTGGACGGCCATGCCATAATGTGCAGTCATCCCGGAATCGTGCCTTCCATGTCCCGTCGCCTGCTCGTCACCCATGCCCTGCCCTACGCCAACGGTGCGCTGCATCTGGGCCACATGCTGGGTTACATCCAGACCGATATCTGGGTGCGCGCGCAGCGGATGATGGGCAACGAAGTGCATTTCGTGTCAGCCGACGACGCGCACGGCACGCCGATCATGCTGGCGGCCGAGAAGGCCGGCATGACGCCGGAAGCCTACATCGCGCAGATTCGTGCCGGGCACGAGGCGGATTTCGGTGACTTCCATTTCAGCTTCGACCACTACCACACCACCCATTCGGACGAGAACCGTGAACTGGCGTCGCTGATCTACACCCGACTGCGCGATGGCGGCCATATCGCCAAACGGATCATCAAGCAGCTGTTCGATCCGGAAAAGCAGATGTTCCTGCCTGATCGCTACATCAAGGGCGTGTGCCCGGTGTGCAAGACGCCGGATCAATACGGCGACAACTGCGAAAACTGCGGTGCAACCTACGCGCCGACGGACCTGATCAACCCCTATTCGGTGATGTCCGGCGCCACGCCCGAGCTGCGCGATTCGGAGCACTACTTCTTCGCGCTGTCCAAGTTTGAACCCCTGCTGCGCGACTGGTTCGCCGGCAAGTTCACCCACGGCAAGCCGGTGGCCGACAGCGGTGTGGCGGCCAAGCTGCGCGAGTGGCTGGACGGCGGACTGAAGGACTGGGACATTTCGCGCGACGCACCGTACTTCGGCTTTCCCATCCCCGACGCACCGGGCAAGTTCTTCTACGTCTGGCTGGACGCGCCGGTGGGCTACCTGGCCAGCTTCAAGGCGCTTTGCGACCAGCCAGGCTCGACTCTGAATTTCGACGATTTCCTTGGCGCCGACAGCACCGCCGAAATGCACCACTTCATCGGCAAGGACATCATCAACTTCCACGGCCTGTTCTGGCCGGCGATGTTGCACGGCGCGGGTTTCCGAACGCCCACCGCGCTGCACGTCAACGGCTACCTGACGGTGAACGGCGCGAAGATGTCGAAGTCGCGCGGCACCTTTATCCAGGCGCGCACCTATCTCGATGCCGGTATCCATCCGGAGTTCCTGCGCTACTACTTCGCCACCATGCTCAATGATGCACCGGTGGATGTGGACCTGGACCTCAAGGCGTTCGAGGAACGTATCAACTCCCACCTGATCGGCAAGTGGGTCAACATCGCCAGCCGTACCGCCGGTTTCATGCAGAAGTTCTTCGACGGCAAGCTGGCCGGGCACTTCGACTCCGAGCAAACCGAGCTTTGGCGTGTCCTGATCTCCCATCATGACGATGTAGCCACGCTGTATGACGGTGGTGAATTCGCTGATGTCACACGCAAGTTTGTGTTGATGGCCGATCTGGTCAATGGCTACATTGCCGCGAAAGCGCCCTGGTTGATCGCGAAGGACGAAAGCCGCCGCGACGAACTGCAGCAGGTCTGCACTTTCGCACTCAGCGCATTCCGCTTGTTGGCAGGAATACTGAAGCCTATTCTTCCGAGGACGGTCGAAGCGGCCGAACAATTCCTGGCGGCACCTATTGCGGACTTCAACGACGCTGAGCGCGAGCTGTTTGGCCACACCGTAGGCGAATTCAAACCCCTGCTCACGCGCGTCGACCCCAAGCGCATCGAGGCGATGATCGAGGCCTCGAAGGAATCGCTCGGTGCTTCGCCCGAAGTGCCCAAAGCTCCGAAGAAGAAATCCATGACCGAGACCACCAAGGTCGCCGCACCGAATCCCCCATCCCCAATCCCGACTCCCGTCACGATAAGCATGGACGACTTCGCCAGGCTCGACCTGCGCATCGGCAAGGTCATCGTCTGCGAACTGGTGGAAGGCTCGGACAAGCTGTTGCGTTTCGAACTGGATGCCGGCGAGTTGGGCAAGCGGCAGATCTTCTCCGGCATCCGCGTCGCCTATGGCGATCCGGACAAACTGCTCGGTCGCAACGTCGTCTTCATCGCCAACCTGGCTCCGCGCAAGATGCGCTTTGGCTTGTCCGAAGGCATGATCCTCTCGGCCGGCGATGGCGGCAGCGAACTGTTCCTGCTCGACGCGGACCCGGGCGCCAAGCCGGGCGCCACGGTCCGGTAGTCGCCGCACCTTCAAAGGACCTCCGCACGCAGCTTGCCTGTTGGTCAGATCACATTGCATACTGCGGCTTGAGTCGGCGGGCGGCGCCCGGCCTGCGGTGCGGAAAATGTCCGGGGGTACTGCCCGCCGGCTCCGCTGCATCAATGCAAGGCGTCATCAAGAGCCAGAGACGCGGCGAAAGTCGGGCATACCGCACCAAAGGCATCAACCCAGGTCGCTGGCGCTGTTGATGATCCTGCCCACGAGGCCGTAAGCCAACGCATCCTCGGCGGACATCCAGTAATCGCGCTCTGTGTCCTTGGCGATGCGCTCGTAGGTTTGCCCGGTTTCCCGTGCGAAGATCTCGTTGAGACGCTTGCGCATGCGGATGATCTCGCGTGCATGGATCTCGATCTCGCTGGCCGAGCCGCCGGTGCCACCGGAGGGCTGGTGCAGGAGGAAGCGTGTGTTCGGCAGACTGAAGCGGTTTTCCCGCTTCACCGCCGCGTAAATGAGCGCACCAGCGCTGGCCACCCAACCGGTGCCGACAATCCGCACCTCGGGCTTCAAGAACTTGATCAAGTCGTAGATGGTGTCGCCTGACTCGACGTGTCCACCCTGGCTGTTGATGAAGATCGTGATCGGATCTTCGCTGTCGTATTGCATGGCCAGCATGCGCGCGGTGACGCGCTCGGCCAGCTTCTGGTCAATCCCGCCATAGATCAGGATGGTGCGCGCCTTGAACAGGCGATCCTCGATCTGTGGTGGACGCTTGTCCGGCATCACCGGACTGGCTTCCTCGGCGAGTGTTTCGATCTTGCAGTCGTTGGTAGACATGGATGTTTCCCTGGATGATCGTTCCGGCGTGCCGATATCGGCCGCGCCATGGATAGTTGATGGCTAACCGTGCAAGTTCAAGCCATCGCTCCACGGCCGGATTGCGCCACAATATGGCACATATGGCCATCGCACCTCCCTCCGCAGCGAAGATCGACGCGCTGCTGCCACAGACGCAATGCGAGCAATGCGGCTATCACGGTTGCAGGCCGTATGCCGAGGCGATTGCCGGCGGCGAGGCGCAAATCAACCAGTGTCCGCCCGGAGGCACGGATGGCATCAAGAAGCTTGCCGCGCTGTTGCACAAGCCCGAGTTGCCGCTGAACGCCGAACACGGCATCGAGAAGCCTCGCCTGCTTGCACGCATTGTCGAGGCCGATTGCATCGGCTGCACCAAGTGCATCCAGGCCTGCCCGGTCGATGCGATCGTCGGCGCGGCGAAGCTGATGCACACGGTGCTCGCCGATGACTGCACCGGCTGCGAACTGTGCGTGGCCGCCTGCCCGGTCGACTGCATCGAGCTGGTGCCGATGCCGCTCGAGCAGATCGACGAGGCTCATGCCGACGCCGCCCGTGCCCACTTCCAGCGCCGCGAAGCGCGCCTTGCGCGCGAACGCGCCGGGCGCGAGGCCGAGCTGGCCGCACGCAAGGCCGCGCTCGACGGCACGCAGCGCAACCCGGTTTTGGAAGCGCTTGCCCGGGCGAAGGCAAAGAAGCAGCAGGGGCCGAGA
>JBDTEG010000074.1:0-5388 GCA_039922695.1 Rhodanobacter sp. | reverse complement strand
TGTCCAGTTGCGCGGGCTCGACGTGCCGACGCTGCAACATCTCGACCGTGCTGGCACCGGGCGCATCCAGCGCGATGCGGGTCAACTTGCGGCACATCAGCGCCTGGTCGGCATGCTCGCGCAGCCTGACCGCGCAGCTGGCGGCGCCACGCAGGCGCAGGAAGGAAACCTCGTCGATGCGTTCGAGCAACACGTCGAGGCTGCCGAAGTGGTTGAGCAGGGCGGCGGCGGTTTTCGCGCCGATGCCGGGCACGCCGGGAATGTTGTCGACCGAATCACCACACAGGGCGAGATAGTCGGCAACCTGGTGCGGGTGCACGCCGAGCTTGTCGTGGACGCCGGACGGACCCCAGCGCAGGTTGCGGGCGTAGTCCCACTGCTCGTCGTGCTCGCCCAGCAACTGGCCGAAATCCTTGTCGGCCGACACGATCACGCTGCGCCAGCCCAGCGCGCGCAGGTTCCACACGGTACTGCCGATCAGGTCGTCAGCCTCGTAACTGTGGTCGATCATCAAGTGCACGCCGAGCGCCTCGGTGACCGCACGACATTGCACGAACTGGCGTTCCAGGTCCGGTGGCGGCAGGTCGCGATTGGCCTTGTAGGCGGGGTAGATGGCGTTGCGGAATGAGCTGGTCAGCGACGCGTCGAACGCCACCGCGATGTGTTCGGGCCGGGCGCGCTCAAGCAGTTCGCACAGAAAGCGGGTATAGCCATGCACCGCGTTGACCGGGTGGCCATCGGCATCGAAGAACTCGTTGGGCATCGAATGCCAGGCGCGGAATACATACAGGCTGCCATCCACCAGATGGACGGTGGGTCGCCCGTCCGTCGATGCGCTCACGGCGTCCATGCTTCGAGCACGTCGGCCAGCGCCGGGCGATCGCGCTCGGGGATCTCGATCTGCGGCGTGCCAAGGTGCACGAAGCCGATCACGTGTTCATGCGCGGCCAGCCCCAGTACGGCGGCGACCTCGCGGTCGTACGCCGCCCATCCGGTCAGCCACTGTGCGCCGTAGCCCAGGGCAAAGGCGCCCAGCAGCAGGTTATGGGCCACGTTGCCCGCACACAGCTTCTGCTCGATCTCCGGAATCTTGCTGTCGGCGTGAATCCGCACGATGACGGCGATCACCAGCGGCGCGAACGTGTAACGCCGGCGCTCCTTCTCCAGCTTGGCGTCAGATATTTCCGGATGACCGTGCGTCCGGATGGCCGCCAGCTTCTCACCGAACTGCAGCTTCGCCTCGCCCTGCAGGCGGATCAGCCGGAACGGCACCAGCTTGCCGTGATCGGGCACGCGGATTGCCGCCGTCAGCAGCGCATTGAGCGTGGCTTCGTCCGGTGCCGGCTCGCCCAGCTGGCGTGAAGGAACCGAGCGACGTTGCTGGAGCAGGTCAAAGGCGGCAGGCATGGATCGACTCGCGGGTGGGGAATGCCCATGCTAGCGGGCGGGCTGCCGGGGCGCGAACCTCAACCTGGCACAGGCAGCTTGAATGAGCCGGGCAGGAGTTCGCCCACGGTGGTTTCCTGCGTATCGCCAAGGAGATTGGCCAGCAGCACGGGCATGGCCGCGTCGCAGAGTTCGGCCATCACCTGTCGGCAGGCGCCACAGGGGGCGACCGGCTGCGGGGTATCGGCGGTTACCGTCAACGCGACGAAATCGCCCGGGCGGCAACCGGCAGCGATCGCGCTGCAAAACGCCGTGCGTTCGGCGCACTGACACAGGCCGTAGGCGGCGTTCTCCACATTGCAGCCGCCGAATCTGCGGCCGTCACGGGTCAGCAGGGCGGCTCCGACGTGGAAGTGCGAATAGGGTGCGTAGGCCTGCTCGCGCGTGGCGCGCGCCAGCTCCAGCAGGTCGTCCAGTGCAGCGGTGCTTGCGGGCATCGTGTTCTCCGGCGATGACCCCGGCATACTCATGGGCGTGCGGGCGGGTCAGCTTACTCTCCCGGGCCGAGCCGGATCAAAGCCGGCGTGGCCAACTGCCGCTAAGATGTCCGAACCAGTCCAATCACTCCACAAGGATCACCATGCCTGTGACTATTGCCGCCTTGCGCGAAACCGCCGCCGGGGAACGGCGCGTGGCGATTACGCCGGAGATGGCGAAAAAGCTGCGCGGCAAGGGGATGCGCGTGCTGCTGGAGCACGATGCGGGGCGCGCTGCCGGTTTTCCCGACAGCGCCTACGCCGAGGTGGAGTTTGCCGACAGCGCCGGCGTGCTGGCCCAGGCAGACGTGCTGGCCTGTGTGCTGCCGCCCGCCGATGCGGTGTTCGCAGGTATGCGCGAAGGCAGCGTGGTGGTGGGCCAACTGCGCCCGTATGGCGCGGCGGAGCGCATCGCGGCGCTGGGCGCGCGCAAGCTCAGCGCATTTTCGCTGGAGCTGCTGCCGCGCACTACCCGGGCGCAGGCGATGGATGTGCTCAGTTCGCAGGCGGCGGTGGCGGGCTATCGCGCCATGCTCATTGCGGCCGAGGCGTCGCCCAAGTTCTTTCCCATGCTGACCACCGCTGCCGGCACGATCCGGCCGTCGAAGGTGCTGGTGATCGGAGCAGGCGTGGCCGGTTTGCAGGCGATCGCCACCGCACGCCGGCTCGGCGCGCAGATTGAAGGTTATGACGTCCGTCCGGAAACCCGCGAGCAGGTCGAGTCGCTGGGCGCGAAGTTCCTGGAGCTCGGAGTCAGCGCCGCGGGCAGCGGCGGTTACGCGCGCGAGCTGTCGGCCGAGGAGCGTGCCGCTCAGCAGGAGGCGCTGGCCAATCACCTGAAGTCGTTTGACGTGGTGGTCACCACCGCTGCCGTGCCGGGGCGATCGGCACCGAAGATTCTCACGACGGCGATGGTGGAAGGCATGAAGCCGGGCGCGCTGATCGTGGATCTGGCGGCCGAGAGCGGCGGCAACTGCGAGTTGACCCGCCCTGGCGAGCGGGTCGAGCACGGCGGCGTGGTGATCCTGGGTCCGCTCAACGTGCCGGCCGGTGCGCCGCTGCATGCCTCGGAGATGTATGCGCGCAATGTGTACAACTTTGTCGAACTGCTGGTGCACGAGGGTGAACTGAAACCGGATTTTGATGATGAGCTGGTGGCCAGGAGTTGCCTGACGCACGCCGGGGAAGTGCGCTTCGCCGGCTGAGTACCCGCCAGCCTGTGGGTGTGTCCGGACCAGCGGTGGCGGGCAGTGCCCCCCTGCGACGCGGTGGGGGAGGAGGGTCAGCGAGGCCGTGCGGCGCCCGTTGAATGCACGGGCAGATGTCCCGTGGCGGCCGCGCCGTGGTTCTCCTGTTGGTTCGATTGCCGGCGCTGCGCCGGTGGCAACTCGCGCCACTGCTGCATCAAGCGCTCGCGTTGCGCGGGCGGCAACTGCTGGAAACGTTCGAAGCTGTTGTGCAGGCGCTGTCGCTGTGCCGGCGACATCTCGCGGAACTTGCGTTCGTTGGCGCGCGCCTCGCGGCGTTGCTGTGGAGTCATCTGCTGCCAGTGCGCGATCCGTTGACGAACCTTTTGCCGCCGTTCCGGCGGCAGCGTGACCCAGTGTTGCGCCTTCTGCAGCAGGTGTGCCTGCCTGCGTGGCGGCATGCGGTTCCATTCCTGCTGCAGCGGGGCCAGCACCTCACGCTGGGCAGGGTCCAGGCTTGCCCACGGATGCGCTGTTGGCGCCGGCATGTCGGTGCTGGTGGGCGCTGGTGTTGGTGGCCCCGTCTGCGCGCGCAGTGGCGTGATGACGCCGGCCAGCAACGCGGCCAGCAACAGGAAAGGCATCAGCTGCGAATGCTTGAGCATGGCTCAGCGGGCGGCCGGTTGGCGATCGCTGGCAGCCAGCCAGGCGTAAAAATCGAGGTTCTGGTAAAGAGCCGGGTCAACCTGTTCGGGATTGGGAGGCAAGTCGTTGTCCGACTCCGGCGCCGTACTGGCAGCAAGCTCCGGCGCCATGGAGGGTGCGCGCGGCAACGGTTGCCAGACCATCATCGCGGCCAGCGCGATGATGGCGACCGCGCCAGTGGGAATGAGCCAGCGCGTGGCATGTCCGCGCGGAATTCGCGCTTCCCGCAACGCGTCGTGACGGGCTGCTCGCAGCCGCCCGGCGGTCGCGGGATCGACTTGCCGGGCAGCCTCGCGCCACAGCTTGCGGGCGCGCTGTTCGAGAGGTTCGTGCTGCCGGTCATGACGCCGGCTATCGTCGGACGAGTTCATCGCCAATCCTCCAATTCGATGCGCAACTGATGCATGGCGCGCGACAGATGCGTTTTCACGCTGCCTTCGCCGCAGCCCATGGCGCGTGCGGTTTCGGCCACATCCAGACCCTCCAGCATGCGCAGAATGAAAGCCTCGCGCTGACGCGTCGGCAATTTCCGTACCGCGGCAGACATGTCCGCGTATGACTCGACGTCATGCAGGCGACCCAGCGGATCCTGGCCCGGATCGGCCGGCTCCCACACAGGCAGCTCGTCGCCTTCGTCGCTGTGGCCGCCACCGAACCAGCCGACCATGATCGAGCGTACCTTGCGTCGACGCTGCAGGTCCACGATGCGTCGGCGCAGGATGCCCCAGAACAGCGGTGCCCATTCGGCCGCCGGCTTGTCGCGGTAGTGCCGCACCAGGCGCAGCATGGCGTCCTGCACGGCATCCATGGCGTCTTCGCGCTGACGCAGCTGCAGCTCGGCCATGCGGAACGCACGCCGCTCGACCTGGGCCAGAAACGCATCGAGCGTGGCCGGGATTTCGCGGATGTCGCTGTAGTTGCCAGCAGCCAGCATGTCCGCATCGAGCGTGCCAGCCATCGTACTCACGGCTGCCGCTTCAGTGCCGTCGGTCGGATCATTCCGTGGCTCCATCGGTGGATCTGTCCTGTTCAACGCGGCTGCCGCCCCGGGGTTGACCCGGTGCAGGCGTTTGGGCCTCCAAAACGCGCATTTGCACGGGAGTCTCGACGACCGCCGTGCTTCCCGTATGATGCGGGTTCAGATGAATCCTGGCGGGGTGGGCTCATGATCGACGGTTTCCTGGCACTGTACATCTTCATGCTGGCTGCCTTTACCGGCTATGAAATCATCGCGCGGGTGCCGGTGATCCTGCATACGCCGTTGATGTCCGGCTCCAACTTCGTGCACGGCATTGTGCTGGTGGGAGCGATGATTGCGCTAGGCCATGCGCAGACCACCTTCGAGATCACGATCGGCTTCATCGGCGTGCTGCTGGGCGCGGGCAACGCCGCCGGCGGCTATGTGGTGACCGAGCGGATGCTGGAGATGTTCAAGTCCAGCAAGCCGGACGCCGGCAAGGGGAGCAAGTGATGGCCTGGCTGCCGACCGTGATCAAGGCGTGCTATTTCCTTGCCGCCCTGCTGTTCATCCTGGGCCTGAAACGCATGAGCTCGCCGCGCACCGCGCGCGGCGG
>JBDTEG010000073.1:0-3603 GCA_039922695.1 Rhodanobacter sp. | reverse complement strand
CCGTGTTGAGCGCGGTGTTCTGCTCGATGACAACGTTCGGTACCACGAACTTCATGTCGTCGAGGCGGGTGACGTTCATGCGCTGCAATTGGACCGCGTTCAGCGTGGTGATGCTGATCGGTACCTTTTGGACCAGCTCCTGGCGACGCTGCGCCGTCACCGTGACGTTCTGCAACTGCACGGCTTGCTTCTTCGACGCATCGGTTCGGTTTGTGGATGCGTCCGGAGCCTGCTCCGTGCTGGCTGGGGGGGCGCTCGTGGTGGCAGCGCCACTGTTGCCCTGTGCATAGGCTTGGCTGACGAGCATGGCTGAAAGAATCGACGAGGCCAGCAGATTGCGGCTCAAATACTTGTTCATCACTACCTCGGCAGCGGTTGGCAGGTGTATTCCGGATCCTGACCTGATTGTTATGTAGTTATAACAATGATCGATCGCAGTATCTTTCACTTTGTCCGGACAATCAAGATAGTTTTAACGATATTTCTTGAAGCGGTTGTATTGCGTTGCAGCAACGCATAGAGAGACATGGGGCGCGATTCGCCTGGCAGGAACACAGCTTGCGGCTGGAACGACCGTCTGCTTGGCATGAGGCTGGCGGCGTGGTGGACCTGGCAAAGTGGCTTCCGTTTACAGCCCGAGTACGCCGGGATTCATCCGCCGACTGGGGTCCAACTGTGTCTTGAGTCCGCGCAGCAACGCGGCCGGGGCCGGGTCAAGGGTTTCCAGGAAAGGATAGGTGCGGCCGATCTGGCTGGACGCCCCGCCGAGGTCACGGAACAGGGCGCAGGTTTCCTCACGCAGCGTCGCCACCAGCGCGCGTGCCACCGGGTTTGGTGTCGGGCGCGCGAAGCTGGCCAACAGGGCTGGATCCACCTTTTGCTGATGGAGCGGCAACCAGGTGTCGAACCAGTGAAATACCGCTTCGAAGCTGAAGCTGTGATTGCCCAGTGCCGAGCATAGCCAGGTGACACGTACGCCGCAGTCGTGCATGGCTTGGCGATGGCGCGCCACCAGTGCCTTGTGTTCGTGGATCAGTGCTTGCGCCAGCGAGTGAGCTACCTTGACGTTCAGTGCGGCCCAGCGGCTGCCGCTGGCATCGAGGACGGCATTCAGTGGCGGAAACGGATCCGCGCGCGCGATGCGCGGCACGGTGGCAGCGATGGCCACGCCACCCTCGGCCAAGGCCAGCTGACGTGCACAGGCGAGGTCATCCAGCACGGTTGCCTGGCAAGCTCCTGCTGCGACCATGTGCAGGGTGAAGGCACCCTCGGGTATCACCGCGCGCCCGGCTCGAGCCAGTTCGACCAGCGCCTTGATCCCGGCCATCATGCCCCGCGTCGAACTCCATATCTGGCGGATTGCGTGCCATGCGTCGCCGAGACTGTTGCCTCGTTCGCTCTGGATCGCCACCGCCCCTGGATCCAGCACGTAGGCTTCCTCGGCCACGCCAGCCCTGGCCACGGCAGACAGCGCCCGGCCAGCGGCGGCAAACGTCGCGAACGCGTAGGAGGCATAGCCGTTGGCGGTCGGTAACCGGATCAATCGAAGTGACGCCCTGGTCTTGATACCCAGCGCGCCGCCGTCATGCAGGAACAGGCCGGTGGTGTCCGGGCCGAAGTTGCGGAACACCGGCGACGGGGATTTCTGCAGCGCCCACTGGCCGGTACGCAGCAGCGTGCCGTCGGCGGTCACTACTTCCAGGCCCAGTGCATTGTCGGCGACGGTGCCGTAGCGTGCGCTGCCGAAAAACAACGCACCGTGGCTGAGTCCACCACCCACGGTGGCCCCGGCGCCGGAGAACGTACCGAAGCACGGTAGTCGCAAGCCCAGCGGCGTCAGTGTTTCGTACAGTTGTTTCCAGGTGACGCCGGCTTCGGCAACCATGTACATGTCCTGCGCCGAGACCTCGACGATGCGATCAAGCGAGGACAGATCCACCAGCACCGTGTGTTCGGGTTCGCACACGTAGCCGCCGGTGTAGCTGAGGCCACCACCTCGTGGTACCACGGAATAGCCGCGAGAGGTGGTCGCGGCGACGGCGGCGGCCAGTGCCGTGCTGGTGCGCGGACGAATCACCACGACGGGCAACGGGCCTTCGGCGTACAGGTCGCTGGCCATGCCGGCAAGTACCACGTCGTCGATGATCACGGCGTCGCTGCCGACGGCCTCACGCAGGGCGCCAATCAGGTCACAGTGCGGAGTCAGGCCGGTTTCCACACACTCACCACGACGATGGCAAGGATGAAGAGCCACAACACGCCCAGTACCGAAGTCGCGCGTGCATAGGTCTGACGGATGATGGCATTGGTGACGTCGCTGGGGCCTTCGACTGCCATCACCTTCCAGGTTCGGAAATGGCCGATCAGCACCAGCCGGATGCCGACGCCGCTGGCAATTACTGCCGCAAACAGCGCCAGCTTGATGTGCAGCCACAGCGGCATTTCCCAACTGCTGCCGATGAAACCGGTGGCGATACCAAGCAGAAGGACGATGAAGACATAGCGCGAGCTGCGATCGATGGCGCCCAACGTACGGCCGCTGTCGCGGTGGCGCAGACGGTGCGTGGCTTCGACAAACGCCAGCCACAGCACGCACAAGCCGCCGGCCAGCCACGCCGTGCTCTCGCCACCCGGCACGAACCCGACCAGGGCGGCCAGCGCAAACCCCAGCCCGGCCTGCAGCACCAGTGCATAACGCACATGCTGGTCCACATTCATGACGTGCTCCATCAGCCGGCTGCGTTCGGCAAAAGGCAGCTGGCTGCCGCAGGACACGTAGCGGTAGGTGCTGTTGATCACCAGCTCCGCGCCCAGCCAGTAGCCGAGCACCGCGATATGCACGACCAGCAGAGTCTGCAGCAGCACGTCAGGTTGCTCCGTCGGCAGGGATCGGGTCGATTTGCAGGATGCTGACGGGGATGTCGTCGGGGTCGTACACGATCATTTCCCGGTAGATGCCTGCCGGCGAGCGTTCGCTGGCCTGGCGTTTGGGATAGCGCACCGGTGGCGTGAGGAATCGGCTGCCGGCAGTCATGAGTGCGGCTTCCAGACCGTCGAAATCGCTCGTGGACAGAACCAGCGCCGTCTGCCCGCAGGCTGGTTGTCCGATAGGCGGGTGCAGCGTCGCCATCGGCGTTTCGCTGATCTGGAACAAGCCGACGATGACCGGCGAGTCTACGGCGGCTGCCAGCAATGCAATCTGCATGCGGCAAGGCGGCAGCTGCAGCAGACCGCCGGCGGCGGCGCCTTCGAGGGTTTTCTCCTCGACCACCAGCAGGCCCAGGACGTCGCGGTAGAACGCCAGTGACGCCTGCATGTCGCGGCAGAAAATGGTGAAACGCTCGAACTGCAGAGGCATGTCATTGCTCCATCATCGAAATCAGCGAGCGCTGCGGCAACGGACTATTCATCGCGGTCCGCGTAATCAGAACGGCTTGACCAATCCCAGCCAGGCGGTAGCCAGCAACATCAGGTAGACAATCCATACCCAGATCCGCGTGCGGTTCATCGTCCGCAACAGCGGTACCTCGGTGGCGTCGCTGGAGCCCTGGTTGATCAGCCGGAACAACTGCGGTCCCACCGGTCTGAAGCTGACGTCGATCA